>JAYTQJ010000075.1:0-12484 GCA_043746775.1 Schlesneria sp.
CGCGTGTCCAACGACGTGGAAATGTGTTTCGCCGCACGACGCGCGGGGCGTTGCCCACGCGGTTAAACGACGCTGCGTCAATCTACCCTCAACCCATAGCGCTTCGTGGGCGGACTGCCCATCCAACGCCACTGCGAGGCACAGCACGCACTCTGTCCATTCCTTCGGCTCGCGATAGACTGCCTGCGGCAACCCTCCATCGGTCCCGGTTCAGGTCGTGAGATCACCTGAACTCGTCCCGGTAAGCCACGCTCTCGAACAGGCCAACTCACGACGCAATCACACTCCCGTTGCCAGAGAGTGCCGTTGTCTGGCGTGTTGGTTGCTTCACAGAATGGATCGCAGAGTCTCCGGGGAAATCAGAGTTTCATGAG
The DNA here is from genome assembly GCA_043746775.1 of Schlesneria sp. Taxonomy (GTDB): domain Bacteria; phylum Planctomycetota; class Planctomycetia; order Planctomycetales; family Planctomycetaceae; genus Schlesneria. The sequence goes on from JAYTQJ010000075.1 coordinate 375, forward strand.
TCACGACCGTCGTTTTAAAAAGTTGAGCATCCTCGCGATTGCACTGCTTCTGCCAGTGGCAACTCCCGCAGTTCTGTTCGCGGCACCGAACTTCGAGACAGATGTCTGGCCCTACTTCCAGACGCATTGCGTCCGCTGTCATGGTGAGAAGAAACAGGAAAGCGAATTCCGGATCGACAACCTGTCTCGCAACGTCGGTCGCGAGAACACGCCGCAGTGGGCGGAGATCAGGGAGCGAATCAGCTCGGGAGAAATGCCGCCCAAAGAAGAGAAGACTCAGCCGACCGCTCAAGAGAGTGCCGCTGTCGTGGAATGGCTGTCCGCGAGGCTCAAGGAAGGTGAAGCCGCTCGCATGGCGCAGCGTGGGCGAGTTTCCTACAACCGGCTGACTCGCGACGAATACGTCAACACCGTCCGCGATCTGATCGGCGTCCACTTCGATGCCACGGACCCGACCGGCTTCCCCGAAGATCCCGAGTGGCATGGCTTCGAGCGGCTCGGTTCGGTGCTGACGCTGTCGCCCTCCAACATCGAAAAGTATCTCGCCGCCGCCGAAGTCATCCTGGCCGAGGCGTACCCCGCCAAGAAGCCGATCTTCTTCGAGTCCACTCAGCGAGCCGTCACCGAAAAGCACATCGACGAGACGCATCGCGAACGTCTGCGAGAACTCGGACTGTTGGGCAAGATGCGTTTCGAAATGTGGGCGGGAGACATCTTCCGAGGTTCGGCGTGGGAAAACTTGCCGGAAGCGGGCATCTATGAAATCAGCTACACGCTCAGTGGATTGAAGCCCGACAACAGCCGCGCTCCGCGCTTGTTCGTCTACGAGAAATCGCTCGACCGCGTGCTGTTCGAGCAAGACATCGTCGCTCCCGAAGACAAGCCCATCACCGTCACCTTCCGCGCTCATCTGCCGAAAGGAAGACCGAGCATTGATGTACTCAACAACGTGCCGGGACTGTCGAACAACTTCCGTTCGGGGCGTCACAGCAACAAACCGTTCATCAGCACGAAGGACGGTCGCACTCCCTGGCAGATGAAGCTGACCGACGAGCAAGGTCGTCCGCGTTATCCCTTCCTCATTCTGGACGAGGTCTCGTGGCGCGGCCCCTTCATCACCGCAGAAGAACAACGACGGCGCGAGGAATACTGGTCGGCGGAAGTCGATAAAGTGGATCAAGTCCGCAGCGGGCTTGAGAAAATGGCGCGACGTGCGTTTCGACGACCGGTCTCCTCATCAGAGTTGGATAGCTACGCCGGTATCGTGAAAGCAGAACTCGCGGCCAATGAAAAGTTCCCCGACGCAGTCAAAGCGGGCATGACGGCGATCCTCTGCTCGAAGAGCTTTTTGTTTCTCGCCGAGGGAGATGAGGACACCAATCGTCTCACGCTCAACGACTGGGAGATCGCCAGCCGACTGTCGTATCTGTTGTGGAGCACGATGCCGGACGACTCCTTGTTCGCACTCGCCGAGCAAGGCCAGCTGCGCGACAAAGCCGAACTCGGGCGACAAGTGCAGCGGATGTTGGCCGATCCTCGTGCCGATCGTTTCAGCGACTCGTTCGCGTCGCAGTGGCTGAACCTGCGGAAGGTCGGCATGTTCCCGCCCGATAAGAAGCTGTATCCCGACTACGACAAGTCGCTGGAGCAAAGCATGGTCGGCGAGACAACCGCGTTCTTCCGCGAGGTGCTGCAACGTGGTCTGACTCTGCGTGAGTTTCTGCATTCCGATTGGACGATGGCCAACTTGCGACTGACTCAGTTCTACGTCTTGCCCGAGGTCGCCGGCTCCGGCTTTCAGCGCGTGGCACTGACTCCGGAGAGTCGCCGCGGCGGACTGCTGACTCAGGCTTCGATCCTCTCGCTAACTTCCGACGGCACGCGGCATCGCCCGGTGCATCGAGGCAAGTGGGTCTCGGAATCGATCTTCGGCAAGTCGCCCCCGCCGCCACCGGCCAATGTCGATCCGATCGAACCGAACCCAGTGGACTCGCCCAAAGCCACGTTGCGGATGAAGTTGGAAGCCCACATTCACGACGCGAAGTGCGCGTCCTGTCATCGCAAGATCGACCCGCTGGGACTGGCCTTCGAGAACTACGACGCGATCGGTCGCTGGCGCACGACGGAGGCTGTCGAAGGGACCGGCGACAATCCCTCGGTGAATTCCAGCGGCAAACTTCCCGACGGTCGCAGCTACCAAACTCCAGAAGAGTTCAAGCAATTGCTGCTAACCGACATCGACTCGTTCAACTCCGCGTTCATCGAAAAGCTCGCGACCTACGGCTTACGTCGCAGCCTGTCGTTCGACGATCGCGAAGACCTCGCAGCAATCGCAAAAGCCAGCCGCGCGAAGGATTACCGCCTGCGTGATCTCGTCGAAGCGCTGGTGGTTTCCGACTTGTTTCAGAAGCGATGATTGCGTCGCTTGAATTTGTCTTTACTCCGAAGGAGTTGCGTCATATAGCCCAGGGTTGCCCGCGTCAGCGGGCTACCCTGGGAAAGGCACCCAACCCGAATATGTACCCCGAAGGGGTTTCGTCATATTGGAACTCACCATGCCGCAATCACTCTCCAACGTCATCGTTCATATTGTGTTTTCGACGAAGGATCGTCAGCCATTGCTCGCTGATAAAGACATTCGCGTGCAGATGCACGCGGAACTGGGAGGCACATCGAAAACATTGAATTGTCCGCCGATCATTGTTGGAGGCGTTGAAGACCACATTCACTTGCTCGCACGCCAATCTCGGACGATCACATTGGCTGATTGGGTGAAGGAGCTGAAGCGTATCACGTCAATTTGGATCAAGGAGAAGGGGCCGCTGTTCAAGGAGTTCTCTTGGCAAGCCGGTTACGGAGCGTTTTCTGTGAGTCAGTCGCAAATGGGGCAAGTCCACGAATACATCCAGAACCAGGAAGAACACCACCAGCAGATTGATTTCAAGACGGAATTTCGTGCGTTTCTCAAGCGCCACGAGATCGAGTACGACGAACGATATGTTTGGGATTGATTGCCATCCGCCAATGACGCAACCCCGTTGGGGTAGGACGGTGGTTGTTTCCGTGACCCAGGGTAGCCGCGACTACGCGGCAACCCTGGGCTATGAGACGCAACTCCTTCGGAGTAAATACAAGTGTTAAACAATCAAAATGGAAGATCTAAAATGAGCAATATCAACACCAACAAATGGCATCTCAACCGTCGGGAAATGCTGCGCGGTCTCGGTGTCTCCATCGCTCTGCCGCTGCTGGATTGCATGGCCCTTCCGAGCTTTGCTGCTCCCAGTTTGCCAACGCCGACGAAGCCCAAACGCAGCGTCTTTCTCTACATCCCCAACGGCGTCAACACGCTGACTTGGCAGATCGAAAAAGCGGGAGCAGAGTTTGAATTTTCAAAGCCGCTGCAATCGTTGGAGCGACATCGCGCGGACGTCACTCCGATCAGCGGACTGCATCATCCGATGGTGCTTGGCAAGCATCACAACTGCGACAAAGTTTGGCTGACCGGCGCGAACGTGCCCGGCGACGGCGGAGCTTTCCGCAACACGGTTTCGGTCGATCAACTCCTGGCCGAAGTGCAGGGCACTTCGACCCGTTTCGCGTCGCTGGAGTTGGCGATCGAAGGCCATTCGCTCGCCTGGTCGCGCGACGGCATTCAGATTCCCGCCGAGCGAAACACTCGCACCATTTTCAACATGCTGTTCGGTGTCGAGAAGGAGAGTAAGAGCGCGATCAGCCGCCGACTCAGCCGACGCGGCAGCATCTTGGATGTCGTCGCCGATGACGCCAAACGCGTGAATCAGAAGCTGGGGACCGAAGACCGTTCAAAGCTCGACGAGTATCTCACCGCCGTGCGGCAAGTCGAAGTTCGCACCGAGCGGGCTGAGTCATGGCTCAACATTCCGAAGCCCAAGATCGAGCCGTCTGATGAAGCTCGGCTGACGCGCAAGCTGGAGATGTCGCAGGTCCGCGAATATCACCGGCTGTTCTCAGACCTGATGGTGTTGGCTCTGCGCACCGATTCGACGCGCGTCATCACCTGCATGATTTGCAGCGAGTCCAATGGCGGAGCGATCCCGGACATCGGCATCTCCCAGACGCGGCACGGGCTGTCGCATCACAACGGCGACCCGGAACAACTGCGTCGTCTGACCGAAACCGACACGTTCCTCATCGAGCAACTCAGCTACTTGCTGGATCAGCTCAAGGCTCATCAAGAAGACGGTCGGCCGCTGTTGGATACGACTCAAGTGTTGTGGGGCAGCGGCATGGCTTACGGCCACAGTCACGGCAACGCGAACCTGCCGACGATCCTCGCGGGTGGCCGCGCGCTGGGTTATCAGCACGGTCAGCACGTCGATTTCAACTTGCCGAAGATCGGCCAGTACAACGTCGCTGACGCCAATGCCCACTACCGCATTTGCTCGCGCCCCGTCGATGACAACGCCCGGCTCAGCAATCTGCTGCTGACGATGCTGCAACGCTCGGATGTCGAGACCGACCGGTTTCAAGACAGCCTCGGCACGATCTCGAAAGTGCTCGTCTGATTGCCTTTTCATTTCGTCTTTCGCTCCGTGAAAGAACGCTCTTTCGCGGAGCGAAGGGCGACACTCAGCGAATCCCCGCTTCACCCAAGACGACACCTCACAATGCCCCATCGAAACGTCTTATGCTTCGCCTGCCTTTGCTTGTGCCTCACCGCAACGTCGTTGCACGCGGCAGACGCTCCGGCATTTCGTACTGACGCCAGCTCCGACAAATCACTGAAGTGGTATCAGCTCGTAGACGGAGAATTTCCGCCCGAGAACTCGGCGCACGCGATCTCGGGCGAACTGATCCAAGTGGATCACCTAGAGCGGCGGTTTCAACTGCGAGTCGATCGCAACGATAGCCAACAAGCGGGCTTCATGGATCTGCCGTTGGACAGCGTCATGCTGCCGTACGGGGCGATCTCCTATCACGGAGCGCCCGCTGCCTTGCAGGACATCCCGCTGGGCACGCACCTGCACGGCGCGTATTACCTGAAGGACGCCGACGATAAGTCCCCGTCGCCGAACAGTGCGTACAAGCGAATCACGAACGAAGCCGCGTTCAAGCGTTGTCTGCGACTCGAAGACGACTTCAGTTTCTTCGCTCGGCAGAAGCAGAGCTGGAAGATCGAGACCGTGAACCTCGCAGGCAAGAAGCTCAGTGCCACGTTGCAGAGCGATGGCAAGGACATCGGCCAACCCAAGCTCTTCGACTTGCTGGCCAGCACGCGCGTGCGGGTGGGGAATGGTTCCGGGACGTTCGAGTCATTGGCCGTCGAGCAGACCGTGCAATTCAACATCACCTGGGCGACGCTCTACGGCCCGGGCCGCGTTCTGGAAATCTGGCTCGACGAACCGAGCCGGCAACTCGCGACCGCTCAGCAGTTGGACCGTCACCGCGATGAGGTCCGCGATCACGGCTTGCCCGGCTGGATCGATGCCGTCGATGACGACGCTCAGATCGTCACGATCACCTTCTTCGACGGGGTCGATCCGAAGCTGTTCGCCGAACTGACCGGCATCAACGAGGAACCACACGGCTGGCCGTTTTCCAAACGCGAGGACGATCCGAAGGCTCCCAAAGGCGGCATCGCCGTCGCGCGGGAGTGCTTGATGACTTACGACCCGGTCAACGATCGCAAAGGCGGCAACATCCTGGCGATCAACAAGGTGCCGGTCGTACCCGGCGGCAGCGGCGTGCAGATCAAAGTGAAGTGCTGCATGTTGCTGGAAGGCCATCGTCCCGGTCGCATCGTTCGGTTCTATCCCGCCACTTGGAAAGTCAACGCGCTGCCTCACGAGGAACAGTTCCACGGACGCGAGTAGTGTCGTCGTTCGCTCCGCGAAAGAACGCTCTTTCGCGGAGCGAACGGCGACACTAAATCCCCCGATCCTGAAAGTTCACTCTCCATGAAACGACGTTCTTTCTTCCACTCGTTACTCGCAGTCGCTTCGTCCTTCGGCACTCTGGCTACGGCATTCTCGGCCGAGCCTCCTGCCGCGCTCGCCACTGTCAAAACCCAGCGTGACCTCGAAGCGGTCATCGCGGCCACCACGGACGCAGACTTGAAGCAGGCCCTTCAAAGTCACTCCGCCACTCTGCTCGCCGCTGTTGAACGACGCACGCATGTCGAAGCCGTCTTGCGTGCCGTCGAGGTTTCGCCCGGCAAGGTCGAGAAGATCAACACGACCCCCGAAAGTTTGAAGAAGGCTGCTGGTGGCGACATCGCGCTCTTCGACACGCTGAAGCTCGTGGACCTCGCAATGCCCAACGCGGGACCGCACGACCATCGCAAAGTCGATCCTTATGACGCCGCCTTCTTCGCGCATCTCGGACAAATTCCGACGCTGGAGTCACTCAACATCATCGCCACCAAACTCAGCGATGAATGGATCGCGCCGCTGGGCAAACTCACGAACTTGAAATCGCTGCGGTTCACCAACAACGGCAAGCTGAGCGATATCGGACTCGAGCATCTCGCTGGGCTAAAGAACCTCGAACAGTTTTCGTTCGTGGGAACCGGCATGCAGGGACATGCCTACTCCAAGTTCGCAGGCTGGACGCGGCTTGTGCGCGTCAGCCATCGCGGCAGTTCGATCGACGATGAAGGTCTGCAACAGCTCTGTGAACACCTGCCGAATCTCGAAAGCATTAGCCTGGCGCACGCGAAGTTCACCGATGTCGGAGCCATGTATCTGACGAAACTCAGCAAGCTCAAACGACTCGAAATCGGCACCCGCAACGCGACGCCAAGCTGCCTGCAGCACGTCGCCAAACTGCCTCTGGAATACCTGCAACTGGGAGATGGCCTCGACACTCCAGAAGGCCTCAGCCTGATCAAAGACATGCCGACGCTGCGCAGCCTGACGCTCACCAACGCCAAGGCTCTGACGGATGCTGATCTGAAGCTCGTCTCCGGCATGACGCAGTTGGAGCATCTGGAACTCGGCGGCATCATCATCCCCGAGGAACGTCTCGCGCTGCTCAAGGACTTCGCTTTCCTCAAGTCGATGCGGCTCGTCCCCAGTGCGCCGTTCACTCTCGAGACGCAAGCGAAGATCAAACAACTGCTGCCCAAGACTGGGCTGCAGTTTAAGTAACAGAGATCACGGCCAAGTACCTCTGAAGACGCGGCCACATGATCCAAGTGCGCCGACCATATCGTCTGACAACGCAACCGACCGCAGCGTTGATCCATTCGGTGAACTGGACCAATCAAACGAATGCCAAACGCCATCCTGTCGTGTTGTCACTGCGGTAGGAAATGTGACCGAGGCGAGGATGTCCGCAGGCACGCTGTCCTCCGGAGTCGTCGTCATCGGGGACGCAGCACGGTGGAACCGATCTCGCCTTCATTGGTCTCGTCGGGCTGATCGACTCGCAGAGTCACGTCATCATTTTCGATGTCGATGACCGTAACTGTGTACTCGCCAATCTGAACAACATCACCAACAGCAAGATCAAGTTCTTGAAGTTCCACCGTAAACCTCCGTGCCAGCGAATGAGATGAAGTCCGAGCGGACGTGGGGTCGGACTATAACGGTGGTCCTGCGCGCTGACAACCTTTTTGAACAGTCGGTCAGTGACTATCCAACACCCCTTGTGGGCAACGCCGTTAAGGATTTCTGTAGCAGAATTCGTGAGAATTCTGACGACTCGACGGTTCTCCAGAAGTCTGACGACTTCTGCTACTTTCGGTTGGCCCCTGTTTTACAGCTCCGAAATCTTTAACGGTGTTGCCTTGTGGGCCTGCGATATCACCTCCACCCCGATGCGCCGCGGCTATCTGTGACTGACGGCCATGGTGGACTGACTCAATCGGCGTGTGCTGTTCTGGAGGCTGTCGAACAGCATGGATGTGGAGTTCTGTTGAGCCGCGCTGGAGGAGTCCCTGCATCACCGGCGACCGGAGGTCTTCAACATGGACTAAGGCTTTCAGCACACGAAGACGGCGTGGTGATGACTTAGAACTCATCCAAAAACAATGTCGTCTTTCGCTCCGCGAAAGAACGCCCTTTCGCGGAGCGAAAGGCGACAAACGACGGAGTCATTCTTGGACAGGTTCTGAACGTTTGGGCTGCGGCTGGGTGTGTTCGATGAAATCGCCTTCGTCTTCTTGGGCGAGCATCGTGTCGGTGCAGTTGGAATCGACGGCGCGGCAGCAGGTGGTCAGGCGTTCGGCGATCTCGCGGAGTTCGTCCTGCCAGACATTCGGGTCCATGCCTGCGGGCGTGACCTGCTTGAACTCGTCAAGCAGCAGCACGAGGCGGAGCAGGTGGCGAAAGATCAGGCCCTCTTGTTTGGAGAGGTCTTTCACCGAGACGAACAGCCAGAAGTCGTCGTTGAAGTTTTCGAGCAGATCGGCGGCAACCATCACCGGCTGAACGGAGACCTCGGGCACATCGGGGTAGTCGGACTCGAACAGCATCCGCATTTTGTCGGCCAACGACGGAGCGTACTTCCGATCTTCAAACGGGATGTCAGGATCGAACTCGGGATAGAGGTCTTGCGCCGCGATCAGGCCGCGTTGTATGAGTTCGATGTCGATCCGTTCCAACGCGAGCGGTCCCGGCGGGAGCTTGTGTGGCGGCGGAACGCGGACGTGACGGATCAAGGCACGAGGCAACTCCAACACGCTTTCGATGACGAGCAGCCGTTCCATCCGGTCCGCGTAGCCAATGTGTTCCAGCAGGAACATGCCGTACAGCGGGTTCACGCCACGGAAGACGAAGAGCTGTTCGAGCCGTTCGGTCGGATGTGCCATCACCGGGCGATAGCGATTCTTGTCCTTATCCTCGACAACCTTCTCGACCTTCTTTCCGGTCGCCGCCTCAAACTTCTTATCGACTGCCGTCTGAAGCTGCTGCGACAGCCACGAGACTTTCGGCGGTGCCTCCACTGTCGGCGCGGGAGCTTCACCGGGCTTGACGATCTCGGGCGGCGGTGGAGGCGGCGGATCGAGCTTCACAAAGTCACCCGCGTGCAGCGTGAGCAGCATTCGATCGAGTTGCTTCTCGCTCGCCTCAAGCTGCTTCGGGTCCATCAACCGTTTGTGGACGAGCTTTCTCAAGCGATCGACTTCGGGTGAGAGTTGCAGCATGTACGCGAGCATCCGCCACGGCAGCGGCCCGCGACTGGCGAGGTCTCCCGGCTGAGCGATTCGTAGCTTCTCGAACTGCGGTTCGTTCCAATACTGCCGGTCGTTGCTGCGCGTCGGCATCTTCTTCTTGAGAGCCTTCTTCGCGCGGATGAGATTGAAATCCTTCGTGTCCTCGGGGATCTGGTCGTACTGTGCCTTCCATCTCAGGATGCGCACGTCGTCCTCATGAGCGACGACATAGACGAAGCCTTCCGTGTCGAACTGCGGTCGTCCCGCGCGGCCAAAGATTTGATGAGCGGAACTGGGGTCGATGATCTTTTGCTCACCCGGCTTCCCTTTGAGCAGCGACGGCAGGACGACTGATCGCGCGGGAAGGTTGATCCCCGCCGCGAGCGTCTCCGTGCAAACGCAGATCGTGAGCAACTTCTGCTGGAAGAGATCCTCGACGATCCGCTTGTGCTTGGGCAGGATGCCCGCGTGATGCACGCCGACGCCGCGCATCAAAAGCTGCTTGAGCTTCGTCCCCGCCCCCTTCGACCATTCGAGCTTCTCGATCTCCGCTACGAGCCGCTTCTGCTGGCCTGAGGCCAGCATCGACTTCCCCTTCAATTCTTCGGCGACATTCCAGCACTCGTCTCGATTGAAACAGAAGACCAACGCTGGCGTGCGCCGCATCTCGTCGTCACCGGCGGCCATCTCTTCCAAATGCTCGGTCAGCAGCTTGTCGGGAACCCAGCGAAAACTGAGCGGCACGCGCCGGTCGAGGCTCTGCACCAATTGAAGCGACCGGCCGTGAATCTTGCGGCACCAGCCGACGAAGTTGCTGGCATTGCCGATCGTCGCCGACAGCAGCAGCAGCCTGACGTGCGGCGGCAACAGCGACAGCGAGAACTCCCACACGATGCCGCGTTCGGGATCCGAGAAATTGTGGAACTCATCCATCACGACGGCCGAAACGCGATCGAAGTCGAGTGCGGCGGAAGGCGGTTCGCTCGATGCGGTGGCTGAAGTCGCGGACGCAGTGTTGTTAGCACGCGAGTCGGCCGCGTGAACTGTGGGAGCGATCGATCTCGTGAGTGCGTGCTTCGCTGGTGCTGCGTCCGACTCATCGGAGTCCCAACCGATGATGTCGGTCTCGCTCGCCGGACTCGTCGTCACGGACGGAGCATTCTGAACGAGGCTCGTCGCGCCGTTCTCTGTCGCGACAACAGTCGTTCCCGCCGCGTTCTGAGTTCCGTCACCGCCTCCCTCGCTCCCCCATTCGGCGACGCGCACGGCCTCACGATCTCGTTCTCGCGTCTTCTCTGCTTCGGCCTCTTCATGCGCGGCCCAGTGCGAGTTGAGCAGCCGGTTCAGCAGAATTTCGGCGACGACAACGAGGACCGTCGCATCCGGGTTCACACGACGGTTGCCTGTCACGAGGCCGACTTGCTCGCGCCGAAATCCCCACCGTTCGGCCGATGCCTGCAACTCGGTGAACTTCTGCTCGGTCAGCGCGATCAGTGGCGTCGTGTAGTAAATCGTCTGGCCCGTGTGCAGCGCCTCATACGCCGCCGCTTCGGCGATCAATGTCTTCCCCGTCCCTGTCGGAGCACAAACCATCACGCCGTCGTTGGCATCGAACCACGCCAGCAACGCCTCCTCCTGAACGGGGTACGGCGGATATGGCAGCGCGTCGAGATAGTTCAGTGCCAGTTCATCACGAGCGATATGCTTGGGGGGCGGTGAATTCATGGTCGCATCGTATCGGCCACACTCCCGGCTCTGTAGTCCCGCCACACCGAACCGAGTCCATCGCCTTGTTCAACGCAAGGTGAGACCAGCTCCGTTCGAGCGCTGGCCCACCTCGGCAATCGTCGAGAAATCATGGTGATTCAGCGCGGTGAAACGCCGCGTGTGTCCCACCTCGCAGGCTTCGCAGACCCGACAGGGCGGACGAACAAAGGGTTGATGACGTTGTTTGTGTGACGGTGATCGAATCAACGATTCCTGAGCAGTTTGCATTGCCCCCGACTCGCGATCCGGAGAGTCCTAGCGACGGTCGAACGCGCAAGGTAATGACTCGCCAAGAGTCCCGAGTTGATTGCCGAACTGGAGCGGCTTGGACGAGAGTGGGCGTAGATTGAGAAGACGCTCGTTCTGACGGGACTGCGGAAAGGTGAACTCGCATCGTTGATCGTGGGGCACTCGACCTCGACGGACCGATGCCGTTCGTCGTGTTGGATGCGGCCGATGAGAAGAACCGGCAAGGCTCGACGTTCCCGCTCGGCTCGACTTGGCGAACGATCTGGGGGAATGGTTGTCTGACATGCGCAAACGCGGCAACGCTCACGCTCACGCTTATCCGCGCGGCCGTTCTCGACACGCACGCCCGGCCAACGCGGTCGATCACGTAGTACGGCGCGAAGCTCAGTCTGACCAAGCGCGCCGCGCATCCCGACGGCTGGCAGTCGATCACCTATCGCGGTCGCGGCGTCGACGTGACTCGCGACGACAAGACGTTCCTGACGCTGTCGCATCTCGCCGACAAACTGATCCGCGTCATGCTGGTCCGGTTCGACGACGGCGGCTGGGTTCTGCATTTCTGCACCGACCCGAACGCCACCGTCCGCGACATGCTGGAAGCGGCCGCCGACCGCTGGGCCATCAAGGAACACTTCCACGACGAGAAAGAGGTTTGGGTCGCGGGCCAACAACAAGTCCGCCACGTCTGGTCGAACATCGGCTGCTGGCACCTGAACCAGTGGCTGCACACGCTGGTGGAATTGGCCTGGTGGGACGAACCGCCGTCGGCACTGGTGAACCGCGCCGCTTGTGGGACAACGCCAACCGCCGCCCGCCTCACGCCGACCGCCGCCCGCAAAATCGCCGCGGAAATGCTGCGCACCGAATTTCCCTCAGCTCCACCCGCAACCCCCGAAACGAACAAATACCTCGCCTGCGGATTACCAAGACAGCCTCCTGGACCGCTTCGTTTAAC
>JAYTQJ010000076.1:0-28993 GCA_043746775.1 Schlesneria sp.
CTATTCTCAACCGCCGTCCCAACCGCCAACATCATGAGGAGACACGGATGCCCACCTACGACTATCACTGTGAGCAGAACTCACGCACCGTCACCGTTCAGCATGGCATGAAAGACGCGATCCGAACGTGGGGCGAACTCTGCGAACGAGCGGGACTCGAACCGAGTAACACTCCCGCCAATACTCCCGTCGAACGCATCATCTCAGGAGGCATCGCACTCCCGATTGCCAGTGCCTCCCCTGCACTGCCAATGGCAGGCTGTTGCGGCCACCCGTCGAGTTGTGGGCATGGCCACTGATGGGCCGCACGGTCACGATCTCGTTGGCCATCGAAAGAAGCGGGGGATCTGTCGTCGCGACGGACTTGTTGACCAAGCTCGGCGTGCCCGCTGTCTCAGTGAGAATGGGGCCGCTTGCAGGCGGGCGCATTCCACGAGATACTCCCTCGCGTTCCGGCGTGGATAACACGCTTTGGAACCGTGGGAAACCTTCTGGACGTTGCCGTCCGAAATGGTTTCCCACCTTGGTTCATTTGCTCCCGTAGCTCAGCTGGATAGAGCGACGGTTTCCTAAACCGTAGGTCGGACGTTCGAATCGTCTCGGGGGTATTGCTTGGGGCTGTCCGAGAGCGGCATCAGCACCGTAGTTGCTAGAGCCTACTCTGAATGGTCGCCGTTCTTAATGCCGTCGGAGCAATGCGGCCTGAAAACGACGAGACGAGTAAACAACACGTTCACTCGTCTCGTTGGGGTGATTGCTGGCATCAGTGCTGGAACAAGAACTCCTTCGAGTTCAGGATGGCCCAGCCGACATCTTCCAGAGCCTGACGCCGGTCAGTTTGAGCGGCGATGTGGGTCTTCGAAGCGGTCATCTCTTCGATTGATGGCGTTCGCGCGAGAGCGGCCAGATAGAGCGACGCGATGATCTCGTCGTCGGGCTTCATGTCCTTAATCATCGTCGCGATGCGACCGTTGTCGGCCCGCAGTTTGTTGTGAACTACGGGGCCGTTGATCATTTGCAGGGCTTGCGACAGGTTCGATTCGCTCGACCGTTCACACTGGCAGGCCATCTCACGCTGAGGCTGGCCGAAGACTTTCAGGAAGTAGTGGTCGGTTGGAGGATCGGCCAGTTCGCAAGCGCGCGTTCCCAGCGGGACGCCGGGGAATTGCTCGGGGACACTCGTCACGGCACAGATGCCGTCGAGCAATTGTTCCGCCGACAACAGCCGCGTGTTGGCGTGCGAGCTGTAGATTTCATCGTCCTTGTTGAAGCCGTTCTTCCGGCTGCTGAGCTGATACGTGCGGCTGTTGCAGATCGTCCGGACAGCCCATTTCTGGCTGAAGCCGTTCGACACGAACTGCTTCGACAGTTCATCGATCAGCCGTGCGTTGGACGGAGGGTTGGAATCGCGGAAGTCATCGACCGGCTCGACGATCCCGCGCCCCATCAGATGCCCCCAGATGCGGTTCGTGACGCTCTTCGCGAAGAACGGATTCTCGGGTGACGTGAGCCATGCGGCGAAGACCGTGCGGCGGTCTTGATCGGCGGGAACATCGACATCACCCTTCAAGAGCAAGTGAACTTTCATCTGCTTGTTGGTGCGCGGTTGAGTCACCTCGCCGCCGGCTTGAGTGAAGATCACTTCCTCATCGGCATCAACTGAGTTCTTGCGACCAACGCGCGCGAACGCAGCGGCGATGCCGTAGTAGTTGTCCTGCGTCCAACGTTCAAATGGATGGTTGTGGCACTTCGCACATTGAATGCGCACGCCAAGGAAGAGTTGTGCGGTCGTCTCGGTCGCGTCGAGCGGATCGCGGCTGGCGCGCCAGAAGTTGGCGGGCGGGTTCTCGAAGACGCTGCCATTCGCCGTCAGCAGTTCGCGGGCGAACTGATCGAGCGGCTTGTCGGAGCGAACCGACTCGTAAATCCATTCGCGGAATTTGTGAACGCCCGCCGTCTTCAGCTTCTTGCTGTTCGAGCGGAGGACATCGCCCCACTTGAGTGCCCAGAACGACGCGAACTCGTTGCTGTCGAGGAGTCGATCGACAATGACCGCACGGCGGTTCGGATTGGCGACATCGGCGATGAGAGATTTGGCTTCATCGGCCGACGGAAGGCGACCGGTCAGATCGAGTGTCACGCGACGGAGGAACTCGTCGTCCGAGCAAACATCCGACGGCAGGATCTGAAGCTGTTTGAGCTTCTCGAAGACAGCGGTATCGACAAAGTTGGACTCGGCAGGATTGTTCCATGCGAAGCCGGGAACTTCTTCGAGGAACGTGAGGTATGTCGTGGACATACCAGTCAGATAACGAGCGAGGATCGCGGTCTCGCCCCGTCCATTCTTCGTCACCAAGCCCTGAACATTGACCGAGCCAACCGATTCGTTTGAGGTCGTGAAGTCAGTGAGGGCCGTCACGTCACGAACCGATCCGTCGCTGAAGTGGCCAAGGACCACGATCTGCTGCCGCGTGCCAAGTTGCTTCAAGACACGCTTTGAGGGAATGGTCTCGATGCGGACGAGATCGGGTTCGGTGGCAGCGTCGAGTCGCAATCCTTCACCGATCCACTGTTCGAGGACCTTGTGAGCGGGGTCGCCCTTCTTGAGTCGCTTGCCGCCGCCATGCGCCACTTCCATGAGCGGCTTGCGGAGCAGCAGGCTTTCGCCCGGTTCCATGATGTTGGTCCGACGCCCGAAGAATTCCGAGCGGACGGTCATGATGTCGAGTTCCGGATCGTAGGCCCGCAACGACAACCGGAAGCCTCCCTTGCCCGAGGGTGAGCCGTGACAGGCCCCCATGTTGCAGCCCGCCTTCGTCAGCGCCATCTGCGTCTCATTCTTGAAGCTCACCGGAGCAGCGGCCTCAATGTTTTTGACGAGGACCGGGACGGAAGCGGTCTGCCCGGCAACGGTCGCCGTCACAACGGCCTCACCATTCCCAACGGGCAGCACGACAGAGCCTTCCACTTTGGCAACGGCCGGGTTCGACGAAGCGAATGTCGCCGCTGCCGTCAGGTCACGGACTTCGTCGCCGGAATACTTGCCGGTGACGAGCAACTGCTGCTGCGTCCGCTTGTTGATCAATTCAAACCGCCCCGGCTCAATCGCCAGTCCGACTGGCTGACCAATCTCCGCCGCCGAAGGGGGATCAACCGCCCAGACCCTCGTTGAACTCAGGCCCATCACGGCCAGCAGCATCAGTTGAGCAATGCGAACAAATCTCATGGTCGTCGTCTCCATCTTGGGACAGCGGTGGGAAAGGCGGTTTCGTAGGACAGGACGTTAGGAATACGGGGCCGTTTCAAAAGTAAGGTGGCCTGCACCGCAGGCTCACGCTAAGTTAGCACCGGAACAGTGGTCGGGCTGCGACTGTTCCATAGCAAGTGGGAAAACATCGACGAGGACAAATCATGACAAGCTTGGCAATGGAAGTGGATCGAGTCTTGAACCGGCTGGATCCCGTTACAAGTGAACTCTTCGACCGAACGATACGGGATGCGATCGCGCTCGCCGATCGAATCGCACCTGAGGAACAGGAGGCTGTCGATGCAATGGGGTATCCGATCGGGCATTTTGAAGCGACCGTCGGCAGCTTCGCCAACGAACCACTGGAGATCGCACCTGATCTGCCGATGGCTGCACGTGAGGACTGGTAATGCTCTATTTGCTCGACACAAACGCATGGGTTCACTACCTAAAGAATCCCGATTCGACAGTGGCGCAGCGGATTGAACAGACTCCGAACATTGAGATTGCAGTCTGCTCGATCGTTTGGGCGTAACTGTTGTACGCAGCAAGGAAGTACGAAAAGCGATCGGCCCGTGAAGCCCGCGTTGAAGAAACCCTTCGCCATCACCCCCAACTCACTTTCGACAAAATGGCAGCTCGTCGATACGCCGAGATTCGTGACAGTTTGGAATCGCGAGGCGAAGTGATCGGACTCTTCGACATGCAGATCGCTGCTATCGCTTTGGCGCACGACCTGACCGTCGTCACCAACAACGTCAGCGAGTTTCGCCGCGTTGACGGATTGCGAGTCGAGGATTGGTCGGTCGTCTGAGAATGGCATCTTCGTCATCACTCCACGGCCAGTGTTGCAGCGGCTGAGGTCGCTTCGACTTTGGCGGCTCCGGCCATGCCATCGGCTTTGGCGGTGAGGTTGGTCAGGTTAGCGGCAGCAGCATCGGCGGTGGCGGTCAGTTTGATGTCGATGGTGGTTTGATCGGCGGCGATCACGGCGGGGGCTGGGGCGGCGGTGACTCCGGCGGGGAGATTCATCAGCGTGACGTTGACCGGTCCTGTGAAGGCCGGATTGCGTTCGACGGTCGCCTTCACGATCAGTTCGCCACCCTTAGCAATTTTGGCAGCGCCTGCATCGAGCTTGAGTGTCATCGGAGCGGCGAGTTTTAGTCGCAGGGCCATCCCTTGAACGGCGGTTTTGTCGCCTTGTTTCAGTGTGCCGGTCAGTCCCGCCGTGAAGTCGCCGAGCGGGGCTTGGTTGTTGCCTGTGATCGTGATCTCGGCTTCGGTCTGGCCCTTGTCGATGTTCTTCACCGCAATGGTGACTCCGGCGGGAAGGCCGTTCGCGGGAGGAGTGATCGCCACCACCACGCCCTCTTCAAACCCGGAGGCTCGAGTGGCGATGAGCTTGGCTTTGACGGAGAGGTCTTTGCCGAAGACGATCTCGGCCGGTTCGACGCGCCATGCAAAGCCGGGGGCGGGGGCGGACGAGGCTGCGACGAACTTGCTCAAGGACGAAGGCGTCCAACGCATGTTGTTGTTGCGGGTCTTGAGGACGCTGCCAATCTCAGCGGGAATCACGATGTCGGCTTCGCCAATGCGAGCCGTCCCGACAATCGTGATGCCGTGCAGGGAACCGGCCGCGAAATCGGGAGCGGCATGAATCGTCATCACGGCATCGTTGCGACCGGCTCCGATGACGGAGCGGCTGGCGGTTAGTCCCGCTGGCGGATTGAGCAGGCTCAGTTCAATCGGCCCTGCGTGGGGCGAGCGGACTGTGGTGATGGTCGCCAGCACCGAACCTCCCACCGGGACGTTGAAGGTGTCGAGCGACGCGGCCAGCGAAAACGGAGCAGGGTTGGTTTGCACGGCGATGCGGTAGGCATGTTCGCTCCCGCCGCGACGATTCAAATCTTCGACGACCAGCGTGTAGTCGCCATCAGCCGGAGCCTTGAACGCGACCGCTCCCTCGTTCGTTCCCGTGTCTTCAGCGGCGACGACTTGCCCGCCATCCTTGTTCAGAATCTTGAAGTTGAGGTCCGTCGGTGAACCCTGTTGGCGCGTGATGCCAACGAACGTCGCCGACTGATCTTTCTTCGCGGTGAACGTGAAGCGGTCCACATCACCGGGCTGTTCGAGTCGCCCGTTCACGTCGTGACCGAACTCGATTTTGTTCGCTTGCTCGGCCGCGTTGTTGGGTTCCACTTCAGCGAACTGCGGCGTCGAGACCACTGCCACAGAACTGAAGCCGCTCGCGCCGTTCGGTCGCTTGGTACTAACGGGCATCCATTCGGTAGCCTGATCCGCCGCGACAGCCACTGCCACAGGAACGACCCCGTCCACGCCGAAGCCAGCCAAGGTCACATTCGCGGTCGTCCCCTTCTGCACGGCGAGCGGATACGCGACGGTCGCCACCGGGAAGTCACCGATCCGCAGGCGATAAGCTCCGCCGCCGTACTTGATGTCGCGGAGTTCGACCACGTATTCGCCAGCGTCTTTGAACGTGTGAATGATCGCCGAGTCACCGCTCAGCCCGGGCGTGTCGTCGTTGAACGCGAGTTCCCTACCGTTCGCATCGAGCAGCCGCAGCATCGGGTCGAGCGCCGAACCGATCCGTCGAGCCAGCACCTCGATCGACAGCTTCTGTCCCGCCGCAGCTGTGAACTTGAAGTACTGCCAGTTCAGCCCGGCAACCGCTCCGTCAACAGCGGTCGGCACTGTGATGCCTTGAGCTGCCGCGCGCGTGACGTTGCTTCCGACCGACGCGGCCGACGGCAAGTCATCGACAATGAGGAACTTCAGCGGTGAAACGCCTTTGTCCGTGATGACTCTCAACCCATGCACACCGCAAGGCGTTTTGGCCGGAACGTTCAATGTGTACGTCACCTGAGCCGGGTTCTCACCATTTTTGTCGATGCCGGCGGTGAGACTGGTCTCGCACGGAAAGCTGGTCCAAATCCCTTTGGCCATTGCCAGATTGCCGCCGTTGATTTGCAGGTTCGTCGCCGCGCCGGGGGCCACCGCTCCGGGCGTCGTTGCATTAGCGGCAGGCTCTTGGGCGGAAACCAGCCCGCTGGCACCGACGATGGCGAGACCGGTCACTGAGACCAACAGGGTACGAAGTGGAAACAGAGCGAGCGGTCGCAGCGAGGCGAGTCGGTTCATGCAGAAAAGCTCCCGAAGGCGGATGAAAGTGGGGTGGGGCAGTTGAGGCGGGCAAGTCATCGGGCACGACTGATGGCAGCATGATAGGAAGGCTTCAAAGGAGCCGTCAATTTGGTAGAGCCATCGCGGGAGGAAAGAGTCGGAAAAACCTGAAATAGGCTGACGACCACGAACCGTGGTACTGATGTCCCAAGGCACTCGTTGTTTGGAATGGGCCGCAGCAGTGTCGCCTTTCGCTCCGCGAAAGAGCGTTCTTTCGCGGAGCGAAAGACGACAATCGGTCCCTGCTGGTTACAAAATGAGTCCTCTTGGGCCGATGCCACTCCGCTGAGAAATTTCCCGAGTAGGTTCGCTCACGGCAACCGCAGGTAACTCAAGAGCGCGCCCCGAAACGCCTCGACATCGACGAACCGTTCGGTCGGAATTCGGGCCAGTCCTTTGTGAATGATGGCGGCGAGCGTGTCGGGGAGATGGGCTCGATGCTGCTGGATCGGTTTCGGAGACTCTTGCAGGACCAACAGCAATTGCTTCGCGACCTCTTTCGGAAAGTCATACGTGTGCCGCTTCGTCAGCAGGTGGTACAGCGTGGCCGCCGCTGAGTATTGATCTGCGGCGGGAGTGACATCTCGATAGTGGGTGATCTGCTCGGGAGCCATGAACGGCAGCGTGCCCCCAATGTTTCCCGTCGTCGTGAGACCGCTGAGCTTGGATGCCTGATAGGCTCGCGCCAGACCGAAGTCCGCGAGCCAGACGAAGTCATCGGAGGGGCGAGTCTCAATCAGTAAGTTTGACGGCTTCACATCGCGATGGACGTAACCCTTGCGATGCGCGGCCGAGAGTGCCTCCAACAGTTGGCACACGATGCCGACCGCCCTCGCCACCGGCAACGGCCCCTCGCTTTGGCGGAGGAGAGCCTGTCCATCGACTCCCGGCACGAGGTCCATCACAAAGAACAGTTGTCCGTTGGCATGACCGAGATCACGGAATGGAACGATGTGCGGGTGAGACAGGTCTTTGATGATGCTCGCCTCGCGCACGAAGCGAGCCAAATCGTCGGGACTCGACGCGACAGCAGGCAGTACAACCTTCAACGCCACGAGTAAGTCATCCCTTGTCGAACGGGCACGATAGACGACACCCATGCCGCCGCGTCCGAGTTCCTCGATGATCTCGTAGCCCGCGAACGGTTGCGGTTGTGCCGCAATTTTGGCGCGGTCATCGGCGGTGAGCGAGACCTTGGGAGCCGTAGCCAAGGCGGGGGAAACTGTTTGCGGTACCGGTCTCGACGTGGGGACGAGCGTCGCCGCGAGTGCCGCGACATTTTCGCGAGATCGCGGCGCAATGGTTTCAACGACCGGTGAACTCGGCGTGGTCTCCGGTGCGGTTCGCAACGCGGGACGCGGCGCAGTCCAACCGCGCGGAACGATCGTCTGGTCGCTCACCACCTGCGGCTCGGAGCGGGGCTTCACGGTGAGATCGGGGACCGAAGCGGCCATGGGTGTGATCAGGCTCACGCGAATCGTGGTGTCGCCCGCCTCAATCGAATCGCCATCGTGCAGTTCGACCGACGCGACCTGCTTGCCGTTGACGAGCGTCCCGTTGGTGCTGTTCAGATCGAGCAACCGGCAGAGCGGTGGATTGACCTCGACGAGAAAATGGTTGCGCGAGAAGAACTGATCCTTGGACGGGAGCCGAAACTGCGCCGCCGTGGACCGACCGACGATGAAGTTGTCATGGCCATCGAACGTAAACTCGCGCCCCGCATGGGGGCCGGTCGTGACGGTGAGCGTGATCTGCATCATGGTTTGAATTCCCCGCGACTAGCGATCCGCCAACTTGAGATTGCAGGGTTGACCTCGTTTAACCGCGTGGGCAACGCCCCGCGCGTTGATGGGGAACAGACTCGAACATCGCTTGACGCGCGGGGCGTTGCCCACGCGGTGAAACGACGCAGGGCGCATCACCAAAGCTGATGCGCCCTGTTCGTGGAAAGCAGGTCGTTCTGATACCGGGCAAAGCCGCGTCTAGCTCAGGATTTTGACCCAGAAGTCCAACGTGCCATCGCTCTTCGTACGGTCGTCTTGAACATTATTGACCTGCACGTAGAACGGCTTTTGTGGGTTCAGCAGAATTCGCTGTGGGCGTTCCCGGCACTCGGCATCAACGGGAATGCGAGTGACATCGTCTGCGGCGGAGTTTCGCAATTGATGTACGAGGAAGCAGAACTTGGGCAAGCCATCAAACTGCATCCGCCGTCGCGTGGAGCCATCGAACGGCGAGGTGTCGAGAATTCCATGCGAACGTGTGATGACCAAATTGCGCCCCTGACGTGGGTGCCAATCGACTGCTCCCGTGGCGATGGCGATGCTGCGAGCGGATAGCGCTGTCTCACAGCAGTTCGGTGAGGCCAGCAAATAGCCGTTGACCGGAGGCATGGGTATCGATCCTCCAGATAGACTGAAGAACGAATACCGAACCCAGCCGTCACAAACTTCCAAGGGCTGAAGCATGGCGGGAGCGTGAATGGCCTCTTTCCGACAGTGGCCACCGTGTTGCGGCGCTGGCGATTGTGCCGCCGGGGCTGGTCTGATGAGTGAGTCAACGGGGGTCGCCTTAAACTGGTTGCCAGCGACAACTTCCCCCGGTGTCAGAGCTGTACCCTCCGTATTGACCAACAGGACATCGGCATAGACGGAGATGCGGTTCCAAGTGTAGTCGGGATCGCGATCAATGTTTGCCGCCACGATCAAGTTCGCGGACCAAGTCCCGTACTGGCGGCTGATGTTTCCTTCGGGGATATCAATCGCGTCGGGGCTGCTTGTCACGGCGGCGATTTCCAAGACTTGCGACGCATAGGGGTTGCCATTGTCACCACCGCTACCGTTGTCTGTTTTGACAGTCAGCACCTTGATGCCGATGAGTTCATAGTCCGGGCCATAGAAAAACGTACCGCCCACACTGACGAGGACGGAACCTGTACGCCGCACAGTCCCATCAGTCGTCGGTGCACCGATGGTGATTTCGCTTAAAAGCACGACGTTTTTCTTCTCGGTGCAGGCTTTGTCAGCTTCGGGATTGTTGTCTGTCGACATGATTCAGTTTGTTCCTTTTGTAATGATTTTCAACGTGGGGTTACGGACAGAGATCGCGCCGTGACTGTTGTAGACCCCAAACATGCCGGCGCTGTGCATTTTGGGATATCGGTTCAGTTGGCTTTTTAGAACGGCGATCGCTTTCGTTCGCAGTTCGTCGAACGCTTGGTCCCCCCAAGTCACCGAATGGAGGCCTCGGGCCTGACTGACTTCGATCATCAAGCGGCCTGACTCGGGGCGATGATTGGGAGCCAAATCGACGGCAGACAATTGTTGGCGATCGACGACGTTGAATCCGTCTTGGCCATCGGGTTCGAGTACGAGGAACGCGACACACAAATAATGCCGACTGACCCCGTTCGCTTCGGGATAGGTCGTGAGTTCGGCGAGAAAGCAGGATTTTCGGTTGGGGTCGAGGTGATCCTGTTGCCAGCCCCAAAACAGTCCACAGCGACAGTGATTTCCGGTGCGCGATAATTCCGCCTCCAACACAATCGCGTTTGCTGTCGTTGTTCCCAGTTCTACGAGGCACATACTGAGGTTGTTCTGCAACGAAAGCCGCCCTGCTTTGAGGTCGTAGTCGAAGCTGTCGTCCGCAATCCCCACCGGCCAAGAGAGCTTGCGTGGAATGCGCCCTTGATCGATCAGCGGGATGGCTCGTAGGAGCGGCTCGTCGTCGAGTGGCTTCCCCGTGAGGACCTCCAAGGCCGAGTCACGCTGCTCAGGGTTGACTGCCAGCTGTTGGGAACTTGCGGACGGCGAGGGCGAAGTGTTCTCGATGGGCTTCGACGAGTGTGTCGCAGCGACAATCATGGGCAACACGATTGCCACGCCCACGAGTAGCACGCTTCCCGCCAGCAGTTGCAAGCGGCTCGGCAATGGCGTGCGGGGCGGCGATGCTTCGGGCAAAGGCTCTGCCAGCGAATGTTGTTTCACTTGGCTCGTTGTCGGGCCACCTGTTGTCGTCTCCAGCCAACCTCGCAAATCGTCGGCCAAGTCTTTCGCAGTGGTGATACGGTCTTTCAGCTCTTTGGTGAGGCACCTCAAACAAATCGCCTCCAGCTCGCGAGGGATCCGGTCGTCAATTTGACGAAGCGGTTTGGGAGACTTGTTCAGAATCTCATCGCGGAGCTGTAGTAGATCGCCGTTAAAAGGTCGGCGACCTGTGAGAGCCACATACAAGATGCAGCCCAAACTCCAGATGTCGGTGCGGCCGTCAAAGTATTGGACCTCACCGCGATACTGTTCAGGTGCCATGTAGGCTGGCGTTCCAGAAACCTCTCCTCGCAAGCGAACTTGGATCGACTCATGAATGGCCAAACCGAAATCGACGACGCGCGGTTCACCGCGTTGGTCCAACAGAATGTTTGCGGGTTTGAGATCACGATGGACCAAGCCTCGCAGATGCGCCTCGTGAACCGCATCTGCAATCTTGATGACCAACTGAACAGCGATGGCAATGGGTGGTCGCTTCTCACCGAGAAGTTCTGAAAGCGTTCCCCCCGTCACGTACTCCATCGAAATGTAGTGGGAACCGTTTGCAAATTTGCCGACATCGAAGATCGTGATGATACCTGGATGACGCAAAGCCGCCGTCGTTTTGGCTTCCGACACGAACTGTTGCAGTCTTTCAGGAGTCGAGAATCGATCCGGCCGGGGAATTTTGAGCGCGACCTCGCGACCGAGTTCCGAGTCGAACGCTTTGTAGACGTGGGCGAAGCCACCTTTACCCAAGAGCTGAGTCAGCGTGTAACGCTCGAACTGTTGCGGAAACTGGTCCGAGATCGGCAGTCGATGGAGATCAAGAACAGACGCCGGGTAATCTCGGGTCCGAGAGGCTTCTTCGGGGAGCAGTTTCCGATCCGCGAACTGTGTTTCGAGAACGCCTGTGACTTCTGTGTGGGAGTGCAACTGAACGCCACAACCGGGACAGGTGGCCGTCTCGGCCGACTCGTCGTTGACCGTGCATTCCAGTCTACATTCGGGGCAAACTAGCAACATCGTATGCGCCTCCACCAGTGTTGTTGCGACTGCCTTGAACACTGCTGGCGTCGAAAGTAATCCGATTGGTTGTGAAGTGCAACAGTTGGTTTCGGGGTTCGGTCAGGAGAGTACATTCGTTCCACTTGGTGTGCTCTCTCCCAGTTCGTTGCAAGTCACCGTCATAAAATCTGCACGCTCGAAGCTGGCTCTGAATCACTGCTGAAGTCGGTTGTGGAAGAGGTGGCCCGATCCGCACACAACAAAATTCTGTGAATCGGCCGCGTGATCGTGGGACTCGAACCAAGCGGCAAGTTCATGGCCAGGCATCTCACTGAAACGATCAACTGCGGAACGCCCGACCGCAATTGGAAATGAATGCAGTGAGATACTCTTTCAGGCTCAACGTGCCCTGCTTGGCGAACGGGGTGAGCTATGACATGATCCGTCACCGCTCGCGTTATGAGCGTGTGAGGTGCCTCTCGCCAATTGCTCGCGAGCGGCTCCGTATTTCCGCTGGTGACTTTGATTCCATTGAGGTGACACGATTTCCGAAATCTTTGGCCGCGTTGGCCCTTCGACTCCGTGGCTGGGTTGGTTGGCGCATCAGATTTCCCGGCCGTTTTACTTGTTCCCCTATTGGTTGTGCGGCGTGCATCGCAGCGCGAGTTCGTATGCCAACGAGCGGCGCAAGTCGATGCGTGACAAGCTGGCTCGCGGTGAGACCGTCTACGTGGTCGGCATGGTCACGTCGGGGCACAACTGCGGGATCGGGTTGATCGAGGCCTCCGCTGCGAACGGCATTCGGCTGCTGGCCAATGATGAGGAAGAACGCTTCACCGGGGTCAAGCATTTCGACGGCTATCCCGAGCATTGCGTCGCTCTGCTCAAGCGGCGGTTGGAGGAGCGCGGACTGACGCCGAGCGACATCCATGCGTTCGTCGCTGGATGGGATTATCCCGAGCTTGGCCCGTTCTCGATGAAAGAAGTCTTCGGACACTTTCCATTCAGTCTGCAGCTCGCTCACCCCGCCGCTTGCCCGAAGATTCCCTTCTTGAAGATCGGGGTCCAAGTCCGTGGTGGACAGGCTCGGTTGGCAAAAGACCTCGGGCTGCCGGGCCGTGTGCCGCTGATCACGTTGCCGCATCACGACAACCATGCGGCAGTCGGCTTTGCCGCATCGCCGTTCGGCCAGTGCGACGAGCCGGTGATGGTCACGGTACTCGACGGATTCGGTGACGAAGGCGCGATCTCGCTGTACGTGGCCGAGCAGGGTCATCTGCGCGTGCTGAGCAAGAACCACAGCATTGTCGATTCGCTGGGAGCCTTCTATTCGATCATCAGTTCGACTCAGGGGGGCTGGACGACGCTCAGCAGTGAAGGGCGTTATATGGGAGCCGTCGCATGGGGCGATCATGATCGGCTGACCAATCCGTTCTATCGACGACTGCGTCAGATGCTCCACTTCGGTGACAAGGGACAAGTGCAGATCAACCGTGCGTTGGTCAACTGGCAGAACGCCGGGGAACTGCGGCCGTACAACAAGGCGACCCGCGCCTTGCTCGGCGACCCGATCTCACCGGAACGGATGTGGAATCCCGATGCGGTCCTCAAGGTCGAGGACGTGCAACACTCGGCCATCACGCGCGAGCGAGTCGATCTGGCCGCCGCGACGCAGTTGGTATTCGAGGACGCGCTCTTCCACATCGTCGATCACCTGATTCGATCGACGGGCAGCGACCGACTCGTGATGACTGGCGGCACGGCGCTCAACGGTCTGGCCAACATGCAGCTGGCCGCGCGATTCGACAATGCGTGGTACCGCCGGAACCTCGGCAAAGACACTTGCCTGCACATCTGGATTCCACCGATCCCCAGCGACGCGGGTGTCGGTCTGGGAGCCGCGTACAATTTCGCGATGCAAGCAGGAGCGAAGCCCGGCGCACCGATGCAACATGCCTTCCACTGCGGTCTGGCACCAACGCGGGCCGAGATCACGGAGGCGTTCGCGGCCGAACCCGAGATTGGATTCCTGCCGTTGGGAGACACGTCCGTTTCGCAGACGCTGTTCGACGTGGCCGATTTCGTGGCGTTCGTGTTGTCGCGCGATGGAGTCCTCGGCATCTTCCAGGGAGCGGCGGAAACGGGACCGCGCGCGTTGGGGCATCGCTCGATCATCGCGAACCCGTGCAACCCGAACTCGCTGGAGAACATCAACCTCCGCGTGAAGAACCGCGAGCCGATTCGCCCGCTCGCCCCGATGATGACGCGCGCCGCCGCCGAGCAGTATTTCGTCCTCGCCCCCGGCGCGGTGGACGACGACTACAACGCGTACAACTACATGGTCCTAACCGTCCTCGCCCGCCCCGAAGCGAAGGCCAAAATTCCCGCCGTCATTCATCACGACGGAACGGCTCGCATCCAGATCGTGCGCCCCGAACAAGACCCGTTCACACACGCCTATCTTTTGGCCCTCGGTCGCCGATTGGGAGTCGAAGTCAGCGTCAACACGTCCCTCAACGTCGGCAGTCCGATCGCTCAAACTCCGACTCAAGCCCTCGCCGCACTCCAGCGAGCCAAGGCTCTGACCGGCCTCGTCATGATCTCCGCCGAAGGTGACGCCTACCTCGCCTGGCACAACGTCGATCACCCGCCCAAAGACGCCGGCCGACAAATCCGACAATGGCACGAGGAATGGAAGGCGGGGTTACCGAACGCGCGGAGCTGAAACGCGGCGAACGGTGCTGCCGTCAAAAAATGAGGCTTGCTTCAAGAGGGGTGCGGTAGGAGTCCCACGACTTCAACTTCAACATCGTCCTCGCATTGCTGGCCGTTCGGACACCGCAAGAAGAGCAACTGCTGGTCGAGCGATTCGACAAGCAGTACCGTGACAACATCGCGAGAACGGGACGGTTCGTCCCGCGGATTTCCAATTGACGACCGTGCCAAAAATCAGAGGCAATTGCATGAGAACAAAGTCATCATTCTTAGCGACGGTCGTGTGTGTCATCGTTCTCGCCGCAGACAACCCGCTGGACGCAGGCGAAATGCCTTGGGTCGTCGTCTCCAAGGACCAGAAAGGGTTCGTACTCGAGCCGGGTCAGGAGGCATTCCACCCGCGTGGCTTCAATTACGATCACGACGATGCTGGTCGGCTGCTCGAAGACTATTGGGAGTCGGAATGGGCCACGGTTGAAACCCATTTCGCACAAATGAAGACGCTGGGCGCCAATGTCGTTCGCATTCACTTGCAACTCGGCAAATTCATGGACGGCGCAGGCACGCCAAACACGAAAGCTCTGAACCGGCTGGTCACACTCGTCAGCCTAGCAGAGAAAGAACACCTCTATCTCAACCTGACTGGCTTGGGCTGCTACCACAAGAAGGATGTTCCAGCGTGGTACGACCTCTTGGACGAGCTGGAACGCTGGGACGTGCAAGCCAAATTCTGGCAGGCCGTCGCGGCAACCTGTGCCGAAAGCCCCGCCATTTTTTGCTACGACCTGATGAACGAGCCAGTCGTACCGGGTGGAAAACGAGTGGGCCGAGAGTGGCTGGGACCGGATTTCGCCGGAAAGCACTTCGTGCAACTCATTACTCTCGATCAGCAGGATCGGCCCCGCCCGGACATTGCCCGAAAGTGGGTGAGGCATCTGACTACGGCCATCAAAGAAAAAGACAAGCGACACTTGATGACCGTCGGCTTGGTGGATTGGAGCCTGGACCGTCCGGGGCTGACTTCCGGGTTCGTGCCAGGGAAGATTGCAGACGACCTCGACTTTTTGTGCGTCCACCTTTACCCGGAAAAAGGCAAGCTGGACGAAGCGATCCAGACGCTGGCGGGGTTTTCCGTTGGCAAGCCGGTTGTGATCGAAGAGACGTTTCCGCTGAAGTGTTCAATAGACGAGTTTGCTCAATTCATCCAACGCTCGGAGAATCATGCTTGCGGTTGGATCGGCTTCTATTGGGGGAAGCCGCCCGAAGAACTTCGTCAATCCAAAGAGATCAAGGATGTCCTGCTACTCGGCTGGCTGGACTTCTTTGTAAACAAGGCGAAGGTCAGCAGGTAAGGAGCGGGCCTGTAATAACTTCCCGAAGAAGCAGGCTACGATCAGTGTCATTCAAACCTCGGCAATGCCAAGCCGCATAGCCTCGGGAATAAATGGAGCCTGCGGCGAGTCTGATCGGCATGTCACTCTTCTATCGACTCGCTGCGGATGGTGTTGTGGTCTTGCACATGGCTTATGTGCTGATCGTGGTACTCGGGCTACCGGCTATCTGCTGGGGCATCGTGCGGAAGCAGGCTTGGGTGAGGAACGCCTGGCTGCGGGGTGGGCACTTGGCGATGATCCTGATCGTCGTCGGTGAGGCTTGGGCGGGGATCACCTGTCCGCTGACGATCTGGGAGCATCAGCGACGCGGCGGGGCAGCAGTCGTATCAGGGAGCCTTCGTGGCGAATCTGGTCCACGACCTCTTGTTCTTCGACGCTGAGCCGTGGGTCTTCACGCTGCTCTACACGGCGTTCGGCCTGCTCGTGGTGGCCACATTTGTGATGGCTCCACCCCGTTGGCGGCGACGATGACCCGTCGTTGAAATGTCTCAGCACGAATGTCGGTGATGACAATTCCAACCGCGTTGAGGTACGGTCTCCATCGTCGTTACGCTTTTGAGCATCCTCTCTTGAGCATCTTCCCCGGTAGTCTCAGTCTTCGGAGTGTCATCATGAAGCGAAGTTTGACAGCGATCATCGAGCGAGATGGCAGCGGCTATGTGTCGTTGTGCCCCGAATTCGACATTGCCAGCCAAGGTGAATCCGTGGAGGAGGCTCGCGAAAATTTGAGGGAAGCTTTGGAGCTGTTCTTCGAGACAGCTCCCGCCGAAGAAGTGTCTCGTCGTCTCTCCGGTGAAGTGTTTGTCACTCAGCTTGAGGTGGCCTGTGGGTAAGCTGCGCGTCCTCTCTGGTGATGATGTGTGCGTCATTCTCTCGCAACACGGCTTCAAGAACATTCGCCAGCGAGGTAGCCACGTCATTATGCAGCGAGTGGACGATGAAGGAGCCACCACGATTCCAGTCCCGCTTCATCGGGAACTGCGTCGAGGCACACTGGGGGCCATCATTCGTCAGTCGGGACTTTCGCGACTCGCGTTTGAAGAATGACGAGGCTGCTGTAGAGCGATCCCGTCTGGACGAACTCCGGACCTTCTGACACACTCCCGCCGCCCAAAGGACTTGGGCCAAACTTTTGCTCTGCGCAGGGAAGCCATTCATGAGCGTGTCTGTTGTCGT
Source organism: Schlesneria sp. (assembly GCA_043746775.1). GTDB lineage: Bacteria > Planctomycetota > Planctomycetia > Planctomycetales > Planctomycetaceae > Schlesneria. Next base: position 16,767 of record JAYTQJ010000076.1, read on the forward strand.
ACCGATCTATAACGAAGTCGAAAACATCCCCTTGTTGCACGACGCGGTGACGAAAGTCATGCAGCAATTGGGCCGGCCGTACGAGTTGATTCTCGTCAACGATGGCTCGAAGGATGGATCGACTGCGGCGCTCGAAGAGTTGGCTCGGGCCGACTCGCACGTGAAGGTGATTGAGTTCCGCAAGAACTACGGTCAGACCGCCGCGATGCAGGCCGGGATGCAGGCCGCCGCGATGGACGCGATCGTGCTGCTCGATGGCGATCTTCAGAACGATCCGACCGACATCCCGATGATGCTGGCCAAGCTCGACGAGGGCTATGACCTCGTTCACGGCTGGCGCAAGAATCGGCAGGACACGTTCATCAACCGCAAGCTGCCGTCGAAGATCGCCAACTGGCTGATCTCGTACGTGACGAAGTTCCCGGTTCACGATCTCGGTTGCACGCTGAAGGCGATCAAGACCGAGATCGCTCAGGAATTGCAGCTCTTCGGTGAGATGCACCGCTTCATTCCGATCCTCGCTCATTGGCGCGGAGCCAAGTGCGTTGAGGTCGTGACCAAGCATCATGCGCGGCGGTTCGGCACGTCGAAGTACGGCATCTCGCGCACGACGCGCGTGCTGCTCGACCTGATGACCGTGAAGTACTTCATTCAGTACGTCGTCAGCCCGATGAAGTTGTTCGGCTCGATCGGGCTGCTGAGCTTCGTCGTCACCGCGTTGGCGGGAGCCGCGACGGTGTGGATGAAGGTCTCGGGCCGAGTCGATATGACCGGCAACCCGCTGCTGTTGTTGACAGCGATGTCGCTGATGATGGGCGTGCAGTTCCTGTTTTTCGGGATGCTGGGTGAGTTGTGTTCGCGCATCTACTTCGCCGCGCAGAATCAGACGAACTACACCGTGCGCCGGACGTGGAACTTTGAAGAGCAGGCTGTGCCGATCAATGCTCCCGCTCGCCGCTCCGCGTGAGGTGCGGTCCTCCGACCTCATCCGCCTCGTGCCATTGGTCTCGACACAACACGTCAAGGTCAGCAAAAGTAGCCGTCATCGCTCCGCGTGACGAGCCTTACGGGGTTCGGCCGCCCTGACTCAAACGCTTGCTCTCAGAAGGCTCATCACGCGGAGCGATGATGGCTACTTTGTGTCGAGACCAATCAGGCAAGCGGGGTGGGATCGAAACCCAACACCTGCAATCCAGTGGGGTCAGCATGAGAATTGGTCGAGTTCGCGGTATGACTGCGCGGCGATCACACTCTCTCCCGTTCTGAATTCTGCGGTGCCTGACCTCGGGCGCGAAAGCGGACGACCTGATGCCCGGCACTCATGAGCATGACTGCGAACACGTTGCTGATTGCGGACATGCGGCGCAGCGTGAGGCTCCCGCATGGCGAGAGTTTGTCGAGCCGGGCGTTTGTCTGGCGGGGCTGCTCGCGGGGCTGGTGCTGCAAGCGTATGGCTCGGATGCCGGTGGCTCTGAGGCCGCGAGTTCTCACCCCGCTTTGCCGTGGTCCGCGCTGATCGCGTACCTCGTGTCGTTCATCGCCGGGGGAGGTCACACGCTGTGGGAGGCACTCACCGACTTGGTTCGCGGGCGAGTCAACATCGACCTGTTGATGATCCTCGCGGCCCTTGGTGCGGCCGCGTTGGGTGACTGGCCGGAAGGAGCGGTGCTGCTGTTCTTGTTCTCGTTCTCGCACGCACTCGAACACTTCATTCTGGGACGCACACGCGGGGCGATCGCGTCGCTGATGAAGCTGACTCCCGACGAGGCGGTTGTCATCCGCGAGGGGCGTGAGCAAACGATTCGCGTCGAACAGCTCGTCGTCGGCGATCGCCTGATTGTTCGCCCGTCCGAACGGATCGCGGCGGATGGAGTTGTTGAAGAGGGACGCACGGTCGTCAATCAGTCGCCGATGACGGGGGAGTCGATCCCGATTGAGAAGACCGTCGGCGATCCGGTGCTGGCCGGAACGCTGAACATGCAGGGTTCGATCCGAGTCGAAGTGACACGAGTCGGTGCCGAGACCACGCTCGCGCGGATGGTGCAGTTGGTCGAGCAGGCTCAGTCGGTGAAGGCGGACTCCGAACAATTCACCGACTGGTTCGGTCAGAGCTACACGGTGATCGTGCTGGCGGGAACGGCGGCGGTGTTTCTGGTCTGTCGCTATCTCCTCGGCGATTCGTTCGTCGGTGCGTTCTATCGTGCGATGACTGCGTTGGTCGTGGCGTCGCCGTGTGCGGTGGTGATCTCCATCCCGGCCGCGATCCTGTCGGCCATCGCGAGTGCCGCGCGCGGCGGAGTGCTGTTCAAAGGGGGCAGCCATCTCGAACGAACGGCGGTCCTGCGCGCGATGGCCTTCGACAAAACCGGCACGCTGACCATTGGTCGCCCCGCGCTGGCAAGCGTACTTACCGCGCCGGGTGTCTCGGAGGCGGACCTGCTCGTAATCGCGGCGGCCCTCGAATCACAGTCCAAACATCCGCTGGCACGAGCCGTCGTCGAAGCGACTCGCACGCGGGGACTCACCGTGCCCGAAGCCGATCAGGTCGAAGAGGTCATCGGTCACGGGATTGTGGGCATCGTGAAAGGTCGCCGCTGCGGGGCGGGGAAGCGAAGCTGGTTTGACGAACAAGGAACGCTCTGTGATCCCGAACTGGCATCCCGTGCGAACGACCTCCAAACGATCGGGCACACGCTGATTGCGGTGGCTGACAGTGAGCGAGTTCTCGGTGTGCTGGCGGTCTCCGATCCACTCCGGCCGACAGCGATCCCGGCGATTGAGGAACTGCGACGGCTCGGCATTGCGTCACTGACGATCCTGTCCGGGGATCATCCTGCCGTGGTGGCCCGCATTGCCGAGCAACTCGGCGTGGAAGGTGAAGGTGGCCTCCTTCCCGAAGACAAGCTGAATCGACTCGATGCGCTGAAGCGGCAACAAGCCGAGTTGGCTCGCGGTGGAATCAGTTCGGGCGGGTTGACCGTCGTCCCTCGTCGAGCCGGAACACGCGGTCAGGTGGGCATGATGGGAGACGGCATGAACGACGCTCCGTCACTTGCCGCTGCCGATGTCGGGTTCTCACTGGGTGGAGCCGGAACGGATGTCGCGCTGGAGTCCGCCGATGTCGTGCTGATGGATGACGATTTGATGAAGCTCCCCTACGCGATCGCTCTTGCGCGGCAGACACAGCGGATCATTCGACAGAATCTGTTCATTGCTTTCTCGGTGATGATCGTCCTCTTCGTGCTCACGCTCGTCACCAAGCTGCCGCTGCCGCTGGCCGTCTTGGGGCACGAAGGAAGTACGGTGGTTGTGGTCTTGAACGGGCTGCGAATGCTCGCGTTCCCTCGACCGCGGCCGATGGGTGTGACCGAGCCGTCTCGTTTGTCTGAGTGACGAGAGAATTAGCGGGAGCCGCTCCCCGTCTATACGTCGCGCGGCCAAGAGTGAGGCATCTGAGCGAGACGAGATATAAACCAAAAGGCTCATCCGGTGTTCCGGGGAGTTGCTTGGCGGACCTTACGTTCATCAGATCATTGCGACTCCCGTGTTTTTGTTCTCAGCCCGGAGGGCGGCAGATGGTAGCCCACGGCGTGAGCCGTGGGTTCGGACCGATACAAACATCAGCAGCCCTGAAGGGGCAGCACTTTCTGTCGCTGGAGCAAGTGCGAATGCCGGATGAATCGTGCCTCGGATGTGTCGCCCCTCCGGGCAACTCCGTTAAGGATTTTTGTAGCAGAATTCGTGAGAATTCTGACGACTCCACGGCTCGCCAGAAGTCTTACGACTTCTGCTACGTTCGATTGGCCATGTTTTGTAGCTCCGAAATCCTTAACGGCGTTGCCCTCCGGGGCTGCGCGGAGGCCGTTCCCCACGGCTCACGCCGTGGGCTACCATCTGCCGCCCTCCGGGCTGAAAATCAAAACACGCGGCTCGCCAGCTTCTGCTGGAAGCGTCAAAGAAACGTCTCGCTCTCGACCGCGCGGGGTCAACGCGAAGTGTCCGTCACCTCAAACAGGAGTCGCACAGTCATGCCGGTCTATCTGCTCGGAACGCTCGACACGAAGGGGCTGGAGATCGCCTTCGTCCGCGATTTGTTGCATGAGTACGGCGTGCCGACGTGCATTGTCGATGCTGGTTGCCTGGGTTCACCGAGTATCCCGGCAGGCATCTCGCGCGAGGAGGTCTTCGCGGCTGCGGGTTCTTCACTGGCATTGCTACGTGAACAAAACGATCGCGGACAAGCGGTGACGATGGCGGCGCTCGGCGTGGCGAACATCGTCTCTGCCGCACAGGGACGAGGCGAAGTGAGTGGCGTCTTGGCGCTCGGCGGTTCGGCGGGAACGACCATCGGGACAGCGGCCATGCGCGCACTGCCGCTCGGCGTTCCCAAGCTGATGGTCAGCACACTCGCCTCGGGCCAGACGCGACCGTACGTCGGTGGCAAAGACATCCTGATGCTCAACTCGGTTGTCGATATCGCGGGGATCAACCGCATCAGCCGCGCGGTCCTCAGTGAAGCGGCCCGCGCGATGGCCGGGATGGTGCTGCTCACGCGAGAGGGAAAGGCGCTGAGTCGCGAGTTGGAACTGTCGGCATCGTCCTCGGCTTTGCCTGACCCTCAACTCTCGACCTTCAACCTTCACCCCCCTTCCGACAAGCCACTCATCGCGGCGACGATGTTCGGCGTGACGACACCGTGCGTCGAACACGCCCGCCGGATTCTCGAAGCGGCCGGTTACGAAGTTCTCGTCTTTCACGCGACCGGCAGCGGCGGCGAGGCGATGGAGGGACTGATCGCCGACGGACTGATCGCCGGTGTCCTCGACATCACGACCACGGAGCTGGCCGATGAACTGGTAGGAGGGACTCTCACTGCGGGGCCGACTCGACTGACGGCGGCGGGGAAGCGCGGAGTCCCACAAGTGATCTCGGTCGGGGCACTCGACATGGTCAACTTCGGACCACCTGTGACCGTCCCCGAGAAGTTCAAAGACCGATTGTTCTATCAGCACAACCCGACCGTCACGCTGATGCGCACGACTCTCGACGAGAACCGCCAGCTCGGCGAAGAGATCGGACGCAAAGCTGCGTCCGCCACGGGGCCGACTTCAATTGTGATTCCGCTTCGAGGAGTGTCGGCGATCGACTTGGCCGGTCGGCCGTTCGATGACCCCGCAGCGCGCGAGGCCCTCTATGACGGCATTCGAGCCACACGCGGTCCCGTGGAACTAATCGAGATGAACCACCACATTAACGACGTTGAATTTGCTGACGCTGTTGCCAACAAACTGCTCCTGCTGCTGGCGGCGATGTCGCAATAACAGCCAAACGCCAAGTTGAACCGGAAAAGTTTCGTCGCCGCGTCTGCCTTTGTTTCGTCCAAACCAAAGCAGCCACCCCGCCGCACTAATCTCAGACGGTGGTACATGATTTCTCGAGCGGCTCTGTCACACATTCCACCCTCATCGGTCGCGACCCGTCGCGGCTGGTGAGGGTGTTTGTCGTATGCGGAAAATCCACACAATCGTACCGGGGTCATCCACCACAAAAATCTCGTTGGCTTGGAGTACAGCCCTTAGGTCAAAACGAGCGTGTTCCGTAAATCGTGAACAAGAGTGAAGCTCAGACTCACACCACGGCGACCTTCACGCAGTGGATCGGCGGCAGCGCATCGAAGAGGCATTCCCATTCCTCGCCGCCGTCGCGACCCATCCAGAGTTGGCCTGTCGTGGTTCCGAAGTAGAGGGCTGGGGACTTCAGCTCGTCGATGGTCATGCCGTCGCGCTGGACAGTGAAGTAGCTGTCCTTTTTCGGAAAGCCCTTCGCAAGTTTGCGCCACGATTCGCCACCGTTTTCAGAACGCCAGACAGCGACCGCGCCTGCCAGAGTCGCACGCGTCATCGGCTCGTGCGGCATCACGTAGACCACGTCCGGATCGTGTGGGTGGACGACGATCGGGAAGCCGAAGTCGGACGGCAGGCCCTTGGCAATCGAACGCCAGGTCTTGCCGTGGTCGTCGCTGCGCAAGACGCCGATGTCGGGACGAGGTCCGCCGGGTCCATCCCACTCGGCCCAACCGCCGTGGTTCTGCATGTAGAGCCGACCGGGGGCGTCCTTGTGTCCCGCGATCTTGTGGACGCACTGACCGAATTCGGGATACGGGTCGGGAGCGAAGCCCGCCCCGACTCCGGTGTTGGCCGCTTGAAACGTGTGGCCGCCGTCCTCACTCAGATAGTGACCACCGGTCGAGATACCCAGGTGAACCCGATTGCCGTCTCGATAGATCGTGTGCATACAGAGGCCGCCGTTGCCGGGCTGCCACTGCTTGGCGTGTTCGTGATTGCTGATGCCGTTGACCAGCTCCCACGAATCACCGCCATCGCCGCTGTGGAAGAGCGACGCCGGTTCGACACCGCACCACAAATCCTTCTTGCCGGTCCCCGGTTCGATCGACCAGATGTTGGCCAATGCCCGCCCATCCTCTTTCGGAAACGCGGGTGCCGACTTCGTCTCCTTGAACGATTTTCCAAGGTCCTTCGACACGAGCACCTTCATCCCGAACCACGCATTGCAACTCGACGCATACAGCTTCGGAGTCCCCCGCGTGTCGATCAGACTCGAATAGACGGCCACTCCCGTTCCGAACGGCCCGCGCAGCGAAAACCGCCCGCGCGTTTTGGCTCCTTCGGCCACGAACAACCCTTTCTTGGTGCCAATAGTGAGGATGACTTTCTCTGGCATGACGTTGCTCCTGAAAGAGAGAAAAAATGGGAACGCTGATCTTCGCTGATCGGCACTTATGATTCGAAATGCACCCGGTTTTGGTCGTTTAACAGCCTGTTGAACATCGTAACTTGGACGCCCTCGTCCGAGCGTTTTCTCGTTGGGAACGGACGGACGAGGGCGTCCATCCTACGATGTTCAACAGGCTGTTAGCGCAGATCAGTGAGGATCAGCGTTCCTGCTGCGTTCCTTCCGAGCGGCCATTCAACCGCCCGACACGGCGGGCAGGATTGAGAGAACATCCCCGGTTTTCAAGCATGTGTCGAGATCATCTCGCTCGCGAATGTGATCCGTATTGACGAACAGATTGATGTGCCGCCGCACCCGTCCCAATTCATCGCACACGCAGCGATGCAATGTCGGGTGAGACCGCTCCAACTCGTCCAGCGCGCCGCGAACAGTTGAGGCCGTCAGCGCAATCTCGGGCACGCTCCCGCTGTACTCGCGCAGCGGAGCCGGGATGAGAACGGTGATGTTGGGTGTGGCTGTCATCGGAAGTTGTGGACTGATCCCTGAACCGTTGGGAGCATGAAGAGAAGCCGGGTGCCGGAAGTCTGCGTTGCCTGCCCCCAAGTGCTGTCGGTCACATCGCGCACGAATTGATCGAGCGGTTTTGTCATGGTTTCGGACTTCCAACGGCGGGATCATCGAGACTTTGGACTTCCACCTTTTGAATCAGAAGCCTTTTCGTGGCCGCCACGGCGAACAAGCCTTCGGATCGTGTGGCATCTTTGGCAGTGATGACGACGGTGCCGTTCAGCGTGAGTGTCAATCTCTCACCCACGAGACGAAACTCCAGCGTCCGCGGCGCGTCTTTCGAGATGTTCGCCGGCACCGCTTGCTCGGCGAGCAGTTTGTAGGCGTCCCCCTTGCCGAATGTGGCAATCTGAATCTTCGCGCCGTTGTCCTCGGCGAAGTAAGCGAACTCGCGCGTCGGCCCCACATGGTGTTCGCGTGCGCCGAGTTGGATGCCCTTGGAATCTCGCAACAGGTAGGTCACTCGCATGGCAGCATCGTGCGTGTCGGACGGCAAGACTCCAATTCCTTGAACGGCTCGATCCGTCGTGATTGCATCTCCTTCGACCACCCAACCGTCTTGATTGTCTTTGAAGTCACCCCGCTTCAGCTTCTGCCCCAGCCAGTCGATCCACGGTGTGTTGTTCTCACTCAACGTGGCGCCAACCATGACCCTTCCCGTGCCGGTGACCTCGCGAACTTCGATCTTGTGGAACGTCACGCTGCGATCATTGGCCGAGAGTCCCAGATGGAGCGAGTCGCGCAGGGCATCGCGTTTGTTGATGTCGAGTCGCGTGAACTGACCGCCCCAATCGACGAGCCGTTCGTCATTCAGGAAGCCGCGCACCGAGCCTGTGCGGACCTCGACGCGCGAGCGGTATCGCATCGGACCGTTCTCCAGCAGCTTCGGCTTCATCACCGTTCCGTCTTTGCGGTCGTTCAGCATTGTTCCGTCGATTGTTTCGAACCCGGCCTTAGTCCCCGCACTCAGCACCGAATTGAGCAGCCACACAAACGAACGAGACTGCGAGGAAAGAATCTGTTCCACAGTGCCGTTGCCGGACTTGGGCGTGAACTCGATCTCAAAGTCGTATTCCTCCGGCGGCTGATAGGGGAGTTGAAGACGCGGTGTATTTTGGTGGTCTTTCGATTGCTTCACCGTCAGCCCGTCCGTCACGCGCTCCCAATCGCCTGCGACGGTATCGCGTTTCACATCGACCAGTGGCAGCAGATCAAGCTTGCCATCGGCGGGCGTCCACACGGTCTTCGCCTCCGACTTCGCGACCAGCGCTTGCCGCACCGCATCGACGGAAAGCGAAACGCGAAAACCGAACAGGCGAGAGCGATAAGCCTCGTAGGAAACGTATCGATTCGCCGACGCGGCTGAGTGTGTGTCGGAGCCTTGGCATCCGCCGCGAAGGATCCGGTCGCCCCCTTGATGGACAAGCGGGTCGATCGCCGCGCCGTCCTTGATGCGATCGTGTCGTGCTTCATCCCAAGCGTCGTAGACCCATTCATAAACGTTGCCGTGGATGTCAAACAATCCGAACGGGTTTGCCGCCAGCGTGCCGACCGACTTCGGGTGTGGATTTCCGATCCAACCCGCTCGATTCAGATCGGGCTGTGTGTTTCCGGACCAAAACTTCGTCGATGTTCCCGCGCGACAGGAAAACTCCCATTCCGCTTCCGAAGGCAAGCGGTAGCCGATCCCGTCGATCCAGGTTGTCTTGTCACCTTCCCGTGCAAAGCAAGCGGACAAATGATCGGCTTCACTCAGGCGATTGCAAAACTCGATCGCCTCCTGCCAACTGACGCTATCGACGGGAAAGTTGGACGTGTCGAGGTTGGCAACCAGACCGGCGATCTCCTTGTTCGGGCCTGTCTTCGCGTATTCGGAAGGGTTCGCGCCCATCACTTGCTCGTATTGACGCTGCGTCACTTCATGCAGGCCCAAGTAGCGCGGCTGCGTGAGGCGAACCCGTCGTTGAGGCGTTTGTGACGCGCGCCACTTCCGCACATTGCGATAATGGTCAGCATCTCCCTCTGGCGGCGAATCCAGCGCCCCTTTCGTCTCCTGCTCGCCGCTCCCCATCAGGAACTCGCCCGGTGGGATGAGGACGAACTTCACGCCAAGGGCATTGGTGTACTCGACCGGTACGCCGAGATGCTTGGCCCACGCCTCTTGATGCGCGCGAGCCTGCTGGGCGTCGAACGGGGCGACGGCGAGGGGCGGAGCCTTCTTCTGAGCAGTCCCCACCGCCTGCGGCGCGGTGATCGCAGAGCCATCGAGTCTCACCCACTTCGCTCCCTTGATCTGGCCGTGACGGTTGTTGCCGGACGAGTCCTTTAGAACGTCACCCTGTCCTTCGTCAAAGCGGTAGAGAGCAAACGTATCCTTGTCTGCGGTGAAGGCAATCGGCGGCGTGAAGTCTTCGGTGTACCGCGCCACTTTCGAGATGCGGACAGCTTCGATTGTCCCGATGAAGCGATTACCGCCGATGAGCATCGGGTTCTGCGTCTTATCTGGAAAGGGTTGCCCGGCATCCTCCGTCGTTCCAACAAGCTTGCCGTTTACGAACAACAATCGACGACTCTTGTCGTTGACTCCCGCGAGATGAACTCTGCGATTTGGTTCCCAACGCATCTCGCTGAGGACGTGTCTGTGAAACGTGTAGAACCGGTACTTGCCGGTATCGACCGAGAGCTCGCCGAGCAAACTACGCCAGAGAAAGAAGCTCGGGTTGGCGATCGGCTCGGTGGCTCGAGCGTCAGCGGCAAACCACATCTCGCAGGTGACCTCTACCGACTGTGGGCTGGATTGGGGCGGAAGTTCAACCACGTCGGCCTCAGCGAAATGCAGACCGAAGGTTCCCGTCGGCGGCACTATCTTGCTTGGTCCCGCGAACTCCTTCGTTGAGTTTGCGGGACGATCACCCGTCCTGGATGTCGTCAGCGCCTTCTTTCGAACAGGCGATTCGCCGAGGAGCGTCTTGCCACTCGTCGCCTTCAGTTGGTCGTCCTCGAACACAACTTTGACCCGCGTCTCCTCACCCTTCTTGATCGTGAATGACTCGGTCTCGAATGTGAGGTCGCCGCGCGTGACGAGCAGCTTCTTGTCGCCAGCCGCCAGTGAGACGGTCTCGATGTCGCTCCCCTGGAAGACCAGCTTCGATCCCTTCACCGTGACTTCGACCTCGGGATCGAGAATCTCGACCCGCAGCGTGCCTTCCGAGGTTGAGAACAACAGGATCACCGCCAAGAGCAGCACCACGGCTGCCGCTCCGCCACCCGCGAGAACCTTCACGTTCTGAAACCACGGCGGCGACTTCGGCTTGCCGCCCTTGCGCACTCGCAAGCTGGGGGCGAGCGTGTCACTGACGTGGCTCCGAGCCATCGTCTCGTCGAGCGATAAGGACGACAATGCTTTTGCACGAACACGGGTTTGAGTCGCCGTCATGGATGCTCCGACCACAGGTTTGCCACCGGCCGATGTGGGACTGTCCATCATCTGCAAGAAGTCTTGAAACTCATCGGCACCCGTCGCGACTTCGGCCACCTCCAACGCTTTGACCGTCGCTCCCGTGCGACACGCTTCGAGGTCCGCGATCAGTTCCTTCGCCGTCTGATACCGCTCGGTCGGCTTCTTCGCGACGAGCTTCCTGAAGACCGCCTCCAGCGATTCCGAAACGTCTTCGCGCACGGAACGCAGGCTCGGGATCGGCTGATCGCGGTGAGCGAGCAAGCGAGACATCAGCGAGTCCCCCTCATAAGCCGCCTTCGCCGTCAGCAGGAACCACAGCGAGATGCCGAGGCTGTAGAGGTCGCTCCGCGCATCGGCCGTCTTCGTGCTGACCGCCTGCTCGGGAGCCATGTAGTCCACGGTCCCCATCACCGCGCCGGTCCCCGTCAGATCGGCTTGAGTCGCCACGTCGGCCGCGTCGATCCGCGCGAGGCCCATGTCCAGAATCTTCACGACGCCGGTCGTATCGAGCAGCAGGTTCGCGGGCTTGATGTCGCGATGAATAACGCCGTGAGTATGAGCGAACTCCAACCCGCGCGCGGCCTGCACGATGCAGTCGATCGCCTGATCGACCGCCAGCGGTCCCTTCTTCTTCACGATCGCCGACAGATCATCCCCCGGCACATATTCCATGACGAGGAACGGCGACCCGTTCGACTCGCCCGCATCGAAGGCCCCGACAATATTCGGATGAGTCAGCCGCGCCGCCGCTTCGACCTCGCGCTGAAACCGCTGCATCGACTCCTTCGTCTTCGTGACCGCCGGGGACAGAACCTTGATCGCCACCAGCCGCTTCATCATCCGATGCTCGGCCTTCAGCACCATCCCCATCCCGCCCTGACCCAACTTGTCCAAGACGAAGTACCCGCCCATCGTCAGCGACTTCCCCTTGCCCGAGTAAACCACCTGCGCCTGATACGCGCTGATCTTCTTCTCCTTCACCAGCCGCTTGGCGAGCTGCTCACCATCGGCCGGCTTCGCCTCCGCAGGGAGCGCCGCGATGAACGAGGCTACGCCCTCATTCGTCATCACACCGCTATCCGCCAAGTTCTTCGTGAACTGTTCTAATGAGATGGGCATCTTGCATCACTTTCGTCGGGCAGGATTCGACGGGCTTCAGTGCGATGACAACCAGAGTTATGTTCATACTCGAACACGAAGGTACACGCGGCCACGACAAGACACCACTCGCCGGATTGGCCCGGTTTAATGGGCTCATCCGATGTTTGGGGGGGAGTCGCCATTGGAGAGCAAGTGAAGATGTTCCAAGTCTTCATCCTGAAGGGATGTGAGCGATTAGCCGGGGGTTGAGCGAAGCGACACCCCCGGACGAGGTTGGACAAAGGACTGTTGCATCCTGAAGGGATGCCAGCCTCATGGAACCGGGAGACATTCTGAGCTGGCCAGC
>JAYTQJ010000077.1:0-2425 GCA_043746775.1 Schlesneria sp.
GAATTGTTCCGCTGACAGCGGTGGCTCGGGGGGCGTCGCGTACAAATAGTCCTCATAGCCCGCCGCGTCGTAGACTTCATGGAGCAACGCTTGCAGGTCGAGCGGCGCATCGGGAACGTCGCCCTTCAGTGGGATCGGGATCACCGGCAGCGTGTCGCGAAGGTTGATCGCCCACGCGAGAACATCCGGGCGCATTGACCGACGACTGACCATCACTCGGTAGTCGCAGTCCGGAATTCCTGTCAGCGGCAAGTGCGGACCGCCGCGCAGGAGATCGATCTCAACGATCGACACAGGGCTGTGCATTACGAGGGTTCGCTTTTGCAAATACTGCACGCGATCAGGGCCACAGCATTTCTGTAGCGGACTGAGTACCTCAATCATCGTGACCACATCTCGACGTTGCCGATCACGAATTTCGATGTACGAATGCCGCTCGACTTCAATATCCGGGATTTTCGCGATCAACGCTGAGTGGCTGAGGGTTTGCGGTTCAGCCACCGCCACGCTCCATCCACCATCACTCTCGACAACCGACACATCGGGCCGCCCCAGCATCTTCCGGCGCTCTGTATCACTCGGCTCGTGAATGAAGACGCTCTCTTCGATTTTCACGAAGAACCCCGGCCGAATCTGTTCGGCCAAAGCATCACTGATGTAAGTGATGAGCCGTTGATGAAAGTCCTGCCATGCGGCGGGCTGTTCGAGGTACGGGTTCATTCCCGGAAACGGTGACGGCATGTTGGCTCCTGACTCTCGACCAGACTTTCAGAACAGCCGGTTGTAGCCGTTGAGGGCGGCGACGCGGTACGCCTCCGCCATGGTCGGATAGTTGAACGTGGTGTTGATGAAGTACATCAACGTGTTGTGCGGTTTGGGTTGGGCCATGATGGCTTGGCCGATGTGAATGATCTCGCTGGCGTTCGAGCCGAAGCAATGGATGCCGAGGATTTCCATCGTCTCGCGGTGGAAGAGCAGCTTCAACATGCCGGTCGTTTGGCCGGTGATTTGTGCTCGGGCGATGCTCTTGAAGTGAGCGTGACCGACTTCGTAGGGGACCTTGCCCTCGGTCAGTTCGCGCTCGGTCTTGCCGAGCGAACTGATTTCGGGGCTGGTGTAGATGCCCGTCGGGATGTCGAGTGACGGAGCCGGGCCGCAATCACCTTCGGTCGCCAGTTCGCCATTGGCCTCCGCCAAGACGCACAGCAAATGGCTGGCGGCGTAGCGGCCTTGGTTGTAGGCGGCGCTGGCCAGAGCGGGGGGACCGATCACGTCGCCCGCCGCATAGATGTGCGGGACGATGGTCTGCATGTGTTGATTGACGGGGATGTTGCCGCGCTGGTCAGGCTTGACGCCGATCTCTTCCAGCCCGAGTCCGTCGGTGTTTCCCGTGCGACCGGCCGCCCACAGCAGGGCGTCCGTCTTGAGCTGCTTGCCCGATTTGAGATGCAGAATGACGCCATCATCAGTCGCTTCGATCCGATCGGTCTCTTCGCGGTGTCGAATGATCACGCCACGTTCGCGCAGGTGATAGCTCAGTGCATCGACGATCTCTTCATCGAGGAAGTCGAGCAACCGGTCGCGGTTGTTGATGAGGTTCACCTTGATCTCAAGGTTGCGGAACATCGACGCGTACTCGCATCCGATGACGCCCGCACCGACGATGGTGATCGACTTCACATTCAAGTCGAGGTTCAGAACCGTGTCGCTGTCGAAGATGCGCGGGTGGTTGAAGTCGATTCCGGCCGGCCGGTACGGACGCGATCCCGTGGCAAGGACGATGTACTTGCCACGCAACTCGGCGTGTGAGCCATCGGCCTGGACGGCCTCGATCGTATGCGGATCAATGAACCGCGCGACACCGCGCACGATGGGAATGTCGTTCCGGTCGTAGAAGGCGGTGCGCATCTTGACCTGCGCCTCGATGACCGACTTCGCCCGACGGCGCAGGTCGGGGATCATGAAGTGCGCGGTCAGTCCATGTTCGCGGAAGAGAACATTGTTGTTGACCTCGGTCATCTGAAAGATGGCGTACCGCAGTGCCTTACTCGGGATGGTTCCCTTGTGTGTGCAACTGCCTCCGACCGCCGGATCGCGTTCGACGACGGCCACCGATTTGCCGTGCTTAACCGCCTGCATCGCGGCTCCTTCGCCGCCGGGGCCGGTCCCCACCACAATCACGTCGTATTCGCTGGCCAAGTCTGACATGAGAGTCCTTCTCAAAGATTAAAATTTCATTCGCCTGACAAATTCGCGAGGTGAACGGCGGATTGAAAAAAGGAGTGCGAGTCTCCTTCATGTTCCCTCCCCTCGGCGGGGAGGGTTAGCAGCCTGTTGAAAATCGTAGGATGGACGACCTCGTCCGTCCGTTTTCAACGAGAAATCACTCGGACGAGGGCGTCCAAGTTACGTTCTTCAACAGGCT
>JAYTQJ010000078.1:0-5310 GCA_043746775.1 Schlesneria sp.
CCATCACAAACGCTTCGCCTCGCGCCCCGGCAGTGATTGTTCCGTCGAGCGAAATCGCGGCAGACGTGTCGTTGTTGGAGAGAAAAAGCGCCAATGAAGTGACATCGCGATCGGTCCCGTCCGAATACTTGGCTCGCGCGGTGACTTGCTGAGTCGCTCCTTCGCCATCGAGAACGCCGTCCTTCGGAAAGAGTTCGAGAGCCACAGACGTCGCAACAGTGGCCGGATCTTGAGGGCAACCGGCGCTGATCCAATCGATCACGGTCTGACAGAGTTCCGACTCCTTCTCAAACCGCTTGCCACCCGTGTGAGGGACAACACCGATGGACTTCTCGATCGTGAGGCTGGCATCAGGAACACCGAGGTCGATGCGGCGACCGGGCATCTCGCGTGTGAGCCGCAAGTAATCGCCATCGGGATCGTAACCAAACAGACTCAGTCGGAAGCCGTCTTTTCCGCGAGCCGCTCCGTGGCAGCTTCCCGTATTGCAACCGGTCTTCATCCAGACCGGCATGACATCCAACTTGAAGCTGATCGGCCGTGTCTCGGCAGCCTTCTCGACCTTGACAGGCACGGTGAGCATCTGGCCACCGTATTCGACCTTCAACTCAGTCGCTCCGTCCGCCGTCGGATAGAACGTCGTCCCTTCGCGCCGACAGAGAGCCGGGTTGGCGAGCGTGAACGTCGCCTCTTTGGCCACGTCCCGCGTGATGCCATCCGCATGAACGGCCTGCACCACGACAAGCTGCCGGTCCTTGTTCGTCGTGAGATTGATATCCGCCGGATAGACGTTGAGCTGCACGAGCGGCGACTGGGCGAACGCGGTCGCACCTGTCAGGCACACGGTGGCAAGAGCGAGCATCGAGATTCGTGGCATCAGGCTGGTCCTTGGCGGTTCAGGTCTTCAATCCGGAGCGGGCTGCTGTCGCCACGAGTCCGATTATGGTCTGAGATCATCCGGCATCCGTGCCTGCTGCTGTAGCTCGTTCAAACACGAGTGCCGGTCGCGGGAGCGTCCGGCCTACGTAGCTTCGTCGCTCCGCGACGAAGATTCATTCGGTGATCGAAGTTACTTATCAGTCCCACCCGCAGGCTTGGCTTCCGCTGCCGGAGCAGCCCCGTTGGCGGCTTTGACTCGGGCTTCTTGATCGACGCGGAGTTGTTCGAGTCTCGTCAATCGCTTGGCGACGACGGGGGCTGGCGGCGCGGCGGGCATTGGCATCGGTGTCGCGGCGACAACGGGCATCGGAGCGACCTTCGGGGGGAGCGGCTTATCGACGCGGAGTGCCCCCGTGCCGATGTTGTGGATGATCGGTTCACCACTCTCGGTGACGACGACCTGGCAGAAGAGGTTCTTCGTGTTGCCGGGGTTGGCGTCCGCTTCCGCCTTGATCTTGAAGATCAGTTCGGCAGTCTCTTTGTTGAACTCGGCAGCAGTCGTCGTGACCTTGTTCGGGAGGCCAATCAGTTGGACAGAGGCATTCCCTTCAAACGGCTTGGCATTCTCGACCTTCACCACCAGTTCGGTCTCGGCCCCGGTCTCCAAAGCGGCGGCCAAGAAGTTGAACTTCATGTACATCTCCGCGACCCGCAGTGACACGAATGGCGAAGCGACCGTCACCGGCCCATTGCCGACAGTCGCATCACCACGAATGGCGATCTTGTGTTCCTTTACCTGAGCATTGCCTGCCGCGTTGAGGGTAATCAGTGCCTCGGTCTGCCCCTCAGCGATCGAGATTTCGCGGCTGGAGTTCACGCCGTTTGGGTTGAGAACCAACTCGATCTTAATCGGAGCTTTGAACTCAGCATCGCGCGTCGCCACGACCTTGAGCGACATCTGACCACCTTGAACCAGCGGCACTTTGGGTTCGACTATGGCGAGAGTGAAGGGAACCTTCTGCGTCACTGCCATCGCAAGGGCTTTGGTCGGCTCGGTCCAGAACGGGATGTTGTTCTGCCCGCGCACGAGGACCGTCGGCAGGCGGACTTCGCCGGTCGGAGGGGCCGCGTTGGCGGGGTCGTTTAGCTTTCCAACAATCTGCCCCAACTTGCCTGCTACGGCGGCATCGGGAGTGGCAGCGAGAATGATTTGGGCCACACCCTGATCAGCCGCCATGCCAAACGATTCGATGGTCACTCCGGCAGGAAGATCGAGGCCCGCGAAGGACAGCTCGCCCCCGAAGCCTTGGCGGTTCGCATTAATGAGCAGCGCGAAGCGGTTCCCCTGAGGGATCGCGATCTTTGGCTCGACGTACTGTTGGAACTCGTTCACGCCCAGCAACGCTTCCGCCTTGAGCGGGGCCACTTCGACTCGGTAATGGAAACCGAGACCGCCTCGACCAAGATGGTCCTTCACACTGATAAAGTATTCGCCATCAGCCGGAACGGCGAAGCGAATGTAGCTGTCAGGTCCGCCGGTGTCGTCGTTCCCGGCGATGATCCCGCCTTGTGCGTTGTGGATGTAGAGGACCGGATCGAGTTCGCTGCGGAGGCGTCTCGCCCAGACGTGAACTTCGTAGGACTCGCCCTTCTTCGCGGTGAAGCCGAAGAAGTCTTGGTCGGTTTTTGAAGAGAGGAATCCGTTGAACGCGACGGGAGCCGCAGCCTTGGTCGCTTGAGCCACTGCTTCATTCGGTTCGACTTCGATGCTGTTTTCCAGATCGACGACGCGGAACCGGTTGCCTGACGGCGAGATCCCCTTCGCGTCCTGAGCGAACACTTGGTGATCGACATCGGCGATGGCGGGAAGGTCGATTTCCTGAGTCGTCTCACCGGCGATGTCGCCCAAAAATTTGACGGCCACTTTCTGACCGGGCTTACCACCGGCCGGGACCACGGCCAGCGGTCGAGGATAGTTGCCGATGTGACAGCGGTAGTGAGAGGCTCCGTTGCCGCCATAGCTGCTCTCGCGAATCTGCACGATGTACTTGCCATCGGCGGGGGCGACGACCGACGCCACACCGTCCTGCCAGAGCAGAGCCGCATCGTCGCTGGTCGAGAGTTCAAACCGAGCCGCATCCATGATCGCGACGTAAGGGTCAAACATCGTGTCGCCAAGTCGAATCCCTTCGACCTCGGCCGTGATTCGATCTCCCTGCTTCACATCGACGACGAAGTAGTCCACGTCTTCGTTCTGGATGATCCCTTCGACGGTCGAGTTGAACGCCACTTCCTGTGGAGCCTTGAACTCGCCGTTCGGCTCCTTTTCCATGACGTTGGGCAAGGCGCTGATGCGGAACGTCCGGAGATCGGACACGCCGCTGGCCGATCGCACTCGAATGTGCTTCGTCCCCAGCACGCAGTCCGCAGCCACCTTCAGCTTCGCCTTCACTTGGTTCCCGTTGACGACCGCGAACTCGGCGACTTCGATCCCCGGTTCGTAGATCATCAATTCCTGAGCGTCTTCCAACCGCTGCCCGTTGAAGAGAACTTCAACCTCAGTCCCGCGCTGGCCACCGCGCGGAATGATGTTCGACAGCACCGGGCTGGCGGCAAATGTGGGGGCCGACACCAAGAGAAGTACAACTGCCAGAAATCGATGGACCATCATGAACCCTCTACTGCTTCTGAACTCCGTTCGGCATCGCACGCAACAATGAGCCGATTCACAACGGCAGGATTCGAACTCGTGATCGATTGGCTTCCACGACCACAAGTGCTCCCCCGATGAGTTCCTGTTCGTATGATCGAATTGCCGACACAACCAACTTCCGCAAATGCTCGGGCAAAACCCGCTGCGTCCGAACTTGAATCACACTCGGCCCAGAAGACCCGGTCAACGCCAGCGTAGTTGTGAAGTCGAGGTCGTGCGTGAGTACCACATGCCGCTGAGCTCGCGCCCACTCCATGATCTCTCGGTCTTCTGCACGAGGATCACCAACACAACTCCAATGGATCGCCGTCCATCCTTCCGACTCGAAAACTTCCACCCATTCGGCTGACAAGTTCATGTCGATCACGATGGCGAGACTCATGCCACTACCAAGCCCTCTTCACGCTCCTCCAGCCGCCAAGCCGCGTACTCCAAGGCTTCGTCCAAATCTTCCGACTGGAGATAGGGATAGGCTTCGAGAATCCGCTCGCGCGTTGTCCCCGAAGCGATCAACCCAACGACGGTTCCCACGGTCACTCGTAATCCGCGAATGCAGGGTTTTCCGCCCATAACCGCCGGGTTGTGTGTGATGCGTGAGAATGGCATCGCTGCCCCTTACTTAGACCGAAGCCCGGCTTCACTGAGGGAGCCGGGCTTCGATATTCCATTCGATGCCAGTATGTGACCGCATCAGTCAGGCCAGCAAGTCTTTGATGACCTTACCGCCATCGACGATTTCGATCGGGCGGTCGCCGGGTGCCATCAGCTCCTTGTCAGCGACGATTCCCATGCAATGGTAGACGGTCGTGAAGAGGTCTTCTGGACCCATCGCCAATTCCTCGGGTTCCGAGGCGGTCGAGTTCGACGAGCCGTGGATGTAGCCACCCTTGATCCCACCGCCAGCCAGCACAACGCTGAAGACCTTCGGGTAGTGATCGCGTCCGGCTTGGGCATTGATCTTGGGCGTGCGGCCGAACTCGGACGAGACCATGACCAGCGTGTCCTTGAGCAGACCAGTGCGATCCAGATCGCGGATCAGCGTCGAGAACGCCTGGTCGAACGACGGCATCTGGTTGCGGAAGCCGGCGACGATGGCGTTGTGCATGTCCCAACCGCCGTAGGTCAGATTGACGAGTCGCACGCCTGCTTGAACGAGTCGGCGGGCGAGCAGCATCCGGGCACCGGCAGTGTTGCGACCGTATTCATCGCGAACGGCTGCCGATTCCTTTTCGATGTCGAACGCTTCGCGAGCGGCCTGCGAACTGATCAGGGCATACGCGCGATCATAGAACGTGTTCATCGCGGTCAGATCGTCGGACTTCTCTTTCTTCTGGAAGTGTGAGTTGACCGCTTCGAGTGCCGAGCGTCGCGTGGCGAAACGACTGTCATTGACGCCGTTCGGCAGGTCGAGATCGCGGACCTTGAAGCCACCGGCGGCCGGGTCGCTGCCGAGGCTGAACGGCGAGAAGGCCGAACTGAGGTAGCCGCTGCCCGCGAATTCGTTGGGCATGTTCGGGACGCAGACGTACGGGGGGAGATTGTTCCGCGATCCGTACTCGTGAGAAATCACCGAACCGATGCTCGGGAACTGCAGGGCCGGGCTGGGCCGATACCCGGTGAACATGTTGTGCGTGCCGCGTTCGTGAGCCGCTTCGCCGTGCGTCATCGAGCGACAAATCGTGATCTTGTCGGCGACCTTGGCGGTCTGCGTCAGGCAT
>JAYTQJ010000079.1:0-28913 GCA_043746775.1 Schlesneria sp.
CTTATTGCGGAAGAGGACGGGCAGGAGTGCCCATCCTACAGAGAGACTTATTTGTAACTTCTCGTCCCAAGCGGGCAGTCGTTGAACGTGAGCGGTTCCTTGTGCAGAACCGAATCGCCTCCAACGCCCTTGAACTCCCACGCGGCGGCGTAGGCGAACTCGTCGTCGTTGCGTTGGCACTCGCCTTCTTTGGTCTGGTGCTCTTCGCGGAAGTGGCCTCCGCACGATTCATCGCGATGCAGCGCGTCTCGGGCGAGCAGCTCGGAGAACTCGAGAAAGTCCGCGACTCGACCAGCGTGTTCGAGGTTCTGGTTGAGCGTCTCACCGCTGCCGAGGACTTTCACGTCGGACCAGAACTCGTCGCGCAGTTGCTTGATCGAGTCGATCGCTTTGAGCAGCCCCTTCTCGTTGCGGCCCATCCCGACGTGGTCCCACATGATGTGACCGAGTGCCCGATGGAACTGCTCGGCGCTCCGTTTGCCGTTCACGTTGAGGATGGCTTGCACGCGCGACTTGGCGTTGGTGAGAGCCTCGCCAAACTCGGGAGCATCCGTCGAAACGGGCGACAACTTCTTCGTCGCGATGTGATCGCCGACCGTGTACGGGATGACGAAGTAGCCGTCGGCCAAGCCCTGCATCAGGGCACTCGCGCCGAGGCGGTTGGCTCCGTGATCCGAGAAGTTCGCTTCGCCGAGGACATACAAACCGGGGAGGTTGCTTTGCAGGTTGTAGTCCACCCAAAGGCCACCCATCGTGTAATGGACAGCCGGGTAGATTCGCATCGGGACTTTGTAGGGGTTCTCGGCGGTGATCTTCTCGTACATGTGAAAGAGGTTGCCGTACTTGCCTCGCACCACGTCTTCGCCATCGCGTTTGATCGCCGCAGCGAAGTCGAGATAGACCGCCAAGCCCGACTCACCCACTCCGAAGCCCGCGTCGCAGCGTTCCTTCGCCGCACGGGACGAGATGTCGCGCGGGGCGAGATTGCCATACGCGGGGTAACGCCGTTCGAGGTAGTAGTCTCGCTCGCCCTCGGGAATCTGATCGGGTGAGCGCGTGTCGTCCTTTGTTTTCGGCACCCACACGCGACCGTCGTTGCGGAGCGATTCGCTCATGAGCGTGAGCTTGCTCTGGTGAGTACCACTGACGGGGATGCAGGTCGGATGAATCTGCGTGTAGCACGGGTTGGCGAAGTAGGCTCCGCGTTTGTGTGCTCGCCACGCGGCGGTCACGTTGCAGGTCTTGGCGTTCGTCGAGAGGTAGTACGCGTTGCCATAGCCTCCCGTGCAGAGGACGACCGCGTCGCCCGAGAATGTCTCGAACTTGCCCGTCACCAAGTCGCGGGTCACGATCCCGCGAGCGACTCCGTCCACGACGACCACGTCCAGCATCTCACGTCGCGTGAAGAGCTTGATCCGCCCGGCATCGACCTGCCGCATCATGGCCTGATACGCGCCGATCAAAAGCTGCTGGCCGGTTTGTCCCGCACAGTAAAAGGTGCGTGAAACCTGTGCCCCGCCGAACGAACGGTTGGCGAGCGACCCACCGTACTCGCGGGCGAACGGCACGCCTTGCGCGACGCATTGGTCGATGATCGACGTGCTGAGCGTGGCGAGCCTGTAGACGTTGCTCTCCCGCGCCCGCCACTCGCCGCCCTTGACGGTGTCGTAGAAGAGCCGCTGCACCGAGTCGCCATCGTTCGTGTAGTTCTTCGCGGCGTTGATGCCACCCTGAGCGGCGATGCTGTGAGCGCGACGCGGCGAGTCTTGAATGCAGAACGACAGGACGTTGTAACCCAGCTCGGCCAGCGAAGCGGCGGCTGAGCCTCCGGCGAGACCGGTGCCGACGACGATGATCGTGTTCTTCCGCTTGTTGTGCGGCGCGACGAGCTTCAAATCAAACTTGTGGCGGTCCCAGCGGGTCGCGATGTCACCAGTTGGGCATCGTCCGTCGAGTGGCGTGTCGGAAACGTGTGTCATGGGGAATCAACCGTAGGGTGCGTGGAGTCTTCGGAACGCACCACTTGGAAAAAGGTCATTCTGCGATCATGGTGCGTTCCGAAGACTCCACGCACCCTACATGCTCACATCATCTCTTCAGGTAGGGAATCAGTATCGGGAGGCTGGCAAACCCCGCCGCGATCGCGAACGCAAACAACCGGCTACCCCATTTAATCAGTGGCGTGTACTTGGGGTGGTTCAAGCCGAGTGATTGAAATGCGCTGGCGACACCGTGGGACAAGTGAAAGCCAAGGGCTATTGCGCCGATGACGTAGACAATGGCACTCAACGGATTGCTCAAGACAGCGAGTGCGTTCACGTATGGCGCAGCAAGTTTCTGCTCACGTAGATTCTCGTAGGGAGCCACAAGATTGTGTTCGTCTAGGTAGTTGATGTCGTCTCGGCACTGAAACTTCATGTCCACGAGATGCAGGATCACAAAGCCAAGAACAATCGCCCCCGATGCAAACATCCAAGTACTAGGGCTGACGGCCAAGACGCCCTTGGCCTGCTTGGTCTGCTTCACGGCGTACTGATCGAGGCGAGCCTTGGAATTCCCCCACGCGGTGGCAAACGCCAGATAGAGGTGGGCGAGGAACAGCAGGAACAGGCCGGTCTCCGCCACCATCAGCAATTCTTCCTGACTGTGCAGGAAGTGCGCGTAGGCGTTGTATTTCTCGGCACTCACGAAGAGGAGCAGGTTCCCTTCGAGGTGGACGACGAGGAACCCGCACAAGAGCAGGCCGGTGATCGCCATCACGAACTTCTGTCCGATGGACGACGACAAGAGCCGAAAGAACCAACGCAAGCCGAGCCAATCCAGTAGCCCCGTCTTGGACGAGGCAGATGCCGATTCCGACACGTTGTCACTCCCTGCGGCCTCCGCCGCGAACAAAGGCAAGCCGCTCAGGGCTCCGCCAGCATTTTTTTCAACTCATCGGCCTGCGCAACAGGTAGCGTTTTCAATAGCACCCTCAGGGTGTAGTTGCCGTGCATCTTTTTGTCGCGAGTGTAGGTCCAATCGGAAATGTCGGCTTCGGGGATTTCGATCACCTGTCCGAGCGACACGCTTTTAACAATGTTGGGATCGTTGTCGATCGCCCCGAAAATCTTGCCGTCCTTCTTGTGCAGTTCGCTGGCCCAAAAATGTTCGGTTCCGTTGGGATCGGTGACCTTCACCTTGATGGCAAAGATGGACTCATTCGGTGCGGGATTGTCAAACCTCTGCCAGAACTCGGGCAGTTTGGAGCGGGCGGTGGCCATCGCGGCGTTCATCTCGGCATCGTCGCCCTCGACATTGACGACCCGATCTTTGCCCGTTCCGCTCCCCGAACATCCGGCCAGCAGGGCCAGACCCAACAACGAGGCAACTCGCAGACTGACGCCGCAACGCATGACGATCATCGAACCTTTCCAAGTGCCGATCCAAACGGAACGCGGGCGGATTATAGGGGTCCACCGGACAACTTCAATTCAGGTGGAATCGAGGGCTACCGGAGCGACCGGCGGCGACTCAGGCCACGTAGAACTCGCACACCATTAACTCGAATTCGGCCATTCGCTGCGGATCGAGACCCGCAAGCGATGCTTCCCGCCGCACCCAGTCGAGGTCCAGCCGATCTACGTTCGCGGCAAGGATGCCGCAGATGTCTTCCTGATCGAGTGGACGAAAGGCGATCAACTTGAGCAGCAGCAGCCCTTCCGCATCGGCCACGCGCACCGTCTGCTCACCGAACGGCTCGGAGCGGGCACGCTCCAGAATGCGATGAAACACCGGGATGACGGCCTTCAAACAGTCGATGTGAACACCGCCCGGCCCGGTCAAGACGAACATCCCGCCGTCGGTCCAGTCGCGAACGGATTGCATCACATCCAGCGTGCAGCCGGATTCAACCATCGCCTCCAACAAACGCGGTAATTGAATCGCGGGGACGTGCAGGAGAAAGTCGGCGTCTTCAGTCGCTCGTCCATTGCCATGAATGGCAATACTCAAGCCACCGATCAACGCGTATTCGACGCCGTGCCGCTCAAACACCGCCGCCACGGCCAGCATCGATTCCGTGAGCCTGGCGATCAATGGCCGATTGTCCTGCGAGTTGTCTGCGGATGAACTCATCAAAACATCTCCTGACTTCTGCATTCCGGATGCGGCGCAATCGCCCGTGATCGACGCGGCCTCGGGACGACGCCCGCAATTGCTCGATGGTGAATTGAAGCCCGTCGATGACGTGCAATCGTTCCAGCGGGCTCAAGGAACGAGTCGCGTCGATGGACCGTCGCAAGCGTTCCCGAGCGGAAGGAAACTTCACGGGGATGTCGATCATGGGAAAGTCGCTCACGAACAGGCGAGGAAAGTCTGGTGGGATCGAAGTCTGCCTCGCAGGATAAGTCGGGCGATGGACTGCGGCAATCGGAGGCATCTCGTTTGCCGGTCCCTGCTGTCACTGTTCGATCAAGTGTTCGATCATCATGATCCTGCCGCTTGGACCGGCTGCGGCTGGATCGCAAGCGTGGTGACAGCACGATTCTCAACGGGAACACAAAGGGAGACGGACACAATGAACATGCGGCGACTCGCGGTATTGGTGGTGTTGGTTTCAGGAGGCTCTTGGTCGTGCGTGGCGGCTGCCGAACCGATCCGGTTGTGGGACGGAGACGCTCCCGGTGCGTTGGGTCAGGCGGATCATGATGTCCCGACGTTGACTCCGTATCTTCCGGCCGAGGACAAGGCGAGCGGCACGGCCATCGTGGTCTGTCCCGGCGGGGGTTACGGCGGACTCGCGCTGCATGAAGGCGAAGGCTACGCGAAGTGGCTCGCCGACAATGGTGTCGCCGCGTTTGTGTTGAAGTACCGGCTGGGGTCGAAGGGGTATCGGCACCCGGTCATGCTGGGAGACGCCTCACGCGCGATCCGGCTCGTGCGGGCGAAGGCCGCCGATTGGAAGCTCGATCCGAAGCGGATCGGCATCATGGGGAGCAGTGCCGGCGGACATCTGGCCTCAACCGCCGTCACGCACTTCGACGCGGGGAAGGCCGACGCGACGGACATGATCGAAAAACAAAGCTCACGTCCCGACTTCGGCATCCTGTGCTATGCGGTCATCACGATGCAAGACGGTGTGACGCACGGCGGCTCGAAGAGAAACCTGCTGGGCGACAAGCCCGATCCCGCATTGGTCGAACTCCTCTCGAACGAGAAGCAGGTGACCAAAGAGACGCCGCCGTGCTTCGTCTGGAGCACTCAGGAGGACAAAGCGGTCCCCGTGATGAACTCGCTGCAGTTCGTGATGGCTCTCGGAAAGGCAGGCATCGTTTACGACTTCCACGTCTATCAAAAAGGCCCACACGGCATCGGCTTGAGCGAAGGAAAAAACGGCGTTCCGGCGAACGATGTCCACCCGTGGGGCAAGGACTTGTTGTTCTGGCTGCGGCAGAACAGTTGGCTAAAGTAACGGGCTGACGGCGGTTGATCGACGCCGATATACTCGCCTCGCGACCGTAGGACGGGCACTCTTGCCCGTCCTGCAAAATAAGAGGACGGGCAAGAGTGCCCACCCTACAACGGCTTGCTGCTACTCAGAGACCAACCATGAGCACATTGATCGAATACGCCCACGTCACCCCCGAAGACCTGCTGGAGATGAGCGACTCCAAGCAGTACGAACTGGTCGATGGGCAACTGGAGGAAAAGGACGCGTCTTACCTATCGAGCCTGATTGGCAGTGAAGTCAATCGCCGCATTAGCAACCACGTCTTGGATCGCGAACTCGGTACCGTCACCGGTTCTGATTGCAGTTTCCAGTGCTTTGACGATGACGAGGACGATCCACTCAAAATCCGTCGCCCGGATGTGACTTTCATCGCGCGTGGCCGACTTCCTGCCGAGCAGCTTGCTCGCGGACAAGTCACCATCGCTCCTGATCTTGCTGTCGAAGTCGTTTCGCCCAACGACACCGTCTATGACCTCAATAAGAAGATCGAAGAATACCTTCGAGCCGGTATTCGCTTGGTTTGGGTGATCGACCCCGAAAACCGCACGCTCGATGTGTATCGAGCCGACCGAACTCTCGCCCGACTGATGCCCGATGACGAACTGACGGGTGAAGATGCCATCCCCGGCTTCCGCTGCCATGTGCGAGACTTCTTCAAACCGCTCGACATGCTGACGAAGCCAATGGTCGTGTGACTCGTGCGGAGATCAGGTCGTCCTCTCGGCCGGAGTTCTTGCGTCTTGCCGAATTGTTATGGACGACGGTTCCCGCCCCCGTCACGATGGCCCCGCATTTTGCCTCGGCAGTTTCTCGTCGTTTTTTTGGGCCCTTTTGTTGGAACGTGCTTCCGTGCCAATCGCTCCTGAACTGAATCAATCGGCCTCTTCCATTGAGCCATCGAGCATGGCAATGTCCCTCACAGCTTCGCGGCCCACTCGCGGTAAAACGATTGCCGTGATGCCCGCTTACAACGCGGCGAGAACATTGGAGCGGACTGTCGCCGACATTCCGCCGGGGACTGTCGATGAGATCGTGCTCGTCGATGATTGCAGCCGCGACAACACGGTCGAGATTGCGGAACGACTCGGGCTGACGGTCATTCGCCACGAGAAGAACCTCGGTTACGGGGGCAATCAAAAGACGTGCTACCGCCGGGCGTTGGACTCCGGTGCCGACTACATCGTGATGATTCATCCCGACTATCAGTACGACAGCCGCGTGATCCCCGTCGCGGTCGAGATCATTCGGCTCGGCATCTGCGACTTCGTGATGGGGTCGCGCATTCGCACGCGGCGCGAAGCCCTTTCCGGCGGGATGCCCGCTTGGAAGTACGTCGCCAATCGCGGACTGACGCTGATCGAGAACGTGGTCCTCGGACAGAACCTCGGCGACTTTCACAGCGGCTTTCGCGCCTATCGACGCGAAGTCTTGGAGACGATCCCCTACATGAGAAACTCGAACGACTTCGTGTTCGACAGCGAGTTCCTCGCGCAGGCCGTTCATTTTGGGTTCAAGCTTGGTGACATTCCCGTCCCCGTCCGTTACTTCGATGAGGCGAGCAGCATCAATTTCCGACGCAGCGTGAAGTACGGCCTCTCGACACTCGGCGTCTTGGGCAAGTACAGCCTCCGCCAGATGGGCCTCTATCGGTCAAGCCTGTTTCAGGCCGAGCCGCCTCGCCAGTGATCTCGATTGCGGTGGATCGCGTCTGGTCGAAGTTGATCGCTTACTTTCGACCGCCCGACTTGTACGGGCTCGAGGCAAGATTTTCTGACGCCCGTATTTCTGGCCACTCGAAATCAATTGCCGCGTTATTTGGCAAACGTTTCGGCCACAACATCAACGGGCGTCGGTTGATTTGACGGCATACAACACGACCGCTAACATGCCGCCCCGCTTGGTAGGGGTTGTGCGAGAATTTTGTGGTGCCTGATTAGAATTGCACCCGGAACATCGCCTCATAATTCGTCGAGGAGTCGGCAACGTGTCTGAGATTGTGGTGAAGGACTTCCTGGAAGCTGGCATTCATTACGGGCACCGAACTAGTCGGTGGAACCCGAAGATGCGACCGTACATTTACGGTCGCCGGAATCTAATCCACATCATCGACGTGAAAGAGTCCGTCAGAGGTTTGCTCCGTGCAAAGCGTTACCTCCAGAAGGTCTCGGCGGCGGGAAGCCTCGTGCTGTTCTGCGGCACGAAGAAGCAAGCGGCCGACACGATTCGCGACTCGGCCGTTTCGGTCAACATGCCTTATGTGGACTACCGCTGGCTGGGTGGCATCTTCACCAACTTCCGGACGATCCGCAGCCGCATCAAGCGACTCGAAGAACTGGATCAGATTTTCAGTTCGGGTTCGATTGAAACGTATTCCAAGAAGATGCAGTCCACGCTGCTCCGTGAACACAAAAAGATGCTGCGGAACCTGAACGGCCTGCGCATCATGAACCGCCTCCCAGAGGCGATCATCGTTGTTGATCCTCGCAAGGAGCACAACGCCGTTCACGAAGCACGTCTCGTTGGAATCAAGGTCATCGGTTTGCTGGATACGGACTGCGATCCAGACTTGATCGATCTGCCAATTCCCGGCAACGACGACAGCATCCGCTCGATCCAGTTGGTTCTCAAGCACTTGGTCGGAGCGATCGTCGAAGGCCGTGCCAGCTTGCCCAAGGACAGTGCCGCCGCTGCGGAAGAAGTTCAGTACAAGGCTGTGCCGTCCATTCAAAATTGATCGCCGCCAATCTTGAGTCGCCCCAGCAAGCAGTGAATTGACTCACTGCGATGGGTGAGCTGCGCTAAAGAGGACGGAAATCTGTTCGGGGTATTTGATTGCGAGTTCGTATTCGTAGTCTCTTCGTTGTGTTCATGTGATTGTTGAATTGTTCGCTGAAGGAGTGTTTGTGATGGCAGAGATCACCGCGCAGGCCGTTAAGCAACTGCGTGATCTGACCGACCTACCCATGATGGATGTCAAGAAGGCTCTTGTGGAAGCTGATGGGAACCAAGAACGGGCCATCGAGATTTTGAAAGAGCGCAACAAAAAGGTCATGCTGAAGCGACTCGAAAACACCACTTCGGAGGGAGTCGTTCGCGTTGCAATCTCCGCCGATGGAACTCAGGGTGCGATGGTCGAGATTCAGTGTGAATCCGCCCCGGTTGCGAAGGCTGATGATTTTCTGTTCCTCGCTGATCAATGCGTCAAGCAACTCTTGGCCGGGCCGGGCGCGATCACTCCTGAGGAACTCTTGGCTCAGCCAGCTCCTGATCGCGCTGGCATCACGTTGGGAAGTTTGCTCGAAGAAGTCGTTGGGAAAATTCGCGAGAAGATGGTGTTGTCGCGCGTCATTCGTGTTGCTGGGCCAGTGGGTGGTTACGCCCACCATGACGGCAAGACAGGCGTGCTGTTTCGTGCCTCTGGTGAAAATAAGACGGCCGACGTTCTGCGTGATGTGGCCATGCACGTTGCCGCTCTCAAGCCATTGGTCACAAACAGTGAAGAGCTGTCGGCCGACTTGGTCTCCGCCGAGCGAACTCGGTTGACCGAAGAAGCGGCTGCCTCTGGCAAGCCTGCCAACATCGTTGAGAAAATTGTGGATGGCCGTATGAAGACCTTCTACGCCGAAAACGGTGTGTTGGGTTTTCAGTTGTTTGCCAAAGATGACTCCAAGACGGTCAACCAAGCGCTGGCGGAGAGCGGTCTCAAGGCAGTCGGCTTTACGCGGTGGGTTCTTGGAAACTGAAGCCACTCGCGCGGTGGAGCGGCTCGGAAATCGGGCAGTTTGAATTCAGCGCGGGGGGCAATTTGCCCCCCGTTTTGCTTTGGTAAGACTTGAGAATGAATTGATGGTCCGGATCGAGATCAACAGTTCACGGAGGAAGACAGTTCAAATGACTGACGCAGCGTTGCCCAAGTACAAACGTGTCCTGCTGAAGCTCAGCGGTGAAAGTTTCGCCAGGCCGGGTGAATCGGGAATCTGTCTCTCTGAAGTCCAGGTGATTTGCGAACAGATCAAGCGCGTGGTCGAGTCAGGCGTCCAGCTCGCAATCGTCTGTGGGGGGGGCAATATTCTTCGAGGCCGTGAGTTCTCGTCATCGAACTCGATTGTCGTTCCGGCAACAGCCCACTACATGGGAATGTTGGCAACCGCGATGAACGCCCTCGCACTGCAAGATTCGTTGGAACACTTTGGTGTTCCAACGCGGATTCAAAGCGCAATCACCATTCCGCCTGTTGCCGAACCATTCATTCGCCGACGCTGCATTCGCCATCTTGAAAAAGGCCGCGTCGTGATTCTGGCGGCTGGAACGGGTAGCCCGTTCGTGACGACCGACACCGCTGCCGCTCTTCGAGCCAGAGAGATTGATGCGGATCTCGTCGTCAAGGCCACGCGAGTTGATGGCGTTTACTCGGATGACCCGCTCAAAAACCCACATGCCGTCCGGTACTCCGAAATCAGTTATCAGGATGTCCTGCGTCAGAACTTGCAGGTGATGGACGCTCAGGCCATTCATCATTGCATGGAACATGACATTCCGATCGTGGTGTTGAACTATCAAAAGCCGGGCAACATTGAACGGGCCATTGCCGGGGAGCGGCTTGGTACGCGAGTTAGTTCCGCTCCTGATCGCGCATGACTTTCGTCGCCCTGTAAACTCCTGTTTGACGGGCCGAGTTTGCCTTGGCTGTCGTCGTTGGTTCGCGTGTCGTTCTCGTTGATCGAAACGTGGTCTTGGTCGCGTCGCACTGTTGGTCAAATCATTTCCAGGAGCTGATCTCTCATGGACCCTGATGAAATTCTGTTGGATGCGGAAGAACGCATGGAAAAGGCCGTCCATGTTGTGCAGAACCAGTTGCAGGGACTGCGCACCGGCCGTGCGACTCCAGGCTTGGTCGATTCCATCCGAGTCGATTGCTATGGATCACCCACGCCTCTCAAACAGATCGCCACGATCAGCGTCCCCGAGCCTCAGCAGATCATGATTCGGCCGTTCGACCAAGGGACGCTGAACGACATTGCGAAGGCGATTCAATCGAGTGATGTGGGTTTGGCACCCAACTCAGACGGTCGCGTGATTCGGCTCAATATTCCGCCCCTCTCGACAGAACGCCGGAAGCAATTGGTCTCACGGCTGAAGGACTTGGCGGAAGATGGTCGCGTTGCCATCCGTAACGTTCGCCGTGATGCCAACAAGCACGCCGATGTCGCGCTCAAGGACAAGACGATGAGCGAAGACATCCACGATCAGACCAAGGAGAGCGTGCAGAATCTGACCAAGCATTTTGAAGGCCAGATCAACTCGCTGGTCGAGTCGAAGGAGCAGGACATCATGGAGTCGTAACGCGAGCGGCTGAAAATGATTCCACCCATTGAAGCCTGACACGCAAACGAAGGACGCCCGACATCGGTCCGGTGTTTGTCTGTCAGGCTTCCTTTTTTGCGACTGCAAACAAACGCAGCCCGGCCTCCTTTCAGGAAGCCGGGCTGCGGGCGCAACGGCGAGCCGGGTCGATCGTCGTCGCGTCTGTTTCGATAAAAGTCTC
This sequence comes from Schlesneria sp., assembly GCA_043746775.1. Classification (GTDB taxonomy): domain Bacteria; phylum Planctomycetota; class Planctomycetia; order Planctomycetales; family Planctomycetaceae; genus Schlesneria. Next base: position 11,037 of record JAYTQJ010000079.1, read on the forward strand.
ACAGCCTGCCCAAGCACAACTCCGCCGTTTGTCGCCTTTCGCTCCGCGAAAGGGCGTTCTTTCGCGAAGCGAAAGGCGACACTGTTTTCGGACGAACACTTACTCTCGCAGCGAAGCCGTTCCTGTCAGCGTTTCCGGGGCGAGCCGATCTGTCGGCGAAAACGGGAATGATTCAAACGAGAAGCTGTTGTTGGAGGCTCCGGATTGTCGCAGCGGAGCCAAGACCTCGTCCGGTGTGAACAGAGACACGGGCTTCACGGACGTGTTGAGCCGTTTCCGGGCGATGGCATGGCTGCGGGCGGAGACTTCCATGAACTCCTGCTTCCGCTTCGCATCGACTCCATCCAGCTTGTTGCCGATGACTTCGATCCAACCTGGGTGCTTGGCCATGGCCTGCGACATCAGATGCGCGAACAGGGTCATCTGCTTGAAATTGCGATCCGCGATCGTGTGGCTGACGGGTGAGATCGCCTTCGCCACCGTCTCGACCGCTTGCGAGGGAAACTCGACGAACACATCTCCGGAATGAGTCCCGATGACACGCCCATCGGGTTCCTTGGCAAAGGTCGTCTGCAACCGCATCAGCGACCGCGCGACGATCGGCTTCGGCAGCAGCGGACTTTTGAACGCGCCGTCGCAGTGAATCAGTGTGTCTTCGGGCGTGTGGTAGAACAGTTCGACCTCTCCGATGGAACCATCACCCGCATCTGCGTGATAGCGATTCGGCCCCACCTCTTGGAGGTTGAACTTCGAGATGTCCATCGCTCGCCAAGTGGCCACAGCCACATCCGGATTGCGTACGAAGTAGCCGTAAACATCGGGATCGACCTCGAACGACAGCGAGGGCAGACGACGAAACATGCCGATGTTCTTCAGCAGCGATTCGGCTTTGCCGCGTGCCTCGCTCGACAGTCGTTCCAACGGGAGATCGTGCAGCGCCTGCTTGCGGACGGCTGTCGTGGATGAACCCGTTTTCATCGTGTTCACGCCGAGCGTCTGGAAGGAGGCATCCATCTCCGCATCGGCGGCCAAAGCCCTGACACCGGCCGTTTCCAAGCCGTCGCGCGGCGAAACGGGATCGGTCGCCCAGCCCGCGCCTGGCCATGCGGCTTCCGCCAGCGCCAAACCACAAATCGCTCCGGCAGACCAAACCCAGTGCCGACGAAAACGCTTTCGATGACGAGTCATCTCGGTCCATCCCCCCGAGCCAATTCCGCCAGTGAACTGGCCAAACGGCTGCTGGCCGTAGAGACTTGGCTCGCGGCGACGCCGCGTCCAGATTGTCCGGATCGCGGTCACTCCCCCACAATTTCCGATCGCGGGGAGTGACCGATCACCGGCACAATGTCTTTCATCGGCACGACTGCTACGACCGGTACAGTCGGAATAATGACTCAAGTCCAGCACGAGCGTGAGTTGCCGGGAACCAGTGTCATCATGGAGATGGGGGTGTCGCATCAAACGGCAAGACGGCCAGCACGTGACTCAAATCCCATGTGGTCAAACACGCAATCTTGGACAGCATGAGTCGTGGCTATTGATGAGTAGAACACTTGCAGCACGGAGTACCAGCGGTGCAACAACCACTCACCCTCTTAGTTCAAGAAGTCGCGGCGTTGCTCAACCGGTCGAGGCTGCGGGTCGTTTTCGCGGAGAGCTGCACTGCCGGACTGGTCGCCGCATCACTCGCTCGCGTGCCGGGAGTCTCGGAGTCCCTTTGCGGCTCAGCCGTTGTGTACAGGCTGGAGACGAAATCGAAGTGGCTCGACATTCCGGCGGCTCTGTTGAACGACCCCGGTCCTGTCAGTGATGTCGTCGCGTCGCTGATGGCTGAGCGAGTGTTGGCCCTCACTCCGGAAGCCGACTTCGCGGTATCGATCACCGGGCACCTCGGGCCGAATGCGCCGAGTGATCTGGATGGCGTCGTCTATATCGGAGTCGCGCGGCGAGAATTGTCGCACAACCCAGGCTCAAAGCGGACTCTGACAACACGGCATCAATTGCCGCTCGAACAGAAAATTGTCCCGCCGATCCAGTGCGACTCCCTGGGTGAAACCACGCGAGAGCAGCGGCAATGGGTCGCCGTTGAACTGGTGCTGACCACTGTTCGTGACCTGCTGCACACGGGCCTTGGAGCAGATTTGTAGCTAGTGCCCCGTCAAGTCTTAATTTTGGGGTAGCCGAACTCGTAAGAGTTCGGCGTTTTCTGAAGTCTCACGACTTCAGCTCCCCCCCAAATTAAGAACGGACAGGGCACTCGCCCGCCCGGCCTCTCTCATGTCACCGACAGACAACAGACTCCCGAGTCATTCGACCAAGGGCTTCTCATACGGTTCTGCTACCGCAGGCGCGGGTGTCGATGGAATCGGCGATCCCACTGATAAAAACGCGGTGCCCGGATACGAATACGGGTAGCTGGTCGGATAGAGATTGCAGTCGTCGTAGCGACCCCACGTTCCTTCGCGACAGCAGTACCAGCTTCGTTGTCGCCCTTTGTCGCCACACCAATCGGGCTTGCCCGCACGGCTGATGTCCCAGCGTGGGCGATACCAGTTGTCGAGATACAGATGGGAATCACTGACATCATCGACCGCGCTGGCATACGGATTCATGAGTGGACAACAGCGGCATCCCGACGAAAGGCCACTCGCGATCACCATGCCCACCACCAACCAGAGCCTTCGCATCGCCTGCCCCTTTGGGAATGGTGGCCTAAATCATATGACACGTCGGGAGTCCTTCTGCCAACGCGTCTACTGCCATCGACCGTCCGCGCGTACCGACTTGAGTGGTTGTCCCGGTTGAATCAACCGTTCCGTCACGAGGCCACTTGTTTGCCAACACACTTCACTTTCGACCGTTCGCATTGAATGGAGTACGCAATCGGCGGGGACTATGATGCCGCCCCGTTGTCAACGTCCGGCTTAGCTTTGTCCGCCGAACTTCCTCTCTGACGACCTCGCCAATGAGAAGTCCGGCTTTCAGAAAAGCCGGACTTCGACACGATTACCGCCACGTTCCCCCCGGATGCCTCATGCCTGCTTCTGATCAGTCTGAACGGATCGCCATCGTGGGCTTGGGCGGCATCTTCCCGGGTGCGCCGGACCTCGACACGTTTTGGAAGAACGTGGCGGGTGGAGTCGATTGCGGGCGACAGGTCCCGGACGGGCGGTGGTATCTCTCGCCCGACGAGGCTTACGCGCCGTGGCCACCGCAGCCGGATCGTGTCTATTCGACATGGGGCTGCTTCATTGAGGGCTTTCAGTTTGATCCCGAGGGATTGAACCTCGACCGCTCGCTTCTCGAACGGCTCGACCCGATGTTCCATCTCGGCCTGCACGCGGCGCGAGCGGCGTTTCGAGATGCGAGGCAACTCGCAGGCATCGACCATTCGCGAGTTGGTGTGATCCTCGGCAACATCGCGCTACCGACGGAATCAACGTCCGCCATCTGCCGCGATGTGCTGGGACGGACGTTTGTTGAGAAGCTGATTGATGAAGTGGCGAGTGGCGAGGGACGAGGGACGAGGGACAGAAAATCAGCAGCCGAGTTGAAGGCGACACTCCACCGCGCATCACCGCCATCGAACCTCCTGTCCCCCTCTGGCACTCAACCTTCAACCCTCAACCCTCAACCCTCTTGGCATCCCCTCAACCGTTACGCGGCCGGTCTCCCCGCGAGCCTCATCGCGCAGGGACTCGGTCTGGGCGGGACGGCCTTCACGCTCGATGCGGCCTGCGCGTCGTCGCTCTATGCGCTGAAGTTCGCGTCGGAAGAACTGCTGGCTCATCGAGCCGATGCGATGTTGGCGGGAGGGATGTCTCGGCCCGATTGCCAGTACACGCAGATGGGCTTCGCACAGCTTCAGGCTTTGTCGAAGAGTGGCCGGTGTGCGCCGCTCAGTGGTGAAGCGGATGGTCTCGTGGTCGGAGAAGGAGCGGGTGTCTTCGTTCTCAAACGGTTGAGCGACGCCGTCGCGGCGGGCGATCACATTTACGGTGTCATCGCCGGGATCGGCCTCTCGAATGATCGCGGTGCAAACCTGTTGGCCCCCCATTCCGAAGGCCAACTTCGCGCGATGCGATCCGCCTACGAACAAGCCGGTTGGCAGCCGAGCGATGTCGATCTGATAGAGTGCCACGCGACGGGGACTCCGGTCGGAGACGCCGTCGAAATCGAGTCGCTGCATCAACTCTGGCAACACGAATCCGCGCGGCCTCAGCAATGCGTGATCGGTGGTGTGAAGTCCAACGTCGGCCATTTGCTCACGGGTGCGGGTGCCGCTGGCCTGATGAAAGTCCTCTTCGCACTGAAGCACCGCACGTTGCCGCCGACCGCCAACTATCGACGATCAACCGAGAAGCTCGCTGCGCCGGACAGCCCGTTCCGCGTGCTGGGTGAAGCGGAGCCGTGGCTGGAAAGAAACCAAGAACCAAGAACCAAGAACCAAGAACCAATCCCGCGTCGAGCCACCATCAACGCCTTCGGCTTCGGTGGCATCAACGCCCACGTGCTGATTGAAGAGTGGTGCGACGAATGTAGGATGGGCACTCCTGCCCGTCCTCTTCCTCTCCCTTCGTCATCACCGCTCCATGCGACGACACCGCAAACTCAAAGCGAAGGCGAAGAGCGGACGGGCAGGAGTGCCCATCCTACGGCGCGGATCGAACCGGCTGTCGCCATCGTCGGCATCGGCGTTCATGCCGGGGCGTGGGAATCGAAGCAGGCCTATCAAGAGCACGAGTTCCAAGGACAGACGCTCGACTGGACGCGGCTCAACTGGTGGGGCGTCGAACAGACCGACTGGTTCCGACGCGAAGTGAACGTGGAGCAGGTTTGTAATCGGCCCGAAACATCGCTCCCCGAAGCATGTGATCACGAGAGCAAATCTGCTGACGGGCAGGTTGCAAATCTGCCCCACGTCGCGATGGGGCGCGGCATCGGCGAAGTCCGGATGCCAATGGGCCAGTTCCGCATCCCTCCCCTCGAAATGCAGGACATGCTCCCGCAACAGCAACTGATGCTGAAGGTCGCTGCCGAGGCGCTGCGCGATGCCGCCCCTCTGTCCCTCAACTCTCAACCCTCAACCCTCGACCCTTCCCGTACCGGCGTCTTCATCGGGACCGAACTCGATCCCAACACGACGAACTTCCACCTGAGATGGTCGATCGAGCAAGACGCTCCGCGTTGGGCCGAGATGCTCGGTCTCGATCTCACGCCGGACGAACTCACTGAGTGGACGAAGCAACTCAAGAACGCCGCCGGTCCGCCGCTGACGCCGAATCGCGTGATGGGCAATCTCGGCGGCATCGTCGCCAGTCGGTTGGCTCGCGAGTTCGATGTCGGTGGCCCGAGCTTCACGATCTCGGCGGGAGGCGACGGAAGCGGAGTCGCGTTTCACGTCGCGGTCGGCATGTTGCAACGTGGCGAGTTGGACCGAGCCATCGTCGGCGCGGTCGATCTGCCGTGCGATGTCCGCTGTCTCATCGGTGCGACGGAAGCGGAGCCACAAGACGGCGCGATGACCTTCGTCTTGGAGCGGCTTGAGGACGCTCATCACAAGGGGCAGCGAGTCCACGCGGTGTTCGATGGGGATGCCAGCCGCAGACCCATCGCTCCGCCAACGGGTGGTCTCCCGACGCGCCAAGAAACCCACCTCCCCACCGGGCTTGCCCCGGTGGAATCAGGTTTTTGCACTACTCGGCAGCAATCGCCAACCGCGCGAATGGATCACACAAGGAGTGCAGAAACCGAACTCCACCGGGACAAGCCCGGTGGGGTTGTGTGTGGTGGGGCACCGCTCAAGCATTTCCGCCCCGAAGCCGCGACCGTTTCCGCGCGGCAGCTTTGGCGAGATGCGACTGAAGAACCTCGCCCTCAGGCACGCGAATCGGCGGGATGGCGCAAGCCTCTTGGTGAAACCGGCCGAGTTGCCTTCGTCTTCCCCGGCTCGGGCAACGCCTTCATCGGAATGGGCCGCGAGCTATTAGAAAAACTCCCAGACGTACTGCGTCGGCAGGAAGCCGAGAACCAACGGCTGCGCGACCAGTATCGTCCCGATCTCATTTGGGAAGGGCGGTCGTCAGCCGATCTCTTCGCCAATCACAAGGCGATGATCTTCGGACAGGTTGCCATCGGGACGGCGGTGTGTGATCTGCTGGCTCTGTTCGGCGTGAGGCCATCTGCCAGCATCGGTTACAGCCTCGGTGAGTCGGCCGCGTTGTTCGGTCTGCGTGCGTGGACCGACCGTGATGAGATGCTGCGACGCATGGAGGAGTCGCCGTTGTTTGGGAGCGATCTCGTAGCGCCGTTCGATGCAGCACGGAAGGCGTGGGGCGTACCCGACGGCGAACCGGTCGATTGGGTCTCCGGTGTGATCGACCGCTCGGCGGATGAGGTGCGTGCCGCGATCGGCAACCTATTGCGTCACTCACACTCAATGGATGGGGTGGCCGGGGTTGGAGCGTCTTCGCGAAACCCCGGGGCTTCCTTCGCAAAGCCTCAGTTCAGCCCCGGCCACCCGACCGCATTGATTGGCGGTGACGATGCCGTAGGGTGGGACCAGCGGCGCTTTGCCGCGCCGGCCCACCACGATGTCGTCGCGAACCCTGATGGTGGGCCGGCGCTCGAAGCGAGCTGGTCCCACCCTACAGTGCATTCACAGCCTCGTGTCTACCTCCTCATCGTCAACACGCCGACGCAGTGCGTGATCGGGGGAGAGCGATCATCCGTCGAGCGGCTTGTTCGTGACCTCGCCGCGACGTTCGTTCCGTTCTCCGCACCCAGCACCGTTCACTGCGAGATTCTTCGCGAGGAAGAGGCCAAGTACCGCGAGCTGCATTTGATGCGGACGGTCGCGCCGATGGTGGAACGGTCTGAGCGGCAAGGGCTGAGGGGCAAGGGGCAGAGTGAATTTCAAAGCGTCTCGTCGGCGGAGCGACGAGACTACGGTAGTCCCGTCGCTCCGCCGACGGGACGCGATGTGGACACTACAGATTCGGCTCCGTCCCTCGCCCCTCAGCCCTCGTCCCTCACCCCACTCATCGACTTCTACAGCACCGCGTTGGGCTGCAAGTACGACCTCACGCGCGAATCGGCGGCTGAGGCCATCGTCGCTCAGGCGGTGGGGACGATCGACTTTCCTCGCGTGATCGAACAGGCGTATGCCGACGGTGTGCGAGTCTTCGTCGAGATCGGTCCCGGCTCGTCCTGCACGAAGATGATCGACGAGATTCTTGGCGACCGACCACACCTCGCGCGAGCCGCCTTGCCCAACACGTCGCGTCCGGTCGAGACGTTCCTCGAACTGCTCGCGGTCTTGATCACCGAGGGCGTGCCGGTGGACTTGTCGTATCTGTACGGGGAAGGGTTGAGGGTTGAGGGTCGAGGGTTGAGAGCCAGGCAAGACGAAGCAAAGACTCCCGTCCGCGAGATCGTCACGCGGGTGGGTGGTCTGCCGTTTGAGATTCCGACTCCACCGGGTGGTTGGAAGTTTCGTGAGGCGGTTGCTGAGACAACCTCGCTCGACCATCTGCTGAATCGTCACCCCACCGGGCTTGCCCCGGTGGAGCTAGGTCTTTGCACTACTCCTCGGGATGGCTTGGATCCTCGGGATGGCTTGGACAAAGCTCCCGAAGTGGTGCAAAGACCGGCGAGCCACCGGGACAAGCCCGGTGGGGTTGTAGATCCCATGGATCCCTCGCCGCGCGTCGATGGGCAAGACGAGGCTGTATCACACTCGACGCGCGGGGCGTTGCCCACGCGGTTAAACGAAGATGACGATGTTCCGTCTGGAACTCACCACTCGTCACTCACAACTCACCACTCCTCGCCCCTCAACCTTTTCAACCAGCTTCAACTCATGACCGACCATCGCACGCAGGCTCACGACACGTTTCTTCGGTTCTCAGCGCGGGCCGAGCGGCTGGCGGCGCAGCATCTGGCGGTGCTGGCTCAGGGGGGGCACGTCCTTGGGGGGATTCACGGGATAGATCGGACTGATCCGTTTGATCTGTCCGATTTGCCTTCCACGCCCCTCGTCCAACGCACGACTCCGCCGCGATCCCTCAATCGCGACGAGTGCATGACATTCGCCATTGGCAAGATCGGTGATTGCCTCGGGACGATGTTCGCCGAGATCGACCAGCACCCGACGCGAGTCCGTCTTCCTGACGAACCGCTGATGCTCGTCGATCGCATCGTGACCATTGAGGGCGAGCCGCTGTCGATGACTTCCGGGCGAGTTGTCACCGAGCACGATATTCATCCCGGCGCGTGGTATCTCGACTGCGGTCGCATTCCGACGTGCATTGCCGTTGAGTCCGGGCAGGCCGACCTCTTTCTCTCCGGTTGGTTGGGGATCGACTTCGAGACGCAGGGCTTGGCGTCGTACCGGCTGCTCGACGCGGTCGTCACTTTCCACGATGAACTGCCTCAAGCCGGGAAGACGATCAACTACGACATCCGCGTGCTGCACTTCTTCCGGCAGGGGGACACGTACCTCTTCCGGTTCGAGTTCGATGCGACCGTCGATGGCCAGCCGCTGCTGACGATGCGCGAGGGCTGTGCGGGCTTCTTCACTCAGGCCGAACTGGCGGGAGGCAAGGGGATCATCCACACGGCTCTCGACAAGCGGCCGCGTCCCGGCAAGCGGCCCGCCGATTGGAGCGATCCGGTCCCGATGGCCGTCGAAAACTATGACGACTCGCAACTGCTGGCCCTGCGTCAGGGCGATCTCGCGGCCTGCTTCGGTCCCGCGTTCGTTGGCCTGCCGCTGCGCGAACCGGTGACGATTCCGGGGTTGAAGAAATTGGCGAGTGACGAGTGGCGAGTGGCGAGTGACGGAGAAGCTTCGCTCGCCAACGTGTCCTCTTCTCTTCCACTCACCACTCGCCACTCGCCACTCGCCACTCCCTCCCGCTCCCGCATGTGGCTGATCGACCGCGTGCTGAAGCTTGATCCGGTGGGCGGCAAGTTCGGGATGGGGACGATCCTCGGGGAACTCGACATCCATCCCGACGACTGGTTCCTGACGTGCCACTTCTGTGACGATCAGGTGATGCCGGGCACGCTGATGTACGAGTGCTGTATGCACACGCTCCGCATATTCCTGTTGCGCATGGGTTGGGTTGGTGAGGCGGGCCAGATCGCTTACGAACCGATCATCGAAGTCCGCAGCCGGTTGAAGTGTCGCGGGCAAGTCCTCTCGTCCACGAAGAAGGTGTGGTACGAGGTGACGTTGAAGGAGGTCGGGTATGGGCCGGCTGAGGGGCAAGGGCTGAGGGGCAAGGGACAGAATGAAGACTATGTTGGCGGAGGGTTTTCTTCGTCGCTTAGCCCTCAGCCCTCCTCCCTCAGCTCTTCTTCCGCCTACTGCCTCGCCGATGCCCTGATGTACGCCGACGGGAAGCCGATCGTCGAGATCACGGACATGAGCGTCCGGCTGACGGGGCTGTCGCGCGAACAGGTGACGCGATTGTGGTCTTCTTCCGGCCCCCTCGCCCCGGCTTGGGCACCGCCGCTTCGGTGGTCAGGAGAGGGTTGGGGTGAGGGGTCTTCGTCTTCGATCAGTCATCCTCCCAAAATGGCAACGCGCACCGCAGCGAAGCCCCTCACCCTAGCCCTCTCCCCGCAAAGCCGGGGCGAGGGGACGACGGTGGCTGCGCCACGCGCGCAGGATGCACAAACGTCAGCGCCGCGAAACTCCTCTCTGCCCCTCAACCCTCAACCTTCAACCCTCAACCCTTCTTACGATCTCCGTCCCGCGATCTTCGACACAGACCGCATCACGGCGTTCGCCATCGGCAAGCCGTCGGTTGCGTTTGGAGACAAGTACCGGGTGTTCGACGCCGAGCGAAAGATCGCGCGGTTGCCGGGGCCGCCGTTCCAGTTTCTGGATCGAGTCGTCTCCATCGAAAACTGCCAGTCGTGGAAGTTGGAAGCGGGGGGCGAGATCGTCGCTCAGTACGACATCCCCATCGATGCGTGGTACTTCGCGGCGAACCGTCAGCCGACGATGCCGTTCGCCGTGCTGCTCGAAACGGCGTTGCAGCCCTGCGGGTGGCTGGCCGGTTATCTCGGCTCGGCCCTCACCAGCGAAACCGATCTTTCGTTTAGAAACCTCGGCGGGAAGGCGATTCAGTACCGCGAGGTCACACCGCAATCGGGGACGCTGACGACGAAGGTGAAGATCACAAAGGTCTCTCAATCGGGCGGCATGATCATCCAAAACTTCGGCTATCACCTGAGCTGCAACGGCGAGCCGGTCTATGTCGGCGACACCTACTTCGGATTCTTCTCGAAGGAATCGCTGGCTCATCAAGTCGGCATCCGTGACGCAAAAGTCTTCGCTCCGTCCGCTGACGAGTCCGCCCGTGCGAGCCGCTTCAATGCGCCCGACGCCGCGCCGTTCGCGAACTCTGACTACATGATGGTGGACAACGCAGAACTGCTGCTGGACGGCGGGCCGCACGGACTTGGCTACGTTCGCGGCACGATGCAGGTCGATCCGAGTACCTGGTTCTTCAAGGCTCACTTCTACGAAGACCCGGTTGTCCCCGGTTCACTCGGGCTAGAATCGTTCTTCCAACTGATGAAGTTCTACGCGGCAGCACGCTGGCGGCTGGGTGCCGATGCCGTGTTCCAAACGCCGTCGCTCGCCGTGCAGCCCGTTACTCAGAAGCCGACCCCGCACGAATGGGTCTACCGAGGCCAAGTCGTCCCGCGCGACGCCCTCGTCACGGTTACGGCCGTCATCCGCGAAGTCGATGACGCGACAAGGCAACTCACCGCCGAAGGCTTCCTGTCGGTCGATGGCCGCGTGATCTACCAGATGAAGAGCTTCACGCTGGCGGCCGAGTGAGGTACGGGCAACTGCCGGAATTAGGTGAGCCGGGTGCCGTAAGGCCAATGGCACTCACTTTGGAATGTAGCTGAAGTCGTAAGACATCAGACGATCGTCAAAGTCGGCTGAATTCTCACGAATTCAGCTACACTCACTTTGAGCGACTTTCAAATTGACGTTCCGTGCGACGTAGCTGAATTCGTGAGAATTCAGCCGACTTTGGCACGCATCTGAAGTCTTACGACTTCAGCTACACCCCCAAAGTGAGTGCCATTGGCCTTACGGCACCCGGCTCACCTAGTCCACAAAAAATCTGGCAGTTGTCGATTTGCCGGTCTTAAGGAGACGGCAAGATGCGATCACGAATCATGTACATCGAACGCAAGGCGGGCGAATTGACCGGCGAGGCTCGCATCGGTCGAGTCACGTACTCGAAGACGGGCAAGTCGCTTTACTATCGCGGCCTGACGTTTCGGACCCAAAAGGGAAACGGCTTCAAATCGAACTACTTCGAGGTTGAGTCGGGCGAAGAGTATTGGATCACCGGCTGCAAGAAACGTGGCTCCAACAGACTCTACGGCGAACGCATTCCCGTCGAGATCGACGAAGACGTGCGGGCCGAGTATTGGCGAGACATTCGCGGCCTGCCCGATTGCGTTGATCGGCCCGTGGCGTAGGCAATGTGAACGCTTGGCCCCAAATCGCTCCCCCAAGCCGACGCATCGTTGAGTTCTTGTCAAAGCGGTCGCGTGGCTGAACTCTGGAAGAGAACCGGCTACATTGTCCCCGTTCCTGCCTGACCGCTCACCGCTTGCTGGCTCATCGCTACCTCATGAAATACTCGCGCGTTTATGTGGATGCCATTGGTTACGAACTGGCTCCCGTTGTTGTTACTTCGACGGAAATCGAGAACCGGCTCGAACCGTTGTACTCCAAGCTCAAGATCGCACCGGGACAGCTTGAAGCGTGGACGGGGATCAGCGAGCGGCGCTGGTGGGCACCAGAACATCGACTGAGCGACGGGGCGACCGAAGCGGCGCGGCGGGCGCTCGAGCACTCGAACGTGGCGGCGCGCGACATTGGCGTGATGATCTATGCGGGTGTCTGTCGCGAGCAGTTTGAACCAGCCACGGCGTGCGGTGTCGCGGCGAATCTGGGCATCAGTCCCGATGCGTCGGTGTTTGACGTGAGCAACGCTTGCTTGGGCGTTCTCAACGGGATGGTCGATATCGCGAACCGGATTGAACTCGGGCAAATTCGCGCGGGGATGGTTGTCTCGTGCGAGACGGCTCGCGAGATCATCGACTACACGATTCAACGGCTGCTCGAAGACATGACGATGGACGCGCTGACCAAGTCGCTGGCGACGCTGACCGGCGGATCGGGTGCGGTCGCGGTGCTGCTGACGGACGGATCGTTCTCGCGCGAGAAGCAGCATCGGTTGCTCGGCGGTGTGACGAAGGCGGCTCCCGAACATCATGCCCTTTGCCGCTGGGGCTTCGAGTCGCTCTTGCCCGCCGCCGTGCAGAAGGTCGATGCGATCCTGCCGCAATCGGTCACGCACACCAAGTTCGGCAACCTGATGCCGCAGCTCGTGCAGCAGAAGGTGAGCGGACTCCTCCCCGCCAAGCTGTCTCACGCCTTCACGCAGTTCATGCAGACCGATTCGATCAGCGTGCTGAAGCACGGTGTCGATCTGGGGCTGAACACGTGGAAATCATTCCTTGCCAAGATCGGCTTTTCATCGGATGAGATCGACAAAGTGATTTGTCATCAGGTTGGCAAGGGCCACCGCGAACAAGTGATGAACGCCCTCGGCATTTCGCCCGAGAAAGATTTTTGTACATTCCCGTATCTCGGCAACATGGGGACCGTGTCGCTCCCGATGACCGCCGCGATCGCCGACGAACGCGGCTTCCTCAACCGAGGCGACCGAGTCGGCTTCCTCGGCATCGGCAGCGGGCTGAACTGCCTGATGCTGGCGATTGATTGGTGAAGAGTTTGAACCACCAATCAATCGAATGACACGAATCAGAAAGGCGGAAGAAGATGAAGAGGGTGAACCACGAAATACTCGAAAGGCACGAAAGAAAATGAGTGAGAAGCAGTCGTCATCTCGGAAGGCATGGAGTTTCGCGGAAGTCATCAGAGAGTCAGACTTGGCCCCCATCGTGCCCGAAACCGTTTTGACAACAGTCCTCGCCATCTTCTTCCGTGTGCTGTCCGTAGTGACTCCTCATCCTCGCATCCTCGACTTCTCTTTTCTTGATTCGTGTTATTCGTGAGATTCGTGGTTCCCTCCTCCTTCTGATTTTCCCCGCTTCCTCTTTTCGTGTGGTTCGTGTCTTTCGTGGTTCCATCTACTTCACTTCCCGGTTACGACTTCACTCACCACTACGCCGACTTGGGCGGGCTGCGGATGCACTACCTCGACGAAGGTCGGGGTGAGACCGTGGTCATGCTGCACGGCAATCCGAACTGGTCGTACTACTACCGCAACCTCGTCGTGGCGTTGCGGGATCGGTATCGGTGCCTCGTGCCGGATCACATCGGTTGCGGGATGTCGGACAAGCCGGACGAAGGGCGTTACGAATACTCGCTTCGTCAGCGTGCGGCCGATCTGGAGACATGGCTCGACAAATTGCAGGCCGTTCGCGATCTGACTCTCGTCGTCCACGATTGGGGCGGGATGATCGGGATGGCTTACGCGACGAAGCATCCCGAGCGGATCAAGCGGTTGGTCGTTCTCAACACCGGCGCGTTTCACCTTCCAACCACGAAGCCGGTCCCGTGGCAGTTGAAACTAGCACGCAGCCCGCTCGGAGCGCTGCTCGTTCGCGGCTTCGGGGCCTTCAGTCGCGGAGCCGTGCAGTCGTGCGTGACGCGCCGCCCGATGCCACGCGATGTTGGGCGAGCCTACTGTGCGCCGTATGACTCGTGGGCGAATCGCCTCGCCGTCCATCGCTTCGTGCAGGACATCCCGCTCAAGCCGGGAGACCGAGGCTACGACCTAGTGACTCAAGTTGGAGACAGCCTCGACAAGCTCAAGCACCTGCCGATGATGATCGGCTGGGGCGACAAAGACTTCGTGTTCGACGAACACTTCCTGCGCGAGTGGCTCGCCCGCTTCCCCGACGCCGAACTCCACCGCTATCCCGACTGCGGCCACTACATTTTGGAAGACGCGAGTGACGAGCTGATCCCGCTGATTCGGACGTTTTTGGAGAAGCATCCGCTTTGATCGTCAGGAGTCAAACGTAGGGTGCGTGGAGTCCTCGGAACGCACCATTCTTGATCGCGATCTGCCGTTTCGTACTGGTGCGTTCCGAAGACTCCACGCACCCTACGGCTTCAGTCTGAACTCATGCCCACCATTAACATCGCCACTCACCTGAAGGACATGGCTCGGCTGCGGCCTGAGCAGATGGCGGTGATGTTTCCGGCAGCGCGAGACCGTGCGGGGCGGACGGCGTACACGAGCCTTTCGTTCCGACAGCTCGATGACGAGAGCGATCGGATCGCGGCGGGGCTGACGATGATGGGGATCGGACGTGGCGTGAGGACCGCGCTGATGGTCCCGCCGTCGCTGGAGTTTTTTTCATTAACGTTCGCGCTGTTCAAAGCGGGATCTGTTCCCGTGTTCATTGATCCGGGGATGGGTCTCAAGAACATTGGCAAGTGTTTGGCCGAAGCTGAACCGACGGCGTTCATTGGCATCACGAAGGCTCACATCGCGCGGTGGCTGTTCGGTTGGGGCAAGAAGTCGCTGACGAAGTACGTTCACGTCGGAGGGCGTCAGTCGAAAAATATGCAATTCAATACGACCTCGATGACGCTGCGCGACCTGATGGTGATCGGCCGCGATAACTGCGAGTCGTCTCGTGATGAATCCCACACTCCCCCCACCGGGCTTGCCCCGGTGGACCTAGGTCTTTGCACTACTCCGATTGATGTCGCATCGTCATCGGGCAAAGTAGTGCAGAAACCCGCGAGCCACCAGGACAAGCCCGGTGGGGGTTGTGTAAGCGATGTTGGGATGAGCCGCATCGCAAAGACATCCGCCTCAGACATCGCGGCCATCCTCTTCACCAGCGGCAGCACGGGCGTGCCGAAAGGGGCGGTCTATTCGCACGGTAACTTTGTGGCTCAGGTCGAGTTGCTCAAGCAAGTCTTCGGCATCGAGCCGGGTGAGATCGATCTCTGCACGTTCCCGCTGTTCGCGTTGTTTGCATCGGCGCTCGGGATGACGGCGATTGTGCCGCGCATGGACTTCACTCGGCCCGCGCGCGTCAACCCGCGCGAAGTGATCGAGCCGATTCAACGCTTTGGCGCGACGAACATGTTTGGCTCACCCGCGTTGCTCAACGCGGTCGGTCGGTACGCGAGTCGCCGCATCGACGGGCGCGTTGCGGAACCGATGCCGACCTTGAAACGAGTCCTCTCGGCGGGCGCACCGGTCTCTGCCGAGATCATCAGCCGGTTCCAAGCGACGCTCGCGCCGGGCCGCCAAATCTTCACTCCCTACGGCGCGACCGAGTCCCTTCCCGTCGCCGTGATCGGCAGCCGCGAAGTCCTTGATGAAACGCGAGCCAAGACCGCGCAAGGAGCCGGAACCTGCGTAGGCCGTCCGGTTCCCGGAGTCCACGTCTCGATCATCCGCATTACCGACGAGCCGATCTTGGAATGGAGCGACTCGCTGCTCATGCCACGCGGTGAGATCGGCGAGATCGTGGTGCAAGGCCCTCAAGTCACGCGCGAGTACTTCAACCGCCCCGATCTGACGGCGCTGGCGAAGATTCCGATGCCTCCTGTAGGACGGGCACTCTTGCCCGTCGTCGGTGACATACGCGAGGACATGCGCCGGGGTCAGGCACCGCAGACTTCCGAATTGGCGGAGGACACCGTTGTCGTTCAACAAGCCGTCATTCCGCCAATTCGGAAGTCTGCGGTGCCTGACTCCTTGATCGTGTGTGAACAAACGAAGCTCAAAGAGGACGGGCAAGAGTGCCCGTCCTACGTCGGGGCGGAGCAGCAAAGGAACGACATCGCTCACCGCATGGGAGACCTCGGTTACTTCGACGAACAAGGGCGGCTCTGGTTCTGCGGTCGCAAGTCGCATCGCGTCATCACTCCCGAGCGAACGCACTTCACCGAGCCAGTCGAAGGGATCTTTAACGCGCATCCTCAAGTCTTCCGCACGGCGCTCGTTGGAGTAACACGAGGCGGCGTGATGCAGCCGGTGCTTTGTGTGGAACTCGAAGCGGAAGCCCGTCGCGCGTCGAAGGCCAAGCTGATGGAAGAGCTGCTCGCGTTGGGAGCGAAGTTCGAGACCTCGCGCCCGATTCAGACGATCTTGTTTCACAAAGCCTTTCCCGTCGATATCCGCCACAATTCCAAAATCTTCCGCGAGAAGTTGGCCGTCTGGGCGGCGAAGAACTTGCGGTGAGTTTTTCTGTGGTGCGTTCGCTCTGCGAATGGATCACGGAAACGAATCCACGATGGAGCAACCATGCGAAGTAAGAATTGGGCTGGCGATAGCGATGAGTTTGATCGCGACGAGTCCGACAGCGACTGGGATGACGACGGCTACATTCCGTGTCCGCATTGCGGTGAGACGATGCTGGAAGACGCCGACTATTGTCCGTCGTGCGAGCGTTGGATTACGGATGGTGAGACGAACAGACCTCGGTCTCCGGTGTGGGTGATGATCGTCGCCGCAGTGCTGTTGGGGTTGATGCTGACTTACGTATTGAGAGGCTTCTAAAACGATGCGAGTGCTGGTGACGGGGGGCGGCGGGTTTCTGGGGCAGGCAATCGTGAGGCGACTCGTGGCGCGGGGGGACTCGGTGCGCAGTTTGTCGCGTGGGGACTATCCCGAGTTGAAGGCGCTCGGTGTGAAGTGTGTCGCCGGGGACATCGCCGATCGTGCGGTCGTGAATGCGGCGGCGCGTGGCTGCGACGCGGTGTTTCACGTCGCAGCGAAGGCGGGTGTGTGGGGGCGGTACGACGACTACCATCGCGCGAATGTGATCGGGACCGAGAACGTGATCGCGGCGTGTCTGTCTGAAGGCGTTCCGAAGCTGATTCACACCAGTTCCCCGAGCGTCGTGTTCGATGGTCATGACGAAGCGGGGATCGACGAATCGACTCCGTATCCGTCGCGGTATCTCGCTCATTACCCGCAGACCAAGGCGATGGCCGAACGATCGGTCCTCGCAGCAAATGGTTCGGTGATCGCGAATGGAACTCGCTTGGCCACTGTCGCGCTGCGGCCTCATCTGATTTGGGGGCCGGGTGACAATCATCTCATCCCGCGACTGATCGAACGTTCGCGGCAGGGGAAACTGCGGCGAGTCGGCTCGGGCGCGAACCTCGTCGATACGGTCTATGTCGAGAACGCCGCCGAGGCGCACATCCAAGCGGCGGATGCGTTGATGCTGAACTCAGCGGTGGCCGGTCGCCCGTTCTTCATCTCCAATGGCGAACCCATGCCGCTGTGGAACTTGATCGACCGGATGCTGGCTTGCGCCGGTGAGCCGCCGGTGACGAAAAGCATCTCGGCCAATGCGGCGTATTGGATTGGTGGAACGCTGGAACTCGCGTACACGGTGCTCGGTCGAACCGACGAGCCACCGATGACGCGATTCGTCGCGAGGCAGCTTGCCACGTCGCACTGGTTCAAGATTGATGCGGCCCGCGCGGCGATGACGTCATGCTGCTCGGTTACGACCCGGTGGCCTACTTCACCGCCGGCGCGCCCGCGCGCGGTAAAAAAGAAATCGTCTCACAGCTGCCGAATCGAACCTACTACTTCACCTCCGACGCGAACAAACAATTGTTCGACGCCAATCCGGCAAAGTACGAGCCGCAATACGGCGGCTTTTGCTCGTCCGGCGCGGCATTCGCGTTGAAGCTCGGCAGCGACCCGGCCTCGTGGGAAATTTATCAGGGCCGCCTGTTCATCTTTGGCGATGTGCTCGGGCATGAAGCCTGGAAACTCGACAAGGATTGGAACATCAAATATGGCGACCAGG
>JAYTQJ010000080.1:0-12436 GCA_043746775.1 Schlesneria sp.
GCCATCCGTGCTAAAAACGCCGTCTTGGATAGCTCTGATTAGCACGGATGGCAAAGCCGGGGCACGGATGAAGAACAGGAGCGAATACTGAGTACATCACCGAAAGTGGACTCTCTTAAAGAATCGGTTCGTAATAACTTCTCGTATTGGCGACCGGCATTGTGTGAGCGGCCAGTTATTGCGAGCCGATTCCTAAGTTATGTAGAGACCAATGACACGAGGTCGGTGGGGAGCATCTACAAAACAGCAAAGAGCGCAACTTCAAAACTTGCGAGTCGGGCTAGGTGAAAGACTCGCTGTTCCGAGCAGGTCTGGACGGTGCCGTAATGCGGCGTAGGAAACCCGGCTCATCCGATGTTTTGGGGGGAGTCGTCATTGGAGGGCAAGTGAAGATGTTCCAAGTCTTCATCCTGAAGGGATGAAAACAACGGACTTCATACCGCTCATGGACTCCCCCCCAAAATAGTCGGATGAACCAGGACAGCGAATCACCAAGGAACGGGGGCGCAATACCTTCCCGAATTCCTGGCCTTTACTCCCTCCCCTCGGCGGGGAGGGAACAAGCAAGAGAACTCGGAAAGTTATTGCGCTCCCGTTCCCAAGTCGCTCAGACATCACAGCGTGCCAACGAAAAAGGACCGCCTTCCGTGGGAAGTCGGTCCTGCTGTTGAGCGTGTTGGGCGAGATCGCTCGTGATCGAAGCGACTCAGTTTTCGTCCGAGTAGACCTTGGTCACTTCTTCGCGGACGACGGGTTCGGTCAGGCCACCGCCGGTCATGCGGACTCGCATCCGATGGCTACCCTCTTCCACACCTTTGACGTGAATCTTGAAGGTGGCCTGTCCGCCGGGAGCGACTTGTTCGAGCGACTTGAACAGGATTTGTCGCCCTTCGACGATCGCGTCCACGGGAGCCTTCGCGGTGATGAGCTGCATTCCGGCGGGCAGTTCGCAGGCGATTGAGACACCGGCTGCTGGCTTCGAGCCTTCGTTCTTCACGCGAATCTCGTACATCGTTTCGACGCCCGTTTCGACCGGATCGTCGATGTCCACTAGCTCCATCGTGAGCGAGGCGACACCATCGACCTTGGTCTCGATCTTGGCTTCAGCTCGCACACCCGAGTCGGAGAGCACGGCCACCGTGTGAGCGAAGTCACCGAGCGTGGTCGCATTTAGTTCGCAGATCACTTTGGCATTCTGGCCCGGTTCGAGACGACCGAGGAACCACTGAACGCTCTTGGTCGAAGGATCGTACTTCCCGCTGCGGTCGGCCGAGACGAACTTGAAGCCGTCGGCCACCACTTGCGAGACGCGGATGTTGTTGTTGGCGACGCTGCCGTCGTTGCTGACGGTCAGCGTGTACTTGGCGTTGCGTCCCTTGTATCGCAGGCCCGGTCCATCGACGGCGATCTTCAGGCTGGGTGCGATGACGTTGACTTGAGCCGTGGCCGTCCCGCCCGCTTCCGAGTTGGACGTGGCCGTGACGTTGATCGTTTGAGGTCCACCCTTGATGGCGTCGAGGCCGAGCCTGACCGTGCGGGTTTCGCCGGGTCCGATCGAGCCGACTTCCATGATGAGCTTCTCACCACGCGAGCCATGTTCCAAACCTTCGGAGAGTCGGGCTTCGACCTTCACGTCGTGAGCCGTTCCCGTACCGGGGTTGCTGACCGTGATGAACTGCGAAGCGGGATCGCCCAGCATCAACTCGGTCGGTCCCTTGAGAGCGACCTTCAGCATCGGTTCTTCGACGCGGAACGAGGCCGTCGCGGCACCCGTGAATCGGACTTGAGCGGTCGCACCCAGATCGCCGCGGCGACTGGGGATCAGCTTCACCACGATCTTGCGTTCGGCACCGGGAGCGATGCTGTCAAAGGACCACGTCAGTTTGTCGGCTGAAGCGGCGGGCTTCGGTTCGGCGCTGGTGAGGCGTACCGTCGTCGGGAAAACCGCATCGACTGCAACTTGGCTGGTTGAGACCGAGCCGTTGTTCTTGACGTGCAGTTCGACTTGGCATTCCTGGCCGACGTTGATGTCGCCCTTTTTGGTCCATTCGATGGTGACTTGAGGCGTGGTCGGTCCCGAATCGGAAGCCGCTCGGTTTGCCGAAGCCACCGGAGCACCCGTCGCTTTGGCGGGAACACTCGAAGGCGCATCGGCCTTGGAATCGAAGTCGGGCATCGGAGGAGCCGACGAAGGACGCAAGCCCTTGGCTTCACTGCGAACTTGTTGGATATGTTTCTTTTCGCTGGTCCCGGCGGCCTTGTCGTAGGTCGCCTGAATCACGCGGGGTCCGCTGGATTCCTTCGATTCCTTGTTGCTGGAGGCAGACGCGGGAACGACCTTCTTGTCGCTCGTGCTGGTCGAAGGCTTCGCCGCCGTGGACGGCTTCGCGGCCGCAGCAGGAGCCGCCTTGCGAATCGGTTCCGCTACGACCTCAGGTTCTTCGGCCCATGCGCCCAGCTTCGGATCGGAAGCGGGTTCCGTCTCTGTAAACAGTTCCTTGTGATAGTTCTTCTTGTCGGGACTGCCTGCGGTGGGCGTACCCGTCGCAGCCGTGCGCGAATAGCGACTCGGCAGGCCACCACCACTGGCAGGCGTCGCAGCGATGCGACCGCTCCGCGTGGAGGTCTCTCCGCTGGCACCACCGGTCGAAGCGCGACCCATGGTTACAGAGGCAGGTTCGGCCCCGAAACTGGCTCCATTCACAAGTGCCATCATCCCAGAGATGGCGAGCAACCAAGTCCCGCGTCGCATGTTCGACTCCTTCCGGCAATTCGAGGCCGCCAAGCCAATGAGATCGTTTGAATCTGTGAGTTCGTATCGTGACGAAGTGACCCTTCGACCAGCGCCCTGACGAGCGCGTTCGCCCCGACGACTCGGGACTCTCTAGTCGTATCGGTTGTTCCGAACACGATGACACAATCAATCTGGCGGACTTTGAGGATTTTTCGTGTGGCAGCGGTTGTCCTGAGCGGAGCCTGTCGTGCGGAGTCGCTCACAACCGCAGGTCGGCAAGAGCTGCCGGAGACGCCAGCTCATGCTGTCGGGTTCACACACAGGACGCAGTTGTCGTCGTTGAACCGCGTCGTCAGCGGCCGGAGCGTCAACGTGTCTCATGGGCGTTTGCCCAATGACGCTGACTTTGTCGCCTTTCGCTCTGCGAATGAGCGTTCTTTCGCGGAGCGAAAGACGACACTCCTGCGGTTCACGGCCTAAAGGAAGTGCCATTGGGTGTTAGCCCGCTTGCTCCCTCTTTCGGAGCGGGGGACGTGAGTCCCCTGAATGGGCGTGAATTGCAGATGCGACCGGATTCAGGGGACTCACGTCCCCCCGCTCCGAAAGAAGGAGGTCTCAACCCCGCCTCGCTTGAACCGCGAGCCACGCTTGGAACATCAGGACATCCCAGAGCAAGTAGTGCCAGTCGATGTGGCCACTGAGATGTTCCGCCCACTTCTGGCGGATGGGTCGCGGGTTGAGATAGCCCTCGCGCTTCAGGCGGCGTTCGTCGAGCAGGTCTTCGGCCCAGTCGCGCAGTGGGCCGCGCAGCCACGAGTCGATCGGCACGCCGAAGCCGAGTTTGGGTCGCTCGAACAACTCCGTCGGCACGTACCGTCCGAGCAGCGATCTCAAGATCCGTTTGCCCTTCCCGTCGAGCACTTTGAATTCGTGAGGCAGCGACCACGCGAACTCAACCACGCGGTGATCGAGCAGCGGCGTGCGAGCTTCGAGCGACACGGCCATGCTGGTCCGATCGACCTTCGTCAGGATGTCGTCAGGCAGATAACGCCAAGTGTCCAGCCACTGCCAGCACTGTTGAAATTGGTCCGGCGTGCGCGTCGCTGCGGCGGGCCACTGGCAACTGGGGATCGTCGTGTCATCCTCGAAGTCGCCGCCAATGACGACGTGATCGTAGGCGCGCCAATGAGTCATGTTACGGAGATAGCGTTCGTCGGGACCGACTTCGATCAGCACGTCGGCCGTACGTCGGAAGAGGTTTGCCACGCGGCCGCGCGCCACGCGACTGGCGACTCGACACGACTGGCCGAGAGGTCGTCGCAAGAACGGCGGGAGCGAGCGAAGGAACGCGGCGAGTCGTCTGACCGGCGGTGCCGTGGTATTCGACTTGGCCGCGCCTCCCATCGCGGCACTCTGAACGATCAAGCCTTCCAGAGCTTCAAAGTAGCGGCGGTATCCACAAAACAGTTCATCCCCGCCATCACCCGACAGCGACACCGTGACGTGCTGTCGCGCGAGCTGACTGACGAGGAACGTCGGGATTTGCGATGAGTCGGCGAACGGTTCGTCAAAGATCGTCGGCAAGAGCGGGATCACGTCTCGGGCCTGTTGGGCCGTGACGTACAGCTCGGTGTGGTCGGTCTTGAGGTGCGCGGCGACTCGTTTGGCGAACGGGGCTTCGTTGTACGCTTCTTCCTCGAAGCCGATCGTGAACGTCTTCACGGGCCGCGACGATTGCTTCTGCATGAGGGCGACCACGAGTGATGAGTCGATGCCGCCCGACAGGAACGCGCCGAGCGGCACATCGGCCACCATGCGCCGCCCGATCGCATCGGTCAGCAGCGCGTCGAGACTCGATGTGGCCGCGTCAAAGGACTCCGTACATGGCGAACGGAGTCCGAGTTCGACAGCGCGGTGGATCGTCCAATACTCGCGCTGCGGGTCGGAGCGCTGGCCAGTCCAGTAGAGATCGTCGTCTGGCGAGATCGTCATCAGACAGCCGGGCCGCAGCTGCGCGACTCCTTTGTAGATCGAACCGGAGGGAATGTACGAGTACTTCAAAAGCTGACCGAGCATCGGCCGATCGACGCTCGCGTCAAAAGCGGGATGCGCTCGCAGAGCCTTCGTCTCCGACCCGAACACCAGCGTCGAACCGAAGCGCGCGTAATACAGCGGCTTCTTACCGAGACGGTCGCGGGCCAACGTCAGCTCGTGCCGCCAGTTGTCCCACGCGGCGATGGCGAACATGCCGAGACACTTCTGCACCGTGGCCTCGATCCCCCACACGGCAAAGCCCTCGACGAGCACTTCCGTATCCGATTGGCCTCGAAACGGACGGCCCTGCGCGGCAAGTTCACTGCGCAGTTCGCCGGCGTTGTAGATCTCACCATTGAACACGATCACGAACCGCCCGCACGACGACGCCATCGGCTGATGCCCGGCAGGCGTGAGGTCCACGATCGACAACCGCTGAAAACCGAGCGCGATCCCTGCCGTCGGATCGCACCACGCTCCACGGTCATCCGGCCCGCGATGATGCAGCGTCGCCGCCATGCGCGTGACGGCGGCTCGCATCGCATCGGCGGTCTGATCGCGAGAACAGTTCAAGAATCCGGTCAAGCCGCACATGCGAGGCCTTTTTGCTGAAAGAACATTGCTGAGGCGATCTCCGTCAGCGAGATTCGGCTACGATCCGAATGATCGTTTCATCTTTTGCTCGAAAGAGCCAATGATGATGCGCCCGCCAAAAGTAGCCTTCGTCGCTCCGCGTGAAGAGAGCCGAACGCGGAATGACGCTGTTTTCCGCGTCTCCGGGTCGCTGGTGACTCGGCTGACTTCACGCGGAGCGATGAGGGCGACTTCTGTCGGGAACGTCAATGATGACGTTGGGATCGCGGATGACTGTCGAAATCTCGACAGCCGCTGAACCGGAAATGAATTGGATGGGACATTCGAGATGAGTGGATTACGCCCGTTTGCGGTGGAGTTGATGGACGAGGTTCTCTCCAAGATGTTTGTCGTCAAGCGAGACTTGAGCCTGTACTACGCGGTGTGTGGGATGTCACCGCCGTCCGGCATTTCTGTGCGACTCAAGCAAGCTGTTAAAGAAGTGATGCGGTGGTTTCGTTTCGCGCGGGTGGACTGGGAAAATCGCGAACTGCGAAATTTGCTCGCCACGGTGGACCCGTATTGGGACGGCCTCCAGTTCCTGTATGAGCGTCTGGAGAACGGCGCTTCGCGCGACACACTGATCAAGGTGATCGCCCATCGCATGCTCGGGACACTGCGTGTGACCTTGCCCGCCGAGACACCTCGCTACAGGGAGCTGTTTGAACAAGCTCGTTCACTGGAGAATCGGGAAGACACGCTTCCGGCGGGCGTTCACGAGTGGATGCTGTCGCGGATGAAACTCGAAACTCTCGGCTATCCGATCACCTTGTATGCGAATGCACCGATTGTCTTGGCGATTTTTGGCATGAGGCAGTACGAGTATCGGGACGAGGCCGGACAGGTCTTGGCAGGTGCTCGACCGGGGGATCTCGTGATGGATGCGGGGGCGTGCTGGGGAGACACGGCGCTGTACTTCGCGGAGCGCGTCGGGCCGCAGGGCCAAGTGGTTTCCTTCGAGTTTGTGCCGCGGAATCTGGAGATTTTTGCTGAGAATCGAAAACTCAATCCGCTGCTCTCGGAGCGGATTCAAGTCGTCGAAGCCCCGCTGCTGGACGAAGACGGGAAGCTCCTCTCGTTTGATCTCAACGGCCCGGCAACACGAGTGACAAGCGGAGCCGAGCCTGCCGCGTCTACGTTCCGCACGACCACCATCGACCAGGTGGTTCGAGAGCGTCAGCTCGGTCGTGTCGGAATGATCAAGATGGACATTGAAGGTGCCGAGCCAGCGGCATTGAGAGGTGCCGAGGCGACGCTGCGACGAGATCGGCCTCAACTCGCCATCGCGCTCTATCACAGCCTGAACGATTTTGCGGAGATTCCCCGTTGGATCGCAGATTTGAATCTCGGATATCGATTCTACTTGGGACATGAAACCATTTTTGACGCGGAAACAATCCTGTTCGCGGTCCCCACAGAATAGGTTTCACCGGCGCGAGGTTTTACCTCACGCGGCCGAGATTGACGCCGCGTCGTACTACGAGGTCTCGAAATGTTGTTGGGCTGGGCGCATTTCGGCCTCCTGAAAGTAGCCTTCATCGCTCCGCGTGAAGGAAGCCGATGAGAATTGGATCGTCGATCATGCCAATCGATGTTGGACTCGCACTCGGCTTCCTTCACGCGGAGCGATGAAGGCTACTTTGGTTGCGGCTTCGCCGCGTCGTTGGAATCGGCCTTATGAAACGTGACGCCGTTCGATCACGGAATCAAACACGTCTTCGAGGCGGGCGACTCCGGCCTCCATTGAGAATGTCTGGTTCACCCACAGTCGCCCCGCCGTTGTTCGATCGCGCCAAGCCTCACGGTGAGTGAGGCAGTCTTCGATCGCCTCCACCAAGGCTGCTGAGTTTGCGGGGGGCACGAGACATCCACAACGTCCGTGATCGAGAACCTCGCTCGGACCACTGGGGCAGTCTGCCGATAGCACCGGAAGATTTACGGCCAGTGCTTCCATGAGCACGCTGGCAAATCCTTCGTGCAGTGACGGCAAACAGAACAGATCGGCGTGACGATAGAACGGATAGGGATTGCGATGAAAACCGTCGAACTGAACGTGCGCGTCTAAGCTGCGGCGTGACACCTCGGCCTTCAGGTCCTCTTCCAGCGGTCCCACTCCCACCAAGTGCCAGAGCAGTTCGCGATGCCCGCGCTGGTTCACCAGCACATCGAGCGCTTCCAACAGGTACTTGTGTCCCTTCTCTTCCGCCAGTCGAGCGACAGTCAGCAGATGAAATCGTCCCGACTCATATCCGGGGTCGTACTCGGCCGCGCGACGTTGGGCGCTGTCAAAATCGAGCAAGTTGTAATGGACCTCGATCAAATCGCCGGGCACTCCGAGGTCGTCGATCAGTTGTTGCCGAATCCCATTGGAAATGGAGATGACGCGATCGGCGGTTGAGTAAGCGTGCTTCGCGGTTCGCATGGCCTGCGCGAGTGAGGAACCCGCCGAGCGCGTGACATCATTCAGCGGATCGTAAACGCAGACGGAGACGCGCGGTACGCGGGCGGCCTTTGTCGCCGGAGCCGTTTCGAGAGTCGCCAGATAGCAGCGGTCGTACAGCAAATCGATTTGCTCACGTCGCAGCGTTCGCGCCAGGTTTTGCCAGCGGGCACGGTCCGTGGTTCCCAGCAGATAATGAATTTTGGAACGAAGCGTTCCGGCAAAGTCGTCCCAGAACGAATGGATCGGAACATCGGCGGGGACTTCATCCAGCAGTTCGCCCTTGCGGTGAGAAAGATAAAGCACCGGACGAAATCGGGATCGATCGAGTCGTTTGATGATCTCCAAGATTTGGCGCTCGGCACCTCCCCCACCCATCGACCCCACCATGAACATCACATTTTTGGGCTTCACTTTGGATTCCATGACGCAATAGGACCTGCAGGTGTCTGGCTCGTCGGTAGGAGCGGTTCTGGTAATGCCGATGGGAGACCTCTCTGCGAAGGTAGCCCTGTCGTTCCGCGACAGGAAGCGAGATCCACGAGAGACATCAATCTGTCGAGTCATTTCAAATCAACGGCGATTCGTTTCCCACAAAAGTAGCAGGCACACTCCGTGTGCCGTCAGCGACCACCTAATCGTGGAGGAATTCGGTGAACGGCACATGGAATGTGCCTACTACTTTGAGTTCTGTCGGACACGTCTCGATTGCGTGGTGCGGTCTTGTTGTCTTAGCCCGGAGGGCGGCAGGTCGTAGCCCACGGTTGACACCCACGGCTATTTGCTGGCGTCGCTCCGCGACTAGGACCACCAATTAGCGACTGCACCCGTTTGTCGCCTTTCACTCAGCGATAGAAATCAACCGGCCTCGCTCCAGTGATTTATCGCGTCAATTCGGCGAGCAGCTTCTCTTTCACGGTGGCGGGATCGGCTCCCTTCACCGCTTTCATCACTTGGCCGATCAGCGCACCGATCGCCTTCTCGTTGCCCCCTTTGAAGTCGGCAACGGCCTTCGCACTGCGAGCCAACACCGCCGCGATCGCCGCGTCGATCGCTCCCGTATCTTCGACGATGGCCAAGCCCTTCTCGGCGATGATCTCGTCGATGCGCGAGACTTGGAAGATTCCGATCGACTCACCGTGTTGAATTGAACTAGCTCCGATGAATTGCGCCGTTTCGGTTGCCACTGGCGACTCAGAGCCACCAGTGCTTTCGCTCGCTGACCGAGCTTCATCAGCTTCCGCCAGCAGTGTGGCGAAAACATCGCGAGCCGACTTGATCGTGATTTGCTTCGCGTTGATGCGGCTCAGTAGCGCAGACAGGATCGGCGGTTGGATGGCGAACTGTGTGATCGTCTGCCCGCGCGGGTTCATCTCGCGCAGGACATCCTGAGTAATCCAATTGGCCGCTTGCTTCCCGTCGCCGCACAACTTGGCGACCTCTTCAAAATAGTCGGCCATCGCGCGGCCTTGGTCGATCAGAACGCTGGCGTCGTAGGGGGTGAGGCCGAACTGAGACTGAAAGCGATCGCGCCGTGAGGCCGGTGGTTCACACATGCTGCTGCGGATCGACTCCAACTTCGCGTCACTGATAATGACCGGAACAAGATCGGGATCGGGGAAGTAGCGATAGTCGGCCGCCTCTTCTTTCTCACGCAGAATGTACGTTGTGCCGCTGTTCGGGTTGAAACCGCGAGTCGCCTTGTGGCCCCCTTTGGCTCCCATGCGAATGCCCGTCTTTTGAAACTCATCCCATTGGCGAGCCACTTCGAATTCGATGGCCTGCTCGGTGAAGCGGAAGCTGTTGAGGTTCTTCACTTCGACGATGGGCGTCGGAATCTTCGAGCCATCGGGTTGATGGACGTGCAGATTGACGTTGGCGTCGCACCGCAGACTCCCCTCCTGCATGTTGCAGTCGGAGACTTCGAGATACGTGAGGAGCAGCTTCAACTCTTCGAGGAATTTCTTTGCCTCGGCTGCCGAACGCATGTCGGGTTCTGTGACGATCTCGACGAGTGGCGTGCCGGCGCGGTTGAGATCGACCTGGCTATCGCGGCCCTTCCCCGATTCGTCGTGCATGTTCTTACCCGCGTCCTCTTCCATGTGAGCACGCAAGATGCGAACGCGCCGGGTGAACCCGCCTTCTGACTCCTGACTTCTGACTCCTGACTCCTTCCCTTCGACCACCACATCGACATGGCCATCGTGGCTGAACGGCAGATCGAACTGACTGATCTGATAGCCCTTCGGCAGGTCGGGATAAAAGTACTGCTTGCGGTCCCACTTCGTGAAGCGGGCGATCTCGCAGTTCAATCCGAGCGCGGTCTTCACGGCCAGTTCGAAGCCGTGCGAGTTCAACACCGGCAACGCACCGGGTAGCCCCAAGCAAACCGGGCACGTCTGCACGTTGGGCTGCTCCGGATTGAACGCGGTCGAACAGCCACAAAAAATCTTGGTCAAAGTCTGAAGCTGAACGTGGACTTCCAGACCGATGATGATGTCGTAAGGCATGGGGCGCTCTTGAAGAGATTGAACCACGAAACACACGAAAGGCACGAAAGGCACGAAAAGAAAGACAAGTCGCTGAAGGCAAGGCTCATTGGTCATGCAAGGATGAAAGTCACTGGCAACCAACATCTCGAATCAGGTGAGCCGGACGGAGTCAGCCCGGCCTATTCGATTCGGTGTGCAAAGCCCGAGGGCTTACGCCACTCGGCTCACTGGAACGTCTCTCCCTACACTCTTTTTCCTTTCGTGCCTTTCGTGTGTTTCGTGGTTCAACTCTCTTGAATTGGAGGTTGTCGGAGGTACCAGTCTGTTTCGCGTTCAAACATTCTCGCGGCTCGAAGGAGCTTCTCTTCGGCGAACGGGGCGGCTTGAAGTTGCAAACCGATGGGAAGACCCGTCGCGGTGAAGCCGCAGGGGATCGAAATGCCCGGCAGGCCCGCGAGGTTCGCGCTGATGGTGTAGATGTCGCCGAGATACATCGACAACGGGTCGCTCGCTTTTTCGCCGAGCTTGTATGCGGGAGTCGGTGTGACAGGGCCAGCGATCACGTCCACATCGGCCAGTGCGGCGTCGAAGTCTTGGCGGATCAGGCGTCTCACTTTGAGAGCCTTCGTGTAGTACTGGTCCGCGTAACCGGCCGACAATGCGAAGACACCGAGCATGATTCGCCGCTTCACTTCATCGCCAAAGCCCTCGCCGCGACTCGCCTCGTACATTTCGACGAGGCTACCGAATTGAGCGGCCCGGTGCCCGTAATGAACTCCGTCGTAACGCGACAAGTTGCTCGATGCTTCCGACGTGGCGATCAGGTAGTAGGTCGCGATGGCGTACTTCGAGTGAGGCAGATGAACGTCCTTCAACTCCGCGCCGAGTGACTTGTAGACCGCGAGGGCGGTTCTCACGGCACGTTCAATCTCAGGGTCGAGGCCCTCGGCGAAATGTTCGACCGGGACGCCGATCTTCAATCCGGCGAGCGGCTGGTCAATCGTCGCGCTGTATGCGGGCACCGGAGCGTTGACACTCGTTGAGTCTCGCGCGTCGTGACCGGCAATCGCTTCGAGCAGGATCGCCGCCCCCGTGACATCTGTTGCGAAGGGGCCGATCTGATCGAGCGAACTCGCGTAAGCAATCAGACCGTAGCGTGAGACTCGTCCATACGTTGGCTTCAAGCCCACGATGCCGCACAGTCCCGCAGGCTGCCGGATCGAACCACCGGTATCGCTGCCGAGAGCCAGCGGAGCCATGCGCGCCGCGACCGCTGCCGCCGAACCGCTGCTCGATCCACCGGGAACGCGGTCGGTATCCCACGGATTGCGAGTCGGCCCGAACGCCGAGTTCTCGCCGGACGATCCCATTGCGAACTCGTCCATGTTCGTGCGACCGATAAGAACCGCATCGGCCTGCTTCAACTTCGTGACCGCGCCCGAGTCATACGGCGCGACGAAGCTCTTCAGCATCTTACTGCCGCATGTTGCCGGTTGGCCCACCGCACATATGACATCCTTCACCGCGACCGGCACGCCAGCGAGAGGCCCCACGGATTGACCGGCCGCGCGCTTCGCATCGACACCCTCAGCCTGTCGCATCGCGCCATCACGATCCACATACAGGAACGCGCCGATCTTCGGGTCGCGGTGGGCGATGGCATCGAGAAATGCCGCCGTGACATCGACGCTACTCAATTTCCTCGCCGCTAGCTTGGCCACGAGTTCGCTGAAGGAAAGACCGGTGATGTGCGACGCCACAGAAGACCCTTGTCCGACAAAACGATGGTAAGTTTGGCCATCGAACAAGATCGTGATGGCCGCGTTGGAGCGGCATCTTATCTGCGGCACGGACGTGTTTCATCCATGCCGATCAGATGTCTCATCATGGACCGCGCGAAGCATAAGCACTGGTCCAAAAACAGTGTCGTCTTTCGCTCCGCGAAAGAACGCTCTTTCGCGGAGCGAAAGGCGACAAACGGCGGAGTTGTTCTTGGGCAGGTTTTAAGGTCACATGTTGTGTTGAAAATCCCAGCGAAGTTCGTTTCTGAAGGGATCTGCCCGGCATTAGACTTCTCAGGCTCTCCGCCATTTGTGTTGAAAA
>JAYTQJ010000081.1:0-5295 GCA_043746775.1 Schlesneria sp.
GACTCACGTCCAAGAACCGGGGGGCTGACGCCGCCCCGCTCGGAATTCACATGCGACGAGCGAACGCTCCCAACGAATGAGCCAACTTCATGACAGACCGTCGCGTTCTGATTCCTATCGTTGCCGGTGTCGTCATCGCCGCGCTGTGCGTTTGGCGGGTGATGACGAACAAGCCGCAGGACTACGCGGCTCAGGTGAAATTGGAAGCAACTAAAGTCGTCACTGGGTCGGCGGCCGACTTGGATTTTGAGGGTCTGGATTCCGACAACCGGATGGTGAGGTTGGCGGCATTTCTTGGGCGTCACCGCATCCTCGTGCTGTTCTTCGATGGCGAGTTGGGCGCGGACAAAGATGCGGAGTTGTTGCGACTGCGTGAGCGGTTCAGCGAACTAAAGGCTCACGATGTGAAGGTCATTGCGGTGAGTACCGCGCTCCCCCAACAGAACCGCGCGGCGATGTTGCCGGAGCGGGCGGGTGAGTTCCCGTTTCCGCTCGTCTCCGATTTCAATCCGACTGCTCCCGATGGGATGGAACAGATTCACCGGCGCTGGGGGCGCTGGAATGACTCGTCTGAAACAACGCGACGTGGTGTGTTCGTGATCGATCGAAAAGGACAGATCGCCTTCGTCAGTGGCGCACCGATGCCCTTTGAGAACGTGGACCGCGCTGTGGAGAGTCTGGTGCGGTGAAACGAAGTGGACAATAGTGATCGTCCTTGCTCACGCTTCGGGTTGGTGTGGCTGCGCTTCGTCTTGACCCTTTCCCGCAGGGTCGGGTACACACCGCCGCCATGCGAGGACTTCTAGCCAGCTTTGTTGTGTTGCTTCTGATCGCGCTGCCGTTGTGGGCGGCGTCGGGTTGGGTCGAGGAACAGCAGCTCGGGCCGTACCTGATCCGTTCCGAGTTCGCACTGCGCGACGTGCCGGACTTGGTGAGTGACCTTGGCGACTTGCAGACGGATCTCGAAACGATGCTGTCGCTGAAGTGTGAGCCGACGGAAATCCAGATTCATCTGTTTCGCAGTCGCTCGACCTACGTGAACTATCTGAGCAAACGCGTTCCCGACGGAACTAAGCGTCGCGCGTTGTTTGTGCAGGGAACCGATGCCGGACGCGTTTATGCCTATCGAACGCGCGATCTCGACACGGATGTGCGACACGAAACGACGCACGCGCTACTGCACACGGCCCTCCCTTTTGTCCCGCTCTGGTTGGACGAAGGGTTCGCCGAATACTTTGAAGCTTCGCCGGGACTGCGTGAGAAGCACCACCCTCATCTCGGAGAAATTCGGCGCGCCCTGTGGTTGGGCTGGAAGCCGGAGATCGAGAAGTTGGAAGCCAAGCGCGAGATGCTCGATATGGGCAAGGACGACTACCGGGATGCGTGGGGCGTCATTCACTTCATCCTGCACGGCCCCCCCGCCGCGCGCGAGGCCCTGGCGGCGTACTTCGACGAGATCAAATCAGGCAAAGCCCCGACGCCGCTGAGCCAACACCTGCGCCGTCGCATCCCAAACCTCGATCAGAAGATCATCTCACACCTGAAGTGAGTGCGGCGATTAGGAACGGGTTCGCAATCAATTCGCGATTTGCAGTGATGTAGTCCGGACCCCTTGGTCCGGACGAAATGATCGACGACACTGCTAAGGGAATTGTCCGGACCAAGGGGGCCGGACTACGAGTGCCGGAAAGTGTTTGTGGCCCATTCCGGTTTCACTTAACCGTGTGGTCGCCAACCTGATTGGGTTTGCCTGTTTTTGGCTTCTCAGCTAGTGTTCCGACCGATGTGAGGGCCGGGCGGGATCGTTCACGAGATCAGTGAAACGGCCTTCCGAGCCTGTTTCGGAAGGGGTTGATGCGATGCCGATTCGAGTGATGTTGATGAACCGCAGCCGCTGGATGACAGCCGTGTTGGTGATCGCCGCCGCAGGGATGGGATCGCTCTCGCTGGCGGTGATCGTGCGTGCGGAGGATCCTCCCAAGAGCAACTCTCAGGACAAGCCCAAGCCGCCACAGACCGCCGTCAAAGAGGCCTCGCCCGTTACCTCGGTTGCGTCGTCTGATGGTCAAGAGCTTCCGAAGCCGCCCATCGACGAAGCTCATCCGCTCTACCTCCCTTTGCAAGAAGCGTACAAGGCTCGCGAGGCCCTGAAGGTGGTGAAGGATTACGAGGCCAACTTCGTCAAACGCGAATTACTCGGTCGCCGCCTGCAATCGACAACGATGAAGCTCAAGCTGCGTGAAGAGCCGTTCAGTGTCTATTTGAAGTTCGTCGATACCAGCGCCGGGCGCGAAGTGCTCTACGTGCATGGCCGCAATAACAACAACTTGCTCATCCACGAAGCGGGTTTGAAATCGTTGGCCGGGACCGTCTTCCGTGCCCCGAACGCGACCGATGTCATGGCCGAGAATCGTTACCCGGTGACGATGATCGGCCTGAAATACATGCTCGACAAAGTCATTCAGCAGTGGGAGGACGAAGGGAAATTCGGCGAGGTCAAAACGCAGAAGTATCCCAGTGCGAAGCTCCCCAGCGGCGAAGAGTGCATCGCGTATGAGTCGCTCCATCCGACGCCGCGCAACCAATTCAAGTTTCACATCACGCGACTCTGGATTGAGACCAAGTCCGGTTTGGCCATTCGCATCGAGCAACTCGGCTTCCCGCAAAAGAACGACAAAGCTCCCCCCGTGATCGAGGAGTACACCTACGCGAACCTCAAAACGAACGTGAAGCTGACCGACGCCGATTTCGATCGCGGCAACCGGTCGTATGCGTTTCCGTGATTGAGATGAGGTGCTGTTCCTCTTTTTCGGAGCGGGGGACGTCAGTCCCCTGAATCGGCGTTGGTTGCAGTCGAGGCCGGATTCAGGGGACTCACGTCCCCCGCTCCGAACTTCTGGAAATCCTGTCGAGAGAATCTCCTTGCCCGCTTCTCAGCCGACAACGTTGCTCGTCGCCGAAACAGTCGCGGATGTGCGCGCGGCAGTGGCTGAAGCACGTCGAGCAAACCGAACGGTCGGATTCTTGCCGACGATGGGAGCCTTACACGCGGGGCACGTCAGTCTGATCGAACAGGCTCGCGCGGAATGCGACTTTGTGGTGGTCAGCATCTTCGTCAACCCGACTCAGTTCGGGCCGAACGAGGACTTCAACCGATACCCTCGACCTCGCGAACGCGACTTGGAACTGTGCGCGAACGCCGGGGCCGATCTCGTGTTCTACCCAACCGTCGAAACGATGTACCCGCCGGGTCACCGGACGTTTGTCGAAGTGAGCGGCTTGTCGGACGTGCTGGAAGGTCAGATCAGGCCGGGGCATTTTCGAGGCGTCGCGACCGTCGTGACCAAACTGTTTTTGATCGTCCTCGCCGACAAAGCCTACTTCGGCCAGAAGGACTACCAGCAGCAGATGCTCATTCGTGTGATGACTCGTGAACTGAACCTACCGACCGAGATCGTCACTTGCCCAACACTGCGCGATCCGGACGGCTTGGCGATGAGCAGCCGCAATGCGTACCTCAGCGCGACAGAACGCCAAGCGGGGTTGTGTGTGTCGCAGGCACTTCGTTTGGCCGAGCAGTCGGTCGCCGCGGGCGAGCGAGATGTGAACCAAGTGGAAGCGGCCATGCGAAGTCATATCGAGGCAACACCCGGCGCGGTCCTCGACTATGCGGTGGTCGTTCATCCGGAAACGCTTTGTCCCTTGGAGTCGGCCGAGCCGGAGATGGTCGCGTTGATTGCTGCCCGGTTTGGAACGACACGGCTGATCGACAATGCGGTTTTCATTCGTAAATGATTTTGTGACCCTTAGAAGCTGTGCAGAATCAAGTACCGAGAGTTCCTGAAGTAACCCGCAGCGTCAGCGAGGGAGGACTTCAAAAAACATGTCGATTTCAGATCTCCCTCGCTAACGCTGCGGGTTACTTGAATACCGACCACAACTCTCGGAAGTAGAAAATGCACAGCCCCCATAGTTTCGGTTCAGAAACAATGTCGTCTTTCGCTCCGCGAAAGAACGTCCTTTCGCGGAGCGAAAGGCGACAAGCGACGGACTCATTCTTCGACCTGTTTTTAGATTGTCAGGCTCGCCATGCGTCAAGTTTTGTTTCACATTCCGCTTGATCGGCCTTGGAACTTCGGTCCACTTGGCCAAATGCTGGGATTTGGCTTCGGTCTCGTGCTGTTGGCCTGGGTGTTGTTTGGCCTTTGGGCGTGGATCGTTCGACGGAAAGAAGTGGACCGCCGCTTCGATGCCGACGATTTCTGGATGATCGGACGTTGGCTGGTCGGTGCGTTCGTGATCGTGTTCGCCGCGCCGCAGTTGGGTGTGTGGCTGCGCGCGAATGGGTCCCCGAATTTTCGAGACGGTCTGCCGGTGTTCGGCTACGGGTTCATGTTGTTCCTCGGGATGGCGAGTGCGATCTGGTTGGCGTCCTGGCGAGCAGAGCGCGAAGGCGTTTCGACCGATCTCATCTGGGACATGGCCTTTTGCCTGTTTCTCTGCGGGATCGCGGGAGGGCGACTGTTCTATCTCGTGCAAAAGCGCGAGGAGGTCTTCGCGAACGTCAACGATGTACAAACTCTGCTCAATGCGGTCTTCAACCTCTCTCAGGGAGGGCTGGTGCTGTACGGAGCGTTGCTAGCGGGAGCCGCCGCGTTCTTCGCCTTCTGCCGGTATCGGCGAGTGTCACCGCTCGGCTTGCTCGATGTCATCACGCCGTCAATTTTTATTGGGATCGGATTCGGGCGGATCGGCTGCTTCCTCAACGGCTGCTGCTACGGCGATGAATGTTCGTTGCCGTGGGCGGTGCAGTTTCCGCGAGGGAGCGCGACGTTCGATGCTCTTGTGTGGAAGGGACTCATCCCGCCCGATGCCCTGTGGACTCCGCCGCTCCATCCGACTCAGCTCTACAGCGCGCTCGATGGCTTCTTGATCGCGGCCCTGACGTTTTGGTACTTCAGCCACCGGCGTCGAAACGGCGAGTGTTTCGCGGTCGCGCTGATGATCTATCCGATCACGCGCTTCGTGATTGAGATTCTGCGGAACGACGAAGGAGGCCAGCTCGGCACTTCGCTGACGATCTCTCAGTGGGTGAGTATCTGTTTGTTCGTGGTCAACATCGGGTTCATGATCTGGCTGTCGCGACGACCGGCGGTGCGTGAGCGAATCGTTGTGCCGGGGGCTTCACCGGTGTCGCCAACTCTTCCGACCAGCGCGGCCGCTGGGTCGGCATGACCGTTACAATCATCCTCGTCCTGCTTTTTGAATCGGTTGAGGCGAGGTTCTTCTGTGGTG
>JAYTQJ010000082.1:0-12400 GCA_043746775.1 Schlesneria sp.
CTGTGAAGAGACGGGCAAGAGTGCCCGTCCTACATTTTTCAACACGGGAGTGTCACAGCCGCCACGGTTCGCGTAGCGCCTCGGATCGGAAGCGGTTGGCCTGAACGTCGTCGATGAACTCGTTCGTTTTGTTGTCGTACTTGACGGTGCGTCCCAGCGAGAGCGCGACGTTGGCAGCGTGGCAGGCGATGTGCGCGTTGCAGGCCGCGTCGGCGTTCCCCTTTGGTACGCCACGGGTCTTCACGCAATCGAGGAAGTCGCGCACATGGAACGTCGCCGGATAGCCGCCAATTTCGGCGACCTCACGTCCGGCGAGCAGCTCGGGAGAACTCAATACGAGCTTGCCGCTGTCGCCCGCTTCAACCCAGCCGGTCTCGCCCTCAAACCGCACGGGGCACGAACCGAGTGGAATCCAGCCCTTCTCGCGGAAGATCAGTTCGCAGCCATTCTCGTAGCGAGCGACCAGCTCGCCATCTTTCGGCGCGTTGTATTCGACAGGTGGAGCACAATCACCGACAGCCCATTGGCAGAGGTCCACGCAGTGCGATCCCCATTCGAGTACGCCGCCGCCGTTGAAGGCACCGATGAAGCCGCCACCCTTTTCAAAATTGAAGCCGTCGAGCAGTTTGGGATTGAACGGTCGCCACGCCGCAGGGCCGAGGTACATGTTCCAATCAACGACCTCTTTGTCCGGCTCGGTCTCGGGAATCAACCAGCCACTCATCAGGGCCTGCATCCCGGCCGGATGAGCATAGACCTTCTTGAGCTTGCCGAGCTTGCCGGTACGAGCCAGCTCACAGGCAAACGCGAAGTGCGGCAGGTTCCGGCGTTGAGTTCCCGCCTGAAAGACACGGCCTGTGCGACGCATCGTTTCGGCCAGGATCAGGCTTTGCGCAATGTTCTTCGTAACGGGCTTCTCACAGTACATGTCCTTGCCCGCTTTGGCCGCGTGCATCGCCATCGTCGCATGCCAGTTTGGTCCAGTGGCAATCAACACCGCGTCGATGTCCTTGCGGTCGAGCAGTTCACGGAAGTCCACGTAGGTCGCGCAGTTCTCGTTGCCGTATTTCTCGTCGGCGATTTTCTTGACGGCGGTGCGGCGTTTCTCCTTCACGTCGCAGACGGCAACGAACTGAACATCCTTCTGTTCCAAGAAACAACCAAGGTCATATGTCCCCCGGTTTCCGATGCCGATCCCGCCGACCACGACTCGCTCACTGGGAGCGACCGCGCCGTCCAGCCCCAAAGCCGAACTGGGAATGATCGTGGGAGCCAACACAGCGGCCCCCGCCGCCGAAAGTGCCCCCTTCAAAAACTGACGCCGAGGAAGCTGCTTCGCCTTGTTCGACATGACTACTTCTCCTGAACTGGATGATCGCATGACCGGCAGGTAACCACGCACACACGAGACACGTCTCCGGTGTGTGGGAAGAGTACCCCTGACCCCGGCAAGGTTCCACACACCACGGTTCGGCGGCGGGACTCGGGGGGGGCCGTCTCTAACTTGATGGTCCCCCAACAACGCACTGTGAAACACGGTCTTCTGAGAAGGTAGCCCTGTCGCTCCGCGACAGGAGGCGCGATGAACGGAGAGGGTCGATCTGTTGAATCGCCTCCAATGAGCGACGAACGCCTGTCTGCGATCCCGCTTCCTGTCGCGGAGCGACAGGGCTACCACTACAGGCCGAGCAGCAGTTTGAGGTACGAGCGGTGTTCGGGATGGGTGAGGTTCAGTTCGCGAGCCAGTGCCAGAATCGCGTCGCCTGCCGCGACTCGCCCCACTTCATCGGCCAGCAATTCGATTTCGAGGAACGTGCCGAGCGGCGGAACTTCGTCGAGGGCGATGTCATACGTGCGCTGTTGCCAGTCGAGCGTCAGTGGCACGCGAGTCTTGCGAACTTCACTGACGAAGCGGAAGCCGAGCGCTTGCCAGACTTCAGCCATCTGGTTCGCCGCGTCGGGGCCGTCGGCGAACGGGACTTCAATCTCACGTCGCGTCTTCGTGAGCGAATCGACTCGCGTTCCCTTGTACGTGACGCAGTTGGCCTCACCCGCAGAACGGATGCGGAATGCCTCGTCGGTCTGACTGAAGTCGCGCGACGGGTGGTTGAAATAGCGGTCCACCTGTTCGACAGGCGAGGCGGCAACGGCTCCGAGGCTCATCAGTTTTGCCACGATTTCCGTCGGGTTGGCCAACGGGAACTTGAGTTCGACTTCGTACTGCATCGGTGGCGTCCTTGATCTCGCAAAGTCAAAGTGGATGCGCCCGCCAAAAGTAGCCTTCATCGCTCCGCGTGAAGAGAGCCGAAGGCGGAATGACACTGTTTCCCGCGTCTCCGGGTCGCTGGTGACTCGGCTGACTTCATGCGGAGCGAGGAAGGCTACTTTTGGCGGTCACGTCAAAGTGAAGTCGTTTCACATCAGGCCGCGCGAGTTTTAACCCGAGGCGTCCGCAATGGCGAAGAGTGGTGGTGTTCTCAGGGCCATCGCCTGTCTCAAGTTGGGGTGCCACGGTCACGGAGCTTCGACATGGCCGTGTGATCGAGAAACAGCTTTCACATCGGCAACACGGCCACGTCGAGGCTCCGTGACCGTGGCACCCGATCTCCTCGATTAACAAGACGATGGCCCCGTAGCGGCCTGTACGGCTCTTGCTTCAGCGCGTCGGATGCGTCACATCTTTCTGTATGGAACCCATCGACGTACTCGCTCAATATTTTCAGTTTGCTTCGTTTCGAGGCCCGCAGGAGGCGATCATTCGCCGCGTGCTGGCGGGAGGGCATGCGCTCGTCGTGATGCCGACCGGGGGAGGCAAGTCGCTCTGTTATCAAGTTCCCGCGTTGATGCCGCAGGCACTGGCGGCGTCTGAGGAATCTGGGCCTGCGGATGGAACAGCGCGCGAGCCGATCACGCTGGTTCTTTCGCCACTCATCGCGCTGATGAAAGATCAGGTCGATGCCCTGCGGCGACGTGGGATTGACGCGACGTTCATCAACTCGTCGCTGTCGCGTGAAGAGCGGGATGGACGCTATGCGAGCGTCGCCAAAGGACGGCATCCGCTGCTGTACGTCACTCCGGAGCGGTTTCGCAAACCGGAGTTCCTCGACGCGATTGGCCGTCGCGACGTGAGGCTGCTTGCCGTCGATGAGGCACACTGTATTAGCGAGTGGGGACATGACTTTCGCCCCGATTACTCGCGGCTCAGCGAGATTCGCGCGCGGCTCGGCAACCCGACGACGATCGCCCTCACGGCCACGGCCACGCTCGAAGTTCAAACCGACATTGTGAGGCAACTCGGGCTGCGACCGGATGGGGTCCAACTCTATCACGAGGGGATCGACCGGCCCAACTTGCGACTCGCGGTCGAAGAGGTCTGGGGCGACGACGAGAAACTCGCGCAG
Source organism: Schlesneria sp. (assembly GCA_043746775.1). GTDB lineage: Bacteria > Planctomycetota > Planctomycetia > Planctomycetales > Planctomycetaceae > Schlesneria. Next base: position 3,402 of record JAYTQJ010000082.1, read on the forward strand.
ATTGCCGCCGTGCGCGAACGGCATCCGGCCGGAACGGGGAGCGGGATCGTCTACTTCACGCTGATCCGAACACTCGAACGCTTCAGCGAACTGCTGCGCAAGCAAGGCGTGCCGCATGTGAACTATCACGGCGACCTCGACCGCCAGCAGCGGCGACGCATTCAGAATGAGTTCATGCAGAGCCGCTGCCCGCTTGTGCTGGCGACGCCCGCGTTTGGCATGGGGATCGACAAGGAGGACATTCGCTTCGTCATCCACGCCGAAATCCCCGGCTCGATGGAAGCGTGGTATCAGGAGATCGGCCGCGCGGGGCGTGACGGCCTGCCGTCCGACTGCGTGCTGCTCTACGAAGAGGCGGACCTTTCGACGCAGATGGAGTTCATCCGTTGGTCGAACCCCGATCCGCACTTCTATGAACGAGTCCATGATTTGCTTGTCCACGATGCGGAACAGGTCGCCGCCTTCGGGCTCGAATGGATGCGCGAGAAGCTGCACGCGCGACAGAAGCATGACCGTCGGCTCGAAGCGGCTCTCGCAATGCTCGAACGCTACGGTGCGATCGAAGGGGCCGCGAACGAAGCGGGCTGGGAGCCGATGCAGCTCCATGTCACCGGTGAGATCCCCGCCGAGTTGCTCGACGCCGAACGACTCGCGGCGAAACTGAAGCGGGATCAAATGAAGCTGCTCGCGCTGGTTCAACTCGTCCGGCATGAAGGTGATCGGCGGCAGTTCATCCACGACTACTTCGGCGTGAAGCTAATCGTGGCCGACTGACACGGGTGAGCGAGGCGGCTTCAGCCGAGCCAAATGTCCAACTCTGAGTGCGGTCACAAAACAAGAACGCTCACGCGGCGAAGGGACTTGGCCCTCGCCGCATGAGCGTTTTGAACCAGAGTATTTCAAGCGTCAGGCGGTGCGGTCACTTCTTTGTGGGAGCCCAATTCACTTGCTGAGCACCGGACGAAACGACTCGCGGCGGAGCGGGGACCGACGACAGTTGTGGCGCGGCAAGAACGGGCTGCGTCGCGTTCACGGAACTCGACAAGCTGGGGACCGACGACTGAGGCGATTGGCTTATCGAACCAGAGACAACGACTCCCGGCAACCGGTGGAACTCTTCGACGGAGACATGCTGAGGTCCCGACGAGCTGCGGCGCGTGGTGTTGGCATCGGTGGGTGGTGGCGCGATCTCGCTATCAATCGGAGCCTTGTCCATTGGCACCTGTTGCGGAGCAACGACCGGAGCTGGTGTTGGTCCCTGGGTGTTTGGGACAGGGGCCGACATCTGGGAGGGAACGCTGGGTGCGTATTCTGAGTGCTGCTGGTGCTGCTGACCGCACGCGCATCCGGTGGGCGAGCCACCCATCACTTGGCCACCGCAGTTTCCGGAGGCACAACCCCCCGAATCACATCCCGACGCAATCATCTCGCCATCGAAGCCGCTCGAACACGAATTGCATCCGCCACAGCCCCAGCCATAGTTCCTCATGCGCCAAGACTGAACCTTGTGTCCCATCCAACCGGAGACGTACCGGCCGCATGTCGGAGCGGGACCACAGGGATCGCAAGGATCCGAGGAAACGCACCGCGAATGGCAGCAACCGATCGAGGACAGAAGCAACAAACTACCGAGTGTGGCCCAACGACGCAGATTCATTTGGAGGGAATCCTTTCCCGAAGTCTCGACAAAAATGGGACTCGCGAAGCACGACAGCCCCGCTCCTCGAACATCGGCCGTTCACAGTGTCAAACTTTATGGATTCTTCCGGTTTTTCTGAGAGGGTTGAGTTTGACCTCGCGAATTCCAGACTTTAGTCGCACTTCATCGGCGAGCATTGCCGGTCGCGGTGCGAGAGATCGGCCCTTCCGTGTGAGGCCCGCCACTTGAGCCCAAAATAAATGGATGCTGGCTGGCAGACTGACCGGCAATTTGAGAAAAATCTTCCGAGCCGACGAAAAAAAGGGCGAACCTTTGCTCGCGGTTCGATGTCTTTCGTGCATCGCGGAATCCCAGTGACTTCCGCCGCCAGTGTGGGGCGAACGCCATGCACAACTCAGGATTGCGGATTTTTTCTCCGAAACACTGTTGTTTGACGAATGTTTCCCGACGACTGCGGTTCCCGCAGGAGGTACCCCGATGACAAATTCACAAGGCATGAAAAACTCGATGATCAACGCCAGCACCAGCTTTGCAGCCGGTCTGGTCGTGGATGCAGCGAATGCCCATCGGTCGTATCTCCCCGGCGTTGAGCGCCCCTGCGTAGCCGACCGCGTCGTCCTGCGTCCCGACCTCGGGTCTCCGTGTACCAAGCCCCAGCCAAGTTCCACGCTCACGCCGAGCGATTCCGCTGACTCAAAACAGAGTCAGATGCGTCGCGAGACCCAAGAGCGCGGACGTGGACGGGGCAGAGAACACGAGACTCTGCGTTCACGCTTCGAGGGTTGTTGGCGGCTAGATGCCAGCCATCAACTACCGACTCCCGCGTGGGCCATGCTGGTACTCAGTCGCTCGATTAGCGGCTGAGACCATCGTCAGGGATTGCTCTCTGTCCGAAGTGTGGTGCCCGGTCTGATGGCGGAGTCTGTCCGCGCGTTCGTTCGCGCTTGACATGCTCCCGCTCAAGGCCCGCCTGCCCGACGTTCACTCCGAGTCTAGGTCCGAGAAGTCCTGCATTCGTGCATTTCTTTTCGCCAGCCGGTGACCGTCATTCTGAACTTCGCTGGATTTTCGCACGCCGCGTCAAGACGATGCCCGCGAGCGCATTGGGAAACATTCATCATGGATAACGAAGAATTCTTGCCGCTCGTCTTGCAGGCTCAGACTGGTGATCGGGAGGCGTTTGGCCAGCTCGTTCAGACGTTTGAATCGACGGTGTTCTCCATCGCGATGAGACGGCTCCGCAATCAGGCTGAAGCGGCCGAGTTGACTCAGGATGTGTTCATCCAAGCGCTGCGGAAGTTGCCGCAGTTGCGTGAGGCCGAGCGGTTTCCCGGCTGGCTTCGACGGATTGCCGTGCGGTTGTCGATCAACCGGGCCGTGCGGCGTCCGCGAGTAGCGACGCAGGATTCCGAAGTCCTCGGTGCGGTGAATTGTGATCGCCAGTCACCACTCGATCACGCGATGAGCGGAGAACAGGCGGCGCAATTGCAGGGCGGCTTGAAGCGTTTGAGAGAACTCGATCGAACGACGCTCCTCGCGTTCTATTTCGAAGGGCAGTCGTTGATCGAAATGAGTGACCGCTTCAACAGTCCTGTCGGCACTATTAAACGGCGTCTCCACACGGCACGCATCCGGTTGCGAGACGAGCTGGCTCACTTGCAGCCGGTCTGAAACAGAAGCAAGGCGTGAAGTGGATTCACAGCGCACTGTGTTTCACCTCCGTCACACGCAGCCCGTCAGCCATTTGCTGACGGGCTTTTTTTATGAGCCGTCCGCAGTTGAGCAAGCTCGATCTCGCACGGCGGAATTTGGCGGACCGTCGTTTAACCGCGTGGGCAACGCCCCGCGAGTCGTGCGGTAAACCATTTTTCATGCCGCTTGACGCGCGGGGCGTTGCCCACGCGGTTAAACGAGTTACGTGGAGGCAGTTTGCCTGAGTCCATCAACACTCGGCCCGTGGGTTCCGTGCCAGTCTGGGAAGATGGCGAAGTCGTCAGTATCCGGTTTGGGTAGACCTTTCCGCAAAGTGCGCCTCTGCCGCGAAATCGCCTTTTGCCGGTCGTAGCGGTTGCCGATGACAATAGACGAATCGTTGCTGCGCAGTCGTGGCACGAGATTACGACCGGAAGCGGTCGCTTCTGCCGGTGGCGAGAGGTCTCGCGTGTTTCGGCAGTGTCGAGCCAATGGTCGAACGAAAACGGGAGTCGCAATGCGCAGGGTGAGCGGAGGAATGTGGCTGTTGGGGATGACCAGTCTGGTCGTCTGCGGCTGCCTGCGCCATGCGGCGACTCCGTCTTCGGCCATCGGTGAGATCGACACGTCTCACTACCAGCACCTCGCCAAGCAGATCGAGATCCCCGATCACGCCACTCCCAGCGACGACATGTTGGCCGCCACTCCCGCACCGTTGTCACTCGAAAGTCCCGAGACGCTCGACTACTTGGAGTTGTCGCTCGAAGAGACGATGCACCTCGCGCTGGCCAACTCACAGGTACTGCGTGATCTCGGCGGCACGGTGCTGCGGGCACCAGATGGCTCGCGATCAAAAGGTGATCCTTCCATCGCCGAGTCCGATCCGCGTTTTGGAATCGAAGGCGCGCTGAGTGCGTTCGATGCGGCGTTCACATCCAACTTTTCGTTCGAGAAAAATGATCGAGCACTGAACAACGTCTTCTTCGGCGGCGGAACTCGCTTGCTGAAACAGGACTTCGCGACGTGGCAGACACAGGTCTCGAAGACTGCCGCCACGGGGACGCAGTTCGCGTTCAAAAACTACACGCAGTACGACTTCAACAACGCTCCCGGAAACTTCGTCCCCAGCGCCTTCACGACGTGGTACGACGTGGAAGGTCGGCATCCGCTGTTGCAGGGGAGCGGAACCAACTTCAATCGACTTGCCGGTCCGAATGCTCAACCGGGCGCGATCAACGGAGTGGTGATCGCCCGCATCAACTCGGACGTGGCGTTGGCCGACTTTGAATTGGGTGTCCGCAACTTCGCCAGCGATGTCGAGAACACGTATTGGGACCTCTACTTTGCGTATCGCGATCTCGACGCCAAGGTGTCGGCTCGCAATGCCGCCCTCGATACGTGGCGACGGATTCACGCGCTCTACGAACGGGGCCGTCGCGGCGGTGAGGCCGAGAAGGAGGCTCAGGCTCGCGAGCAGTACTTCCGTTTTCAAGAAGACGCCCAGAACTCGTTGCACGGAAAGCTGGTCGATGGAACCAGAACCAACAACGGCAGCACGGGCGGAACGTTTCGCGGTACGGGCGGCGTCTATGTCATCGAACGTCGCTTGCGACTGTTGATTGGATTGCCGATCAGTGACGGGCGGCTGATCCGACCCAGTGAAGAGCCAATCAAAGCAAAGCTAGTTTTCGGCTGGGAAGCCAGCTTAGTCGAGGGCCTGACACGACGCGCGGAGCTGCGCCGCCAAAAATGGCAGATCAAGAAACGCGAAGCGGAGCTGGAAGCCAACAAGAACTTCCTTCGTCCGAAACTTGATCTGACCGGCCGGTATCGTTGGCGCGGTTTTGGCCAAGACTTGCTCCCCAACGAGGGGACCGGGCGATTCAACAATGCGACAACAGACTTGCTCACGGGCGACTTCCAGGAATGGCAGGCCGGCGTCGAACTGTCGTTCCCGATCGGCTTCCGCCAAGCCTACGCGGCGATCCGTCACTCGGAACTGCAACTGGCGCGCGAGCGTGCCCTACTGCATGAACAAGAACGGTCGGTCGTGTTTGATCTGAGCAACGCGATCTCGGAAGCCGAGCGGGCGTATGCCCTCGTCGAGACGAACATGAACCGCCGCATGGCCGCGACCGAACAAGTGGCCGCCGTGCAGACCGCCTTCGAGGCGGACAACGCTTCGCTCGACTCCATGCTCGATGCGCAACGCCGATTGGCGGATTCCGACGTGGCCTATTATCGCTCGCTGGTCGAGTACCAACTGGCGGTGAAGAACGTGCAGGTCGAGAAGGGAACCTTGCTCGATTACAACGAGATCTTCCTGAACGAAGCGGCTTGGCCGACCAAGGCTTACCAAGACGCCGAGTTCCGGGAATCGACTCGCGGTGAGGCGAACAAATACGATCGTCCCAAGACAGACGCACCATCGGTTAGCCAAGGCATCTATCCGCAGATGCTCCAACCATCGGGCAGCTACGCTCCGTAGTTGCTTGTTGCGGACGGCAGAGCGGGCACACTTGGCGTTCTCCTCAAACAGGCGAGCGAGGCGGCGTGAGCCCAATAGTGCTCACTTTGGGGAGTAGCTGAAGTCGTCAGACTTCAGAAGATCGTCGAAGCCGGCTGAATTCTCACGAATTCAGCTTCGCCGCCCCGCTCGCCTGGTTGTCTCAGCGGAGCATGCTGTACTTCTTCATCTTGTTGTAGAGCGTCACGCGGCTGATGCCCAATTCCTTCGCCGTCTTCGTGCGGCTGAAGCTGTTCTTGAAGAGCGTCTGCTCAATGATCTCCTTCTCACTGAGTGCGATCTGTCCACCGAGCGTCTTGTCAGGCTGATTGGGCTTGGGGGCGAGACTGCCGTAGCCGAGTCCCAACTCCACCGATGGATCGTTCGTGGGACCGGCCGTTCCTGAGAGGACGTGATGCGGGAGTTGTTCTGCCGACAGGCGACCGTCGCGGCAGTAGATCACCGCGCGTTGGATGACGTGCTCCAGCTCACGAACGTTACCCGGCCACGGGTAGTTGATGAGCGAGTTAAAGAGACTCGGGTCGATTTCTTCGACGCGAACGGCGTGCTTGATGGCGAACTGCCGGACGAATTTTCTGGCCAGAGGGATGATGTCCTGCTTGCGTTGCCGCAGTGGTGGAATCACGAACTTCAGCATGTTCAAGCGGTAGTAAAGGTCCGGACGAAAGCGACCCTGTTCGACGAGCGGTTGCAATTCGAGATTGCTCGCGACGATCAGCCGCGCCTGACAGTGCTGTGTGTGATTGGACCCGACCGGCTCGAACTCACCCGTCTCAATGACACGCAATAGTTTGACCTGCTGATCGGGACCGAGTACGTCGATTTCGTCGAGCAGAATCGAACCGCGGCGTGCGGCGAGGAATTTACCCTCTTTGTCCGCATGAGAGCTGGTGAACGCTCCTTTCACATGGCCGAACAGTTCGCTCTCAATCAAATCGGAGGGCAGCGCACCACAGGCGACGGGCAGGAACGGCTCGTGCCGGCGCGGGCTGACTTCGTGAATCAGTCGTGACAGGAAGGTCTTCCCCGAACCGGTCTCACCGATCAACAGGATCGTCACGTCATGGCGAGCGGCCACTTCCAGATCGGTCAGCATCTGGTTGAGGTGCGGTGAATTCGTCTCGAACCGACGGCTGATTCCGGTCATCACTCCGAGCGACTTCTCATCGCCCAGATCATTGGGAAGTAGTGTGGATGGAGCGTGAGCGCGATGCACCGCCGGTTCCAACGGTGCGACTTCGACCTCTTCCGGAAATAGGGACCGGAACGCCTTAAGCAGCGTCGCACGATCGAGGTGTCCGCGACAAAGCGTGATGTCGTGCATCGCCGCGTGACGGGCCAGTGGTTCGGGACACTCGTCCGAGGTGACCATCGCCACCCGCAACTTCGGGAAGTGTTCTTGAACCGATTGCAGGATGCGGTTCTCCGCGTGACCGCCGCTTCCCATGCGACGGAAGTCGGCGACGAGAGCCTGCATGTCGAGGTTCCGACCAAGATCAACGAGATCGTCGAACGAGTCGCAAGCCCGGATGTCGGCCTTCCCTTGAAACAGCCCCGGCAACTCGGACGCCATCGACTGATCGCGACTCAAAACAACAATCACGGGCTTGGGCATGGTGGAGATTCCTAAACAGAGTGGCCCCGCACCAAGAAGCCGGTGCGGCTGATTCGGAACGAGGCGATCGTCAAGCGAACGCAACAATCCGTTGACCCTCTAAACAAATGGAGTGCCAACCTGCCAAGTTTCTGCGACGTAGGGCGTTCACTGTGCGCAAACACTGCGGTTCAAGCACATTGACAGCGTTCACGACTCTATGCGGTCCACTGAACAGTGAGGCATTCCCACAACGTCGCCACGCCACCCACGTTGACCTTTCACCACACGTTGCCCGGTCGCGGCGCGACGACTACGATCGCCCAGCCACCATTCTCAGAGGACGCACCATGCCCAAATTTGCAGTCATATTGCCTGCCGCTGGCAAGAGCAGTCGGTTTGCTGCTCAACAGTCGAATCTGTTCGCGGCCGAGCAGTCGAAGAAAAAAGTCTTCGTCGAGTTGAAGGGGCGACCGGTCTGGGTGCGCACGGCCGAAGCCTTCACCAATCGTGATGACGTGGTGCAGACGATTCTGGTCGTCTCGCCCGAAGACCTCGCATGGTTCAAGGAAAAATTCCGGCCGAACCTCGCGTTCATGGACATCGAGATCGTGACGGGCGGAGCCGAACGCGCGGACTCGGTCTGCAATGCTCTCGCGCGGGTGAGGGCCGATGTGGACTTCGTCGCCGTCCACGATGCCGCTCGTCCCCTGATCGCCCAAGCGTGGATTGATCGCGTCTTCTGCGCGGCCGAACAACATGGTGCCGCGCTACTCGCGACACCCGTGACCAGCACGCTCAAGCGTGTCGATGCGAGCGGCCGGATCGAAGAGACCGTCTCGCGAGCCAACCTTTGGGCCGCTCAAACGCCGCAGGTCTTCGGGCGACAATTGCTGCTCGATGCCTACGCGCGGCGCGGCAAGTTGCAGCCAACGGATGAAGCTCAACTCGTCGAACAGTTCGGTCACGCAGTCCATGTGGTGGAAGGTTCACCGCTCAACATCAAACTCACCAACCACGACGACTTCCGCATGGCGCAGTTCCTGTTGGAGGCCCTGCCCAAAGGCAAACTCCCCGGCTTCCTGCACCCATTCGACGATGAACGGTTCGAGTAGTGGTTGTCGGTGCGTCGGTCTGAAGAGAGTTGTTTAACCGCGTGGGCAACGCCCCGCGCGTCGATTGGTGAAGCAGCGATCCACGTCGCGCGACGCGCGGGGCGTTGCCCACGCGGTTAAACGAGGCGATGCCCTCATTCAAGGCCACGCGAGGTATGCTCACTCGGACTACCGAACGGTCTCTGAGGCAGGTTGGGGCGGAGGCACCACGGCGGACAGACGCTTCACACCGGGTTCCAGCGCGGGGGCTGGAGGGACGTGAGTTCCGACCGGAACGCTGACAGGAACGCAACCGGCTTGGCACTGTTCGCACAGAGTTTCGACGACCCATTTGTAGCTCGGAACGGTCTTCGTCACCGTTTTCTTCATGAGCTTTTGTTTGGTGTAGACCTTGGGACAGCCGCAAGGAAC
>JAYTQJ010000083.1:0-12375 GCA_043746775.1 Schlesneria sp.
CTGATTTATCTGATGGATCATCAGGGCTACGGCCCGCGCGACATCGAACGTCTGGTGAATCAGGAATCGGGCCTCAAAGGTGTTTCCGGATTGAGCGGCGACATGCAGACGCTGCTTTCCGTTCGAGGCGACAATCCTCAAGCCGCACTGGCCATCGACATGTTTTGCGACAGTGTCCGCCAACAGGTCGGAGCCTTCGCGGCGGTCTTGGGCGGACTCGATCGCCTGATCTTCACAGCCGGCATCGGCGAACGCGCCGTGCCGGTGCGCCGCGATATTTGCCACGGCCTGAATCATCTAGGCATCGCGTTGGACGAAGCCGCCAATGCGACGAACGCCCGTCGCATCAGCACCGCGCAGAGTTTGTGTGCTGTGGAAGTCGTCTCGACCAACGAAGAGTTGATGATCGCCCGGCACAGTGCCGCTGACTTGCGCAGCAGGACGGGCATGACTCCGCCGGTCATTCGCGAAGAATCCGGCGCTGTCAGCAGTCGCCTCGATCAATCTACTCAAGGCGGTAACGATCAGGTCCAGCGGGAGAATCGCTGGCGTGACGATGGCGGTCAGGGATAAGGCGTACGGCCGGATTCATCCTTCGCGCGGTCTGAAGTGAATCGTTTCACCGCTTGGGCAACGCCCCGCGCGTCGAGTGGTGAAACCGCGATCCACGTCGCTCAACGCGCGGGGCGTTGCCCAAGCGGTGAACAGCCCGTTGAAAAACGTAGGATGGACGCCCACATCCGTCCGTTTTCAACGAGAAAGCACTCGGACGAGGGCGTCCAAGTTACGTTTTTCAACACGCGGTTAAACGAGGCTGCGGTCTCATTCATGGCCGCGTCGGGTTACTGATCCGTTCGACTCAAGACGCTTGGTTGCGGTCGAAGCCAGCGAACTGCCGAACGCAAAACAGATCCTGCGTTACTTCTCCCGTTCCGAACGTTACCATGCCTGCCGCTTGGAGCTTTTGTCAGACTGACATTGGCTCCGTCGGATCGCGGAATTCAAGTTCGGAAGACTCATTGAAAGGCCACCCGGCCATGCCGGGGGGCTGGTTGACGAGTAAGCCGACGAGGTCGAAGCCCTTCGGGGTTGCGGCCTCGTCGGCTTTTTTTTCGCCTAGATGACGCGGGCCACCGCACGCATGACACGCACGCCACGGGGCGTGCCCGAGTGGCTCGACGGCCTTGCGGAAAGGAGTCCTGCAATGAGGGAACATCGAACAGGAGTGAATGGATGACGAAATTCGGCAAGCAGGCGGAAGAGGCGTTGCTCAAGGCGGGGGCCTTGCAGAACGCAATCTTCAACAGCGCGAACTTTTCGAGCATCGCCACCGACGAGAAGGGGGTCATTCAGATCTTCAACGTCGGGGCTGAGCGGATGCTGGGCTACTCGGCCGACGACGTGATGAACAAGATCACGCCGGCCGATATTTCCGATCCGCAGGAGGTGATCGCGCGGGCCGCTGCGTTGAGCCTGGAGCTCGGCACCCCGATCACCCCGGGTTTCGAGGCGCTGGTTTTCAAGGCCGCGCGCGGCATTGAGGACATTTACGAGCTGACTTACATCCGCAAGGACGGCAGCCGGTTCCCGGCTGTCGTCTCGGTCACGGCGCTGCGCGACGCCCAGGATTCCATCATCGGCTACCTGCTGATCGGCACCGACAACACCGCGCGCAAACAGGCGGAAGAGGCGTTGCTCAAGGCGGGAGCCTTGCAGAGCGCGATCTTCAACAGCGCCAACTTTTCGAGCATCGCCACCGACGCGAACGGCGTCATTCAGATTTTCAACGTCGGTGCCGAGCGGATGCTGGGCTATACGGCCGCCGAAGTGATGAACAAGATCACACCGGCCGACATTTCCGATCCGCAGGAAGTCATCGCGCGCGCCAAAACCCTGAGTGTCGAACTCAACACTCCGATCACGCCCGGCTTCGAGGCTCTGGTGTTCAAAGCCTCGCGCGGGATCGAGGACATCTACGAATTGACTTACATCCGCAAGGATGGGAGCCGCTTCCCGGCGGTGGTATCCGTCACGGCGCTGCGCGATGCCCAAGGGGGGATCATCGGCTATCTGTTGATCGGCACCGACAACACCGCGCGCAAGCAGGTGGAAGCCGAACGCATGCTGCTCGATCAGCGCGTGCGCGACCAACAGTTTTACACGCGCTCGTTGATTGAATCGAACATCGACGCGCTGATGACCACGGATCCGCGCGGCATCATCACCGACGTGAACAAGCAGATGGAGTTGCTCACCGGATGCACGCGCGACGAGCTGATCGGCGCGCCGTTCAAGGACTACTTCACCGACCCGGAGCGAGCCGAGGCGGGCATCAAGCTGGTGTTGGACGAAGGCAAGGTCACCGACTACGAACTCACCGCGCGCGCCAGAGACGGCAAGGAAACCGTGGTGTCCTACAACGCGACCACCTTCCACGACCGCGACCGGAAGCTGCGGGGAGTGTTTGCCGCCGCCCGCGATGTCACCGAACGCAGCCGCTTTGAAATGCAGATGCGGGAGCAGGCGGCCAAGTTGTCGGACCTGCACCACCGCAAGGACGAGTTCCTGGCGATGCTGAGTCACGAGCTGCGCAGCCCCCTCGCCCCCATTGCCAACGCCGTGCGACTGTTGGGTCTCAACAAGGCGAGCGAGAGCCTGATTCAGCAGCAAGCCCGCGGCATCATTGAACGTCAAATGGGACAACTTCAACATCTCGTGAATGACCTGCTTGAGGTGTCCCGCATCACCTCTGGCCGGATTCAGATTCGTCGAGAAACCATCGCCGTGAGCGGCATCGTGGAAGTTGCGGTGGAGACCGCTCGCCCACTGATCGAGCAACGCCGGCATGAACTCACCGTGTCACTGCCGCCGGAACCGATCTGGCTGCACGCCGACGCGGCCCGGCTGGAACAGGTGGTTGTGAACCTGCTCACCAATGCCGCCAAGTACACCGAGGAAGGGGGGCATATCTGGTTGACCGTCGAGCTTGAAGGGGGCGTCCCCGTAGCTGAACTCGTGAGAGTTCAGTCCGGCTCGCCACCGATTCCAACCGACCGCGCAGACTCCCGAACTCTCACGAGTTCGGCTACTCCTGCCTTTGTCCTCATCCGCGTCCGCGATACCGGCGTCGGCATCTCCCCGGCACTCCTGCCTTGCGTCTTCGACCTGTTCACGCAGGCGGAACGATCCTTGGACCGCTCACAAGGCGGGTTGGGCATCGGGTTGGCGTTGGTGCAACGGCTCACGGAACTGCACGGAGGAACCGTCGAGGCTTCCAGTGTCTTGGGGCAAGGGAGTGAGTTCGTCGTGCGCCTGCCTCTAAAAAGTGACGAGTGGCGAGTGGCGAGTGGCGAGCTGGAAAATCTCGGACACGCCAACCCCGCTTCCCCTCCCTCTCTCGCCACTCACCACTCACCACTCGCCACTCCCTTGCGAGTGCTGGTGGTGGATGACAACGTGGATACGGTTCTGAGCTTTTCGATGCTGCTGGAAGCGTCGGGGCATGATGTTCGGACAGCTCACGACGGGTTGACGGGAGTGCAAGCGGCCATTGATTACCGACCGGACGTGGCGTTGTTGGACATCGGCTTGCCGGGCCTGAACGGCTATGAGGTCGCGAAACGGATCCGGCAGCATCCCGCTCTCAAGCACGTCGTGCTGGTCGCAGTGACGGGCTATGGTCAGGACGCGGACCGGCAGACTTCATTGCAAGCGGGCTTCAATCACCACCTGGTCAAGCCCGCTCTGTTGGAGCAGTTGCAGCAAATCCTGGCGACTGTCTCGGAGAGTGGAGCCACCGGCACCATGGCATCAAGACAAACGCAAAAAACGGCGGCTAGCGCCGTGCCGCTCATTAGAGCGACGACATTGGAGGCTGCCCCATGAAGAAGAAATCTGCTCCATCGAAAGTGCCTGTCGCATCGCCAGGACCAACGGATGAAGCCTCGGTCGCTCGCGACGAACGAAGCCTTGTGGCGTCGTTTCCGATTGTTGGTGTCGGTGCTTCGGCCGGTGGGTTGGAGGCGTTCACACAGTTGCTCAAGGCGCTGCCGTTGGACACCGGCATGGGATTCGTGCTGGTGCAGCATCTCGATCCGGAGCACGAGAGCGCGCTGACGCAGATTCTTTCGCGAGCCACTTCGCTGCCGGTGTGCGATGTCACGAACAACCAGCGGGTCGAGCCAAACCACGTCTACATCATTCCGCCCGACACAAACTTGAGCATCGCCGAGGGCGTGTTACAGCTTCAGCCACGTCCGAAGTCGCGCACGCCGCATCGGCCGATTGATGCCTTCTTTGAGTCGCTGGCACAGGACCATCGCGAGCGGGCCATCGGCGTGGTGCTGTCGGGTACGGCCAGCGACGGCACGCTGGGATTGGAAGCGATCAAGGTTCAGGGCGGGATCACCTTCGCGCAGGATGATTCGGCCAAGTACGACTCGATGCCGCGCAGTGCCGTGGCGGCGGGATGCGTGGACCTCGTGCTGTCGCCGACAGACATCGCGCACGAACTCGCGCGGATTGCGAAGCATCTGGGAAGTGGTGAGTGGCGAGTGGCGAGTGGCGAGAAGGAAGACTCCGACGGCGATTCTCTCACCACTCCTGATCTCGCCACTCACCACTCGCCACTCGCCACTACCCTGACGCTGCTGCGCAATCATTCCGGCGTCGATTTCTCGCTCTACAAGTCCAGCACCATCGAGCGGCGTATCGCCCGGCGGCTGGTGATCAGTAAGCAGAACACGCTGGAGGACTACGCCACTTTTCTGAAAGGCAACTCCAAGGAACTCGATGCGCTTTGCACCGACGTGCTCATCAGTGTGACGAGCTTCTTCCGCAACCCCGAAGCGTTCGAGGCTCTCCAACGCGACGTTCTGCCCGAACTCCTGAAGCAGCCGGGCGACGATCCTATCCGCGTTTGGGTGCCTGGATGCTCCACCGGGCAAGAGGCGTATTCCATCGCCATCGCTTTCATGGAGTCGGCGGAGAAGGCACCTCGCGGACGCAACCTGCAGGTGTTCGCCACCGACCTCAACGAAAAGTTATTGGACAAGGCCCGGTTCGGTCTCTACCCGAAGAGCCTCTCGGAGGAAATCAGCCCCGAGCGTCTGCGCCGGTTCTTCGTCGAAGAGCAGGGAGGCTATCGCGTCGGCAAGTCGCTGCGCGAGATGGTCGTCTTCGCGCGGCAGAATCTGTTCGCCGATCCCCCCTTCTCGCGGATGGACCTGATCAGTTGTCGCAACCTGTTGATCTATCTCGGGCCGACCTTACAGAAGAAGGCGATCCCCACGTTTCATTACGCGCTCAAGCCCGGCGGGTTCCTGCTCCTGGGCGCGTCGGAATCGGTCGGCGGCTTCACCGAACTGTTTGAGCCGGTGGACCGGAAATACAAGATCTATTCCAAGAAGGCGGCACCGACCCCGGCGTTTCAGAGCAAGAGTGGCGAGTGGCGAGGGGCGAGTGGCGTGAAGAAAGCAAGTGGTGAGTGGCGAGTGGCGAGTGGTGAGGCTGTTGCCCCCTTCTCGCCACTCACCCCTCACCCCTCACCACTCCCAATGAGCGCTGAGCGCGAGGCGGACCGCATCACCGTCAACCAGTTCGCGCCACCGGGAGTGCTCATCAGCGCCGACTTGCAGGTCCTGCAATTCCGCGGCTCGACCGGCGCGTTCCTCGAACCGCCGGTGGGCAAGGCGAGTTTCAACGTGCTGAAGATGGCGCGCGAGGGGCTGATGCTGCCGCTCCGCGCCGCGATTGAAGAAGCGAAAAAGGAAAACAAGACCACGCGCAGGGACAACGTCCGCGTGAAGCAGAACGGCGAGACCCGCGCGGTCAATCTGGAGATCATCCCGCTCAAGAACCTGCCAGAACCCTGCTTCTTGATTTTGTTTGAAGAGGCTGACAAGGCTGGCCGCGCGCCGTTGCGCGAACAGCCGGCCAAGCCGCCGATCAGCAAACAGGAGGAAGCCAGCCGCATCGTCGAGCTGGAAACCGAACTCTCCGAAACGCGCGAGTACCTTCAGGCCATTCAGGAACAGCACGAGGCGGCCAACGAGGAACTCCAGGCGGCCAGCGAGGAAGTCCAGTCCGCCAACGAAGAGCTGCAAAGCATCAACGAGGAACTGGAGACCTCCAAGGAAGAGCTGGAGTCGTCCAACGAAGAGCTGTCCACCGTCAACGAGGAGATGACCCATCGGAACTCTGAACTCAACGTCCTCAACAACGACCTGATCAACTTCCAGAAATCGACGAGGCTGGTCGTCCTGCTGCTGGGGCGCGACCTGACTATCCGGCGCTTCAGCCCGCAGGCGGAGAAGCAGTTCGATCTACGACACACCGACGTGGGGCGGCCGATCAGCCACATCCGGCACAACCTCGTTCACGCAGACGACGCGAAAACGCCGCTCGATCTGGAAACGCTGTGTACCGAAGTCATCACCACCGTGACCGAGCAGGAACGCGAAGTTCTGGACAAAGCCGGGCGCTGGCACTCGCTGCGCGTGCGACCCTACACGACGCTCGACCACAAGATTGACGGCGCGGTGCTGTTGCTGTTGGAAATCGACGAACTCAAGCACAGCGAGCAAGCCGTCGCCGCCGCACGCGATTACGCCGAGAACATCGTCGAGACCGTGCGCGACCCGCTGCTCGTGCTCGACAGCGACCTGCGGATCGTCAGCGCCAATCGCGCCTTCTACCGCGTGTTTCGTGTCAAGCCGGCCGAAACGATCAGCACGTTCATCTACGACTTGGGCAACCGCCAGTGGGACATCCCGCGCCTGCGCGAACTGCTCGAGGAAATCCTGCCGCAGAGTAAAACCGTCGAAGACTTCGAGGTCGAGCACAACTTCGAGCAACTGGGCCAACGCATCATGCTGCTCAACGCCCGGACGATCCTGAACCCACTGCAAAAGACCGAACGGATCCTGCTGGCCATTGAGGACATCACCGATCGCAAACGCACCGAAGCGGCGATGGCGCATCTGGGCGCGGTGGTCATGTCTTCTGACGATGCCATCCTCAGCAAAGACCTCAACGGCATCATCACCAGTTGGAACCGGGGCGCGGAACGGCTCTTTGGTTACACCGAGCACGAAGCGGTCGGCCAATCCCTGATGATGCTCATTCCGCCGGATCGACTCGATGAAGAGCGTTCCATTCTTGACCGGATTCGCCGCGGAGAGGTCATCGAGCATTACGAAACCGTGCGCCAACGCAAAGACGGCACGCTGTTCGACATTTCTCTGACTGTGTCTCCCATCAAAAACGCACAGGGGCAGATTGTCGGAGCCTCGAAAATCTCCCGCGACATCTCCGAACACAAACAATTGGAAGAGAAGCTGCACGCTTCGGAAACCATGTACCGCCGACTCTTCGAGACGGCCAAAGACGGAGTCCTGATCCTCGACGCCAACAACGGCAGAATCCTCGAAGCCAACCCGTTCATGACCGAGCTGTCGGGTTACGAAACGGCCGAGTTCATCGGCAAGGAACTGTGGGAGATCGGCCTGTTCCGCGATCAACCCGCCAACGAAGCCGCCTTTCGAGAACTGCAACAGAACGGCTACGTCCGCTACGACCACTTGCCGCTTAAGTCCAAGAACCAGCAGCCGGTCGAGGTCGAGTTCGTCAGCAACGTCTATCAGTGGGATCACCGGCAAGTCGCGCAGTGCAACATTCGGGACATCAGCGACCGCAGCCGCTTGGAGAAGCAGACGCAGAAGCAAGCCTCCGAGTTGTCGGACCTGCACCGCCGCAAAGACGAGTTCCTGGCGATGCTCAGTCATGAGCTGCGCAGCCCACTCGCTCCCATTTCCAACGCCGTGCAACTGCTGGGTCTCCAGCAGGGAAGTGAGAGCCGAATCCAGCAACAGGCCCGCAACATCATCGAACGTCAGGTGCGCCAGCTTCAACATCTCGTGGATGATCTGCTCGAAGTCTCCCGCATCACCACGGGCCGGGTTCAGCTTCGTCGAGAACGAGTCTCCGTGAGCAGCATCGTCAACGGTGCCGTGGAGACCGTTCGCCCGCTGATCGAACAGCGCCGGCATGAAGTCACGATCTCGCTGCCACCGGAACCGATCTGGCTGAACGTCGACGCGGCCCGGCTGGAACAGGTGTTGGTGAACCTGCTCAGCAACGCGGCCAAGTACACCGAAGAAGGAGGGCATGTGTGGCTGACGGTCGAGCTGAATGTAGCAGGCACACTCCGTGTGCCGTCGCCTGCTACGGACGGCACACGGAGTACTACGGACGGCACACGGAGTGTGCCTACTACTGAGGTCCTCATCCGCGTGCGCGACAACGGCGTCGGCATCGATCCGGCCTTGCTCCCGCGCATCTTCGACCTGTTCACGCAGGCGGAACGATCGCTGGATCGCTCCCAAGGGGGATTGGGGATCGGCTTGGCGTTGGTGCGACAGTTGACGGAACTGCACGGGGGAACCGTGACGGCACAAAGCACGCTGGGTTCGGGAAGCGAGTTCGTCGTGCGTCTGCCGGTGGAGAGTGACGAGTGGCGAGTGGCAAGTGGCGAGTCCGGAGCCACTTCTTCTCTCACCACTCACCACTCACCACTCGCCCCTCTCTTAAAAGTGCTGGTGGTGGATGACAACGTCGATACGGTGCTGAGCTTCTCGATGCTGCTGGAAGCGCACGGGCATGAAGTGCGGACGGCCCATGACGGATTGGAGGCCGTGCAGGTGGCCCTCGAATACCGCCCGGACATCATGCTGTTGGACATCGGCCTGCCGAGTCTGAATGGTTATCAGGTCGCGAAACGAATCCGACAGGAGCCGAGTCTCAAGCACATCGTGTTGGTGGCGCTGACGGGGTACGGCCAAGATTCAGACCGGCAGACATCACTCGAAGCGGGATTCAATCATCACCTCGTCAAGCCCGCTGTCTTGGAGCAGTTGCTGCAAATCCTGGCAACTGTCTCGAAGAACGGAGTGGCGCTGCCCACCGGTGTCGCGACGCCAATCTCAGACGTAAAAAGCGGTGACTAGCGCCCGTTGAAAAACGTAGCTTGGACGCCCTCGTCCGAGCTATTTCCAGTTGGAAACGGACGGACGAGGGCGTCCATCCTACAGTTTTGTGACAGGTGGGTAGCGCAGGCCCACTCATGAGCTTGAAACGCAGAAAGCAACCCATGCCGACGCAGAAAGCAACCCATGCCGACAACTGAAAAGACACTTCGCGTGCTAATCGTGGATGACAACCGAGACGGTGCCGATGCCTTGGGGCTGCTCGTGGAAGCACTCGGCAACGAGGTGCATGTGACCTATGGCGGGACGCAGGCGCTCGATGTGGCCACCGCATTTCGGCCCGATCTGATGTTTGTCGATCTGCTCATGCCGGGCATGGATGGCTGTAGTCTGGTGAAGCGCATCCGCGAGACTCCGGCTTTCGCACAGACGAAAATCGTGGCCATCACCGGGCAGAAGGACAACGAACACAAAGCCAAGGCGATGAAGGCCGGGTTCGATGCGTATCTCGTCAAACCGGCCACGCTGGACGAGATCAAACAGGTCTTGGACAGCGTCGTCCCCGCAGTCGTCCCGCCCGGCCAATCACCGGGACTCGTTCCCATGCGGGCGCGACCCAACGCCGATGGACGATTGCCGATGGACGAAGCGCGACGCATCCGCAACGGGCGTCCTTCCAAAGCACTCACCAAAATCGAGAGCGAAGCCGCCGTCTGTGAGGGGATCGTGCGCTTTCAATTGGAGTATCTGGGATGGCGGTCCGAGCAGATCGTCACCCACTTCATCAAGGATCTCCTGGTGGCCCGCATTCGCGGTGCGTTGACGCTCGCCGAACGACAACTCGGAAAAACGCAGTCGCCCGACAAGGGCCGTGATCTCATCAAGCAAACTCGCAAGCAACTGCTGGAATTGGCCCGACCGATGTTGGAATCGCTCGTCCACGAAGTCACCGCCGTCAAAGTCTTGAGCATGCACCACGACATCAGCACCGTGACCGGCGAAGAAGTCATCCTCTTTACCCTGAGCGCGGTGCCGCGCTTCGAGTAGCCGGTGGGCTAGTGCCCAATGGCACTTACTTTGGGGTGTAGCTGAAGTCGTAAGACTTCAGACGATCGTCGAAGACGGCTGAAGTCTTACGACTTCAGCTACGTCGCGCAGAACGCCCCTTTGGACGACAGGAATCGAAACGTTGGCAGTACAGAACAGGAAGGTCACCGTAGCCCGTATCTGAACGGCAGGGTGACATGGCAAGTGGTGATCGAGATGAAGTCGCCGCTGATTTCGCAACCGGGTAGGGAGACTGAAACATGGTGCCCAAAGTTCACACGGCTCCGCTGTGGCAACGCGCGGTGATCCTGCTGTCGGGGACGGTCGTGGGGCTGGTGATCGTGCTCGGCCTGCGCTGGGGGCGTCCGGTGCTCATTCCCATCGCACTGGCCGTGCTGCTGACATTTTTGCTGAACCCCATCGTCCGGATCTTGCAGCGGCAAGGTCTCGGGCGCGTGCTCTCGGTGATGGTCGCGGTCTCGACGGTGGGCGTCTTCTTGATGTGCCTCGGCGGGATGGTGACCCGGCAGGTGGCCGGCATGTTGGCAGAGCTTCCGCAAAACACGGCCAACATCAAGGCGAAAGTGACGGCGCTCCGCCAGTTGGGTTCCAACCCGCTGATCGCACAATTCGAGCAGATGATCGACGAGATCAGCCAGGAGATTCAACGGCCCTCCCACGAGACGCCGGTCGTACTGGAAGACGGTTCGACCCTCGTGCATGTCCCCGCCGAATCTCCTGCTGATCCTCCCGCGAAGTCTCCCGCAGTTGCTGTTGCTATTCGGAGTCCGTCCACTCCCTGGCTGAGTCTCACCGGGTATCTCGGCTCCGCGTTTGAAGTCCTCGCCACGCTGGCTTTCGCGCTGGTGCTGCTCGTGTTCTTTCTGCTCGGACGCGAAGACTTGCGCGACCGCATCGTGTTGCTGGCGGGTAAGGCTCGACTCGCCCTGACGAGCAAGGCATTGGAAGATGTCACCGAGCGGATCAGCCGGTACATCGTGATGGTGGCGATGCTCAACGGAGGATTCGGGATCCTGCTGACGGCCGGGTTGCTGGTGCTGCAAGTGCCGTATGCCCTGCTGTGGGGTTTTCTCGCGGCCGGGTTGCGGTTCATCCCTTATGTCGGACCGTGGGTCGGGGCGCTGTTTCCGATCGTCATGAGCCTCGCGATTTCCGAGGGATGGTGGCAGCCGCTGGCGGTGTTCGGTTTCGTCCTGGCCCTGGAGTTGATCAGCAACAATGTTGTCGAGCCGTTGGTGCTCGGACGCAGTACGGGTGTTTCGCCCACGGCGCTGCTGGTCTCGGCGGCGTTCTGGCTGTTCCTCTGGGGACCGATCGGCTTGGTGTTGTCGGCCCCGTTCGCGGTCTGTCTGGTGGTCCTTGGCAAGAACATCCCCCAGCTTGGGTTCCTGCATCTCCTGCTGGGCGATGTCCCGGCGCTGCGAGCCAACGTCGGACTGTACCAACGGTTGATGCTGGGGGATGAACTCGAAGCGGCGAGACTCGTCATGCAGCGCATGAAGTCCGCGCCCCCTGACGAGGTCTACGATGAGATGCTGGTCCCCGCGTTGAACTACACCCAGCGGGACGTACGACGGGACTACTTGACGGACGAAGACCAGCGGATGGTCTTAAAGGGAATGCGCGAATCGTTGCGCCACACGGATGAGTTTCTCCGAACGGCGGCGGCATCCGCATCCCAACAGGAGCAACTGGCTCTCGCACCGGAAGCCCAGCACGCGATCTCCGGCCCCACAACTGAGCCTGTCAAAATCCTCGGTTGGCCGGCCAAGGATGACACGGACTGCGTGGGGCTGGAGATGCTGCGGCAACTCCTCGACCCAACCCACTGGGATTTGGAAGTGACAGCGTTGGAGACGCTCACGTTCGAACTGGCGGCCCGCATCACTGCGGATCCGCCCGCCATCATCTGCATTGCGTCACTCCCGCCGGGGGGACTGACCCACGCCCGCTATCTGTGCCAGCGGCTGCGAGACGCCTCGCCCGACATCGTGATCATTGTGGGACGCTGGGGCTTGCAGCGCCACAGCAAGCTCGACCGCGAGCGACTCGAACAGGCCGGAGCCAGTTTCGTGACGACGACTCTGTTGGAGACGCGCAAACTATTGGAGTCTCGATTGCCGCTGCTGACACGCATGATCCCGACAGCACTCGTGGTCGCAGTACCAGAACATGTTTCAAGTTCGAGTTTGGTCATGCACGTGCCAAACGCCTGACGGGTTTAGCAGCCTGTTGAAAATCATCTGTAGGGTGGGACCAGCTCGCTTCGAGCGCCGGCCCACCAAGAAAAGTCTCTGTGTTTGATGGTGGGCCGGCGCGGCGA
>JAYTQJ010000084.1:0-2413 GCA_043746775.1 Schlesneria sp.
TTTTTCGCAGCGAAAAATGAACTTTGAACCACCTGACCCCGACTTCCCCTAAGCCTGACTTCGAAAAAAGGACTTCGGCAGCAGGGTACTTATCGCGACGAAGACGACACTCGTGCAGCAGAGCATCGCGAACCAGTCGCCGAATCGGACGTACAGGCTGCGCCGTGGATCGAGTGGCACCGTGTGAACGAGTGCCGCGCTCAGTTGTCTGTGCCACGCACCCGTCTTCGGATCGCGGGCTGACGTGCGCGGTGCGAGCGGCGCGTTCAGTCTCGCGTCACCATCAATGAAAACTTCGGGATCGAGGATCGCGCCGTCGCCGTCGATGATCGCGCTGATCCCCGTGTTCACCGCGCGGACCAGCGGCGTCCGGCATTCGACCGCGCGAAAAGCCGACGTGATGAGATGTTGATCGAGTTCGCTCGAACCGTGGAACCAGCCGTCGTTCGTGAGATTCACGAGCAGGCTGAGTTCCGTCCCCGTGTCGTTGTTCGTCCCCGCCGCGACGATCCCGCGCACGAGATGCGGCACGGTGTCCTCAAAGCAAATTACGGGGGCCATCCGCCACTTGCCGTACTCGAACACCGCCGCTCGCTCTCCTTTGTCCAAGCCACCCGCGTCGCGATACGGCGTGAGATTCAGCAGCCACGGCAGTGACTCGCGCAACGGCACGTATTCTCCGAAGGGGACGCGGTGCAGCTTGTCATAGCGTCCCGCCAGACCGACATCGGGCCGCACGAAGGCGGCCGAATTGAACTGCTTCAAACGTTCGGGCGTCGCGACCGCCGTGTTCACTCCGAGGATCAGCGCGGCATTCGTCCGCAGGCTCTCGGTCGCCATCGTCTTGCGGACCCACTCGTCGCGCCACACTTCCGGCTTGATGTACGGAGCGATCTCGTTGAGCTGCGCGTCGGTCATGTCAGGTGGCGCGAGGAACAGTGGAAACGGAAACATCGCCTCGGGCCAGACGATCACGTCGGGCTGCTCCTTCACCGTCTGAGCCATCAGCCGCAAGTGCTTCAAAAACACTTCCTGTTCGGTCGGCTGAGTCGTTCGCAGTGACGCGGTGAAGTTGCCTTGAATCAGCGCCACACGCGGACCCGGTGTGAACGCCGCTTGACTCCGCCTCACGTAGCCGTAGGTCAGCGTCGAACCGAACACCACGACGGTCGCCACGATCTGAACGAGCTGTCCGAGCGTCAGTCCCGTTGGCGTGACTGGTCCCGTCGAAGCATGCACCAACCGGAACCGGATCAGCCACGCATGAGGCACCAGTAGCGCGAGCGCCGCGGAACTCATCGCGATCACGAAGCTGACGCCGTACGCGCCGACGAGGTCGCTGATCTGAATGAACTCCAACCAGCGGTACTGCGAGTGACCGAGAAAGTACCACGCGAAGCCCGTCATCAAATGAGCACGCAGAAATTCGAGACCGGTCCAGACAACCGGCCCCGCCACGGCAAGCGGCAGTTTCCAGCGATGGACCGCTACGCGCGCGACCGCGACAAACGCCACCGCATACAGCGCGAGATAAATCGACAGCGCCGACCACGCGATGGACATCGTCGGGTCGCCGAGTCGCATCCATTGCAACGTCGCCAACTGCCCGAGCAAGCTTCCGCCATAAACGGCCGTGTACATCCAACGCACGCGCTGCTCGACTCGCACCAGCAACAACAGCGGAACCAGCGCGACCCACGCCAGCGGGCTGGCGTTCACGGGAGTGAAGCAAGCCCACAGCAGAGCGGCCGACAAGAGCGACATGCTCCACGCGCCCAGGCTCCCGGTTTGAAACCGACGCCCTTCATGAGACCGCCGCGCCGTCGCGATGATGTCCAGCACCGACCGGTTCACGTTGGCCTCGCGCCGCGTCGCTGCTGGACTGAGCTGTTGCTGTCGCTCGCTGACAGATTGCTGTTCAGCGGCCGTTTTCTGTTCAGGAACCATCGTCGCTCCGGACATGAATCGCGTCTCCTTCCGTGGAGAGGGCTAACAGCCTGTTGAAAACGTAGAGTAGGCGGCTCGCCTGCTCGTATTTCTGGTTGGAAAACACAGGCGAGCCACCTGTGCTACGGGCTTTTCAACAGCCTGCTAGGGTGAGGGGTTCTTCTTCGCTGGTTTTCTCGTCCCTGTTTCAGCAACAAGCGTGAACTGCCGATGGTAGTTCAAGCCCGCAAACGTGGGAACGGCGTTTGGTGACGATCAGGGGTCAAGTGGTTCAGTAAGAGTTCCTCAGCCCGGAGGGCGACACATCAGAGGCTGATCTAAAGTGTCGCCCTCCGGGCTAATGTCATCTCCGTACAACTCACCCACGGCTCACGCCGTGGGCTACCATCTGCCGCCCTCCGGGCTGAAAGAAGGGGCGATCTGCATTCTGGCGATCAGGGGTCAGGTGGTTCAAAGTTCAATTTTC
>JAYTQJ010000085.1:0-5279 GCA_043746775.1 Schlesneria sp.
GACCGGCTCGTCACGCGGAGCGATGACGGCTACGTAAAACCTCGTCACAAAAAACATCGCCTTCGGCGATAACGATGTAGGTTGGGACTCCGTCCCTACCGCGTCGATTGGTCGGGACAGAGTCCCAACACGCCTCGCCCCTTGATATCGCCCTCCTTCCTTGCCGCTCGAGCCGCGAGTACACAAGCACTTCGCCAAATCTTCGCCTGAAATCTTCTCACGAAAACAAGATTCTCAACGTTTGCAGTGCAGTGCAGAGACGCGAAGAATCCGATGGTCGGAAGGCTGGGCGAAAGAGACGCGACTGAGAATTCATTCTGTGAGTGTGCCGTAGAACACTCTCGACGCGGAGCGTCGAGCCACAATTGTCGAACACAATGAGAGCAACCAACGTCCCATGATTGAGCGACTCATCGAACTGTCGATTCGGCATCGCGGCGTGACGATTGTTGCGGCGTGTTTGCTGGCGCTGTGCGGACTGTTCGCGGTGGCGACGACTCCGATGGATGCGGTGCCGGACTTGTCGGAAAACCAAGTGCTGGTCTTCACCGATTGGCCGGGGCACAACCCGCGCGAGATCGACGAGCAAGTGACGTATCCGCTCTCGCTGCACCTGCAAGGGATTGAAGGCGTGCGAGTCGTCCGCGGGTCGAGCGATGCCGGGTTCTCGCTGCTGCATTTGATTTTCGAGGAGGGCATTCGCTTCGAGACGTGCCGGGCTCGCGTGCAAGAGCGGCTGAGCTTGATGGGCGACGCGCTGCCGACGGGCGTCACTCCGCGAATGGCTCCCGATGCGATCCCGACCGGGCAGATTTTCTGGTACACGGTCGAAGGGGCGGGGCACGATCTCGGCCGATTGCGCGACATTCAAGATTGGTATCTGCGTCCGCAGCTCAGTTCGGTGCCGGGCGTTGCCGAGGTGGCGAGTGTCGGCGGGTTCGTACGCGAATACGTCGTCGAACTCGACCTCGCGAAGCTGCAAACGCTTGGCCTGTCGCCGCGCGAGATTTGTGAGGCGATTGAGCATTCGCAGGCGGTGCTCGGCGGGAACGTGATTCACAAGGGGAACGCCGAATTTCTCGTGCATACGGCGAGCGGCTTCGGGGCGAGGTCTGACACGAATCGTTCGCCTGATGAGATTCAGCGGCAGACGTTGCAAGATCTCGAAGCGGTGTTGATCCCGTGGTGGGAGGGCGAAGCTCCCGCTGAGCCGACTGACGACGCAACGGCTCGGCGGGAGCCTCGCCCTCCCGTTGGGCCTCGCCCTCCCGGTAGAGCGATGCTGCTGCGCGACATCGCTCGCGTGACGATGGGGCCGAAGCCGCGGCGCGGGGTGTTCGAGAAAGACGGCAACGAAGTGGTCGGCGGGGTGATCGCGATGCGGTTTGGGCACAACCCGCTGGAAGTGACGCGGGCGATTCGTCGCAAGCTGACCGAATTGCGCGCGGGGCTGCCGCCGGGAGTTCATATCGTCCCCTGTTACGACCGCACGCCGTTGATTGAGGGAGCGGTCGGCACCGTCACCGGGACGGTGATCGAGGCGATGCTGGGAGCCGCGCTGTGTGTGCTGCTGGTGCTGCGGCACTTTCGCACGTCGTTCATCATTGCGGCAACGTTGCCGCTCGCGGCGCTGATGTCGTTCGTGATCATGTCGGCGTTGCGCGGGCTCGGCATCGTCGACATTCAGACCAACATCATGTCGCTGTCGGGGATCGCGATTTCGATCGGCGTGCTGGTCGATTCGTCGATCGTCATGGCCGAGAACGCGATGACTCATTTGCGACGCGAATTCGGCGATCGGCCGGTGGTCGGCGATGTGCGACCGATTGTGCTTGCCGCGTGTCGCACGGTGGGGCGGCCGATTTTCTTTTCCGTGCTGATCATGGTGATTTCGTTCCTGCCGGTGTTCGCGTTGGGCGGGATCGACGGCAAGCTGTTTCGACCGCTCGCCTTCACGAAGACGTTTGCGTTGATCGCGGTCGCGCTGCTGTCGGTCACGCTGGTTCCGGCGCTTTGCACGTTGTTTATCCGTGGTCGATTACGGATGGAATCGGAAAGCTGGATCGTCCGGAGCGTGATGGAGGTGTATCGGCCGGTGCTCAATTTCTTGCTCGATCATCCGACCGTGATGGCGTGGATCATCAGCGTCACGTTTTTGCTGGGAGTGACTCCGATTGGGCACGACGGGTTGTTTCGGGTGACGTTGTTGGTGGCGTTGGTTGGCACCGGGTGGATCGTGGTTGGATACAAGCACGACGCGCGAGCGAGTGGTCCGACGCAATCAACCGATGGCCCTGCGCCCCCACCGAGCTTGTCTCGGTGGATTCGGGCCTTTGCACTACGACTTCGTTCACTCGGAAAAAAAACGAACGTAGTGCAAAAGCCCGATCACCACGGAGGCAAGCTCGGTGGGGTGACAGCGGAAACGCACCACGAAATCTCCGGGGGGCTGACGCCGCCCCGCTCGTCTAGACGAGTTGTTTGGCTAGATCGTTTCGCGAGCATCATCACGCAGCGTTCCTTCGCCCTCGCTTACGCTTCGGGTTATTGTGGGAGTCTCATCGTGATTGCGCTGATCGCTCAGCAAACGATGACGCCGCTGGGAACGGACCTGCGGATGCCGCTGGATGAGGGCATGGTCATGGACATGCCGATCACGGTGCCGCGAATTTCGGTGACGCAGTCGGGGGATGACCTGAAGGCGCGGGACATGCTGCTCTGTCGCTTCCCCGAAGTGCAGATGGTGGTGGGCAAAGCGGGGCGGGCCGAATCGGCGTTCGATCCGGCTCCGCTGGACATGATCGAGACGATGGTCGAATTCCGGTCGCGTGAGTTTTGGCCGAAGCGGAAGCTGCGACTCGAAGACGCCGAACAGCAAGCGCGAGAGGTCTTCGCCGCATTGCTCGCCGCAAAGTTGCTGGAAGCTCCCGCCGATGAGGCCGAACAGCGGACGCTGTTGTCGGAGTCGGTGACAGCGGCACGCACGCGCTGCGAACTGGGACTGCGCGAGTTCGCGTATGCTCGCAACCAAGACTTTCAGCAGCGGCTCGCGCGCGAGTTGATTCGCTCGGCGATCGAGGGGCTGACGCAACGCTGGGAGCGCGGCGGTCGCTGCACTCGTCCGTTGCAGCTGGGCGATCTGGCGCTCGTGCAAGAGTCCTTGTCGCCGCATCTCGGCATACACTTGGCGATGTCATTGGAAGAAGACGATCTCCGCACGATCGCCGAACATGCGATGAAGCAACTCGAAGAGAACGACCTGCTGATTGAGAAGCGGGAGGGCGAGGCTCCTGCTGAGTCGCGAACTGTGGCAGAACACGGCTCGGCAGGAGCCTCGCCCTCCCGAAATCCGGTTTCATGGATCGCTTCAGTATTGTTTGGCCAAAACGAATCGACGGAGTTCAGCGAGTTGCGAACCGCGTTGCAGCGAGTGCAACGGGCCGCGTGGGCCGAGCATCTGGCGACGCTCAATCGGGAATTGTTCGATCGTGGCACGCAGTCGCTCACACGTTTGCTGGCGGAAGAGATGCTAACGCGAGCGGAGAGCGTTGATCCGCGCGCGGAAGAATGGTTGCAACAGATCGCGAAGTTGCGCCAGCCGCTCGACGGGAGGGCGAGGCTCCTGCCGAGCCGCGAGGGACAAGTGACTTCTGTTGTCGAATCGGCTCGGCAGGTGCCTCGCCCTCCCGCTGTCGGAGCCGCGCATCACGGCCCCGGTCGGCATCCGCCGCTGCCGGTGCTCGATCCGTTCCCCGTTCTGGACGACTTGTTGGTCGAGCAAACACGGCGCTTTGCGAAGTCGGTTTTCTTGTGGCCGTGTGAGCGAGATGAGTTGGCGGGCTTCGGCGGCGAACTGGATCGCGCGTTGCAGATGCCCGGTTGGGCGAACGTCTGGACGCGGCCGATTCAGAATCGAGTCGACATGCTGGCGACCGGCGTCAACACGGAGATTGGCGTGCGGGTGCTCGGACGGAGTTCCGAAGATGTCGTCTCCGCGTCCGAAGAGATCGCCGCCGTGCTGCGAAACGTTCCCGGTGCGGCGGACGTGATTGCCGACCCGATTCGCGGCAAGGGTTATTTGGAGATCATTCCGCAGCGCGAGCGAGCGGCGGAACTCGGCGTCGATCCGCGCGACTTGTGGCACGTCATCGAGACCGCGCTCGGCGGCAAGCCGGTCGCGACGGTGTTGGAAGGGCGCGAACGGCACGACATCCGAGTCCGCTGCGTGCGCGACTCGGCTCGCGACGAGCAGTCCGTCCGCGAGCTGCCCGTGCCGCGTCGATGGATGAGGGGTCAGGCACCGCAGAATTCAAAAATCAGTAGTTCCAAGCTCGTGGCGGACGCTGCCAGCGTCCGTGAACAAATCCCAACAGTGGTTTCAGCCGACGCTAGCAGCGTCGGCCACGATGACCCCGGCTTCGTGCGGCTCGCCGAAGTGGCTGACGTGCGAATCACCGAAGGCCCGGCGTCGATCAAAAGCGAGAACGGGCGATTGCGGAATTACGTCCGCTTAAACGTTCGCAACCGAAGCACGTTCGCCTTTCTGGCCGATGCGAAACGAGCGGTCGCGGAACAAATCACGCTGCCGGAAGGGACGTTCGTGGAATGGACCGGCCAGTTCGAACATGCCGAGCGAACGGCTCGCACGCTGATGATCGTCACGCCGATTGTGATCGGGTTGATTCTGTTGATCCTGTGGCTGACGTATCACGATTGGGCCGACACCTGCCTGATGATGTTGGCCGTGCCGGGAGCAATTGCGGGAGGCGTGTTGTTTCAATGGTTGTTCGGATTTCGTTGGTCGGTACCGGTGGCGGTCGGGTATCTCGCCTGCTTCGGGATGGCGACATCGACCGGCATCATCATGCTGGTCTATTTGCGGGAGGCGTTAGAAAAGCGCGGCCCGCTGGCGTTGTTGACGGAAGCCGATTTGCGCGCCGCAGTCATCGAAGGGGCCGTGCATCGTTTGCGTCCGAAGCTGCTGACTGAGGGGACGACGATCCTCGGTCTCGCCCCGATGCTGTGGGCCAGCGGAGTCGGCGCGGAAGTGATTCGTCCGATGGCCGCTCCGGTGTTGGGCGGGATTCTGATTGCCGATGAAGTGATTGATCTTTTCTTGCCGGTCCTGTTCTATTGGGTCCGGCGTTATCGCTGGCAACGCGAACGGCAAGCGGCGGGCAACTTGAGCTGCGACACTACTGAAATAGAAACCTCACAACGCGGCGAAGCCGCAACTACGTAGCCGTCATCGCTCCGCGTGACGAGCCGATTGCTCACCA
>JAYTQJ010000086.1:0-2407 GCA_043746775.1 Schlesneria sp.
GTTCTTGTGCGACGACCGGCGGCTAGCGCCTTGCCGCTCACAAGACGGAGGTCGGCAGTTCGGGAAGTTATTGCGCCCCCGTTCCTTACGGCATGCGGCTCGCCAATCTCTCCTCTTGGGCCGCGTGAGGTATAGGTGAGCGGCACGAGGCCATCTACAAGTCCCCTCCAACGAAAACACGCCGCCGTCCTGAAGGACTGCGGCGTGCAATGGGCTGCGGGAAAAACCGAAACGGCTCCGCTTCGACTACTTGCTCGCTTCCGCGAATCGTCGGGCGACTTCGGTCCAGTTGACGACGTTCCAGAAGGCACCGATGTAGTCGGGGCGACGGTTTTGATAGTTGAGATAGTAGGCGTGTTCCCACACGTCGAGGCCGAGCAAAGGGGTGCGGCCTTCCATCAGCGGGCTGTCTTGATTTGCGGTGCTTTCGACAACGACCTGGCCCTTGTCGAACGAGAGCCAAGCCCAGCCACTGCCGAACCGCGTGGTGGCCGCGGCCGCAAACTTCTCTTTGAATGCGGCGAAGCTGCCGAATGCCGAGTTGATCGCGGCGGCGAGGTCGCCGGTCGGTTCACCTCCCGCGTTGGGGCCGATCACCGTCCAGAACAACGAATGGTTGGCGTGGCCACCGGCGTTGTTGCGGATCACCGTGCGAATGTCTTCGGGAACGGAGGCCAAGTCCGAGATCAGTGCTTCCACCGACTTGGCGGCCAGTGCTGGATGAGCTTCCAGCTTGGCGTTCGCGTTGTTGATGTAGGCTTGGTGGTGCTTGCCGTGATGAATCTCCATCGTCTTCGCGTCGATGTGCGGCTCCAAAGCGCTGGGAGCATAGGGCAATGCGGGAAGGGTGAAGGCCATGGTCGAATGTCTCCTGAGGGAACCGGTTTCAAATGCTCGTGATGATTCAAACGCGAATCTCGACGGCATTCTAGGAGGCGCTCGATCACGATGCAAAGAGGGGCGAAAGCTCGCGTGGGGCAGGCTGGCAACTCGTTGTGAGTCGATGCGAACACCAACCCGAAGAGTGAACGAGGGTGCGAACCGCACCCTCGTTTACACTTCGAGTTGGTGTGAATCGCCCGCCCGCAACAACGGACGTTTCACCGGGCGACTTTGCCGCCCGCTTCGTCCGGTGGACGCTGGCTCAAGCGACGCCCGGCTTGATGCTTGGGATCGCTGGCGTCGGTTTGTGGTCCGGGGACGCGCGTGCCCAGCGGCGGTCGCGCTGCCGGAACAAACTTCTTGAAGGGACCGGTGGCTGGAGTCGATCCCGTTCCACCGCGCGGCGTCGGGGACTCAAGCACCGCGTCTCTGGAGGGCAACGGATCGGTTTCAGAGCGAGTCGTTTTCGGTCCGAGCAACGGCGGGGCTGAGTTTCCCAGCAAATCGGATCGACTCTTGGGCGACGTGACTTTGGGTGACTTGGCCGTAGGGCGAGCGGGAATGCGCAGACTCATGCCGACGCGCACATCGTTCGCGTCCTTCAACTGATCGCGGTTGGCTTCGTAAATCTCGATGAACCGGTTCGTGCTGCCGAGTTCTTTGGCCGCGATCGACGACAGCGTCTCGCCTTTTTGCACGACATGCGACTTTCCCGCAGGCGTTCCGCCGGTTGAATCATCGCGGCGTGAAGCGGCATCACCGGTCACGATCTCGTCACTGTCGGGAATCGGGATCGGAGCCAGATCGGGAATGCCGTCGTCCGTGCCGTATTGCCGCTGCGTGCGGGACTTGTGCGTCGAGTCATCGAACGGCTCGCGTGAGTCATCCAGGAAGAGATCGGGTGAGGCGTTGCCGGGCAGCGATCCATCGGCTCTTTGAGACGACGAGCCGTTTCGTCCTGAGACCGTTCGCGCGGATGTCCGTGACGGCTCCTCGACCTCTTCAATTCCCTGCAAGTACGGCGCGATCGACTTCTCAGCGATCTGAGCATCCAGACGCTTGGCCGTTTGCAGGCGCGGCGACGCCGTTCCGGTTTTCGCGTCGTTGCGAAAGAAGAACGCGCCCGCCGCACCCAACAGCAGCACACCTAACGCCAGCCCGATTCGTTGATCTTGATGCACGACGCACTCCTCACGCAGATTGGCAAACCCCGTATCGCGGGTCAGTCGGCAGAATCTGCCGGAGTACATCAGCGTGATTTGGCGAGACAAAGAGAATTGCGTGGGCGCGACGGACGATGTGCCGGTCAGCACGGTTGATCCGAGTCTGCGGGACGCATGTCAGTCCATGGAATCATCTGTAGGACGGGCACTCCTGCCCGTCGTCGGGCTGGAAAACGGACGGGCAAGAGTGACGCGCCCACCAAAAGTAGCCTTCATCGCTCCGCGTGAAATGAGCCGAATGGCGAACGACGTGTTTTCCGGGATTGGGGTCGTTGGTGACTCGGCTTTCTTCACGCGGAGCG
>JAYTQJ010000087.1:0-5271 GCA_043746775.1 Schlesneria sp.
CTAGCCGCCGGTTCTTTTCCAGCTCAGAAACCGGCGGCTAGCGCCTTGCCGCTCAGGATGTTTTCCCAAAGTGAGTGCCATTGGGCTTACGCCGCCCGGCTCACCACT
Source organism: Schlesneria sp. (assembly GCA_043746775.1). Classification (GTDB taxonomy): domain Bacteria; phylum Planctomycetota; class Planctomycetia; order Planctomycetales; family Planctomycetaceae; genus Schlesneria. The sequence continues at coordinate 109 of JAYTQJ010000087.1, forward strand.
TCTATCGGAAACGTCATCCAACCTTGGTCTCCGCCCACGCCGCCTCCTAAAACTAAGTTATTAGATTGACGCCGCTGGCTCTGGCGATAAACTGCTAACGAATTAGTAGTTCGACGGGCGAGCCACGCCAAACACGCGTCTCTCCGCATGTCAGCCTCACGCAAACAACGCGGCTCATCTCACAGGAAAACGCTCATGCCACGCACCACATCCAAGCATCCGACCGAGTTGGAGCTGGAGATTCTGAAAGTCCTCTGGCGGATCGGTCCGGCCACGGTCAGGCAGGTGCGCGATGAACTCGCGGCGGTCAGGGACCTCGCGTACACGACCGTCATGACGATGATGACCATCATGGACGGGAAGGGTTACGTGACTCGGGCCAAAGATGGGCGGAGCTTCATCTACGAGGCGACGTATCACGAACAGAAGGCGTCCAAAAATATGCTGCAAGATGTGGTGGACCGCCTCTTCGGCGGATCGCCCAAGGCGGTCATGCAGCATTTGCTGGAAACGTCCGAGCTGGACGAAGCCGAACTGAAAGAGATTCGGTCGCTGATTAACCGGAAGGCGCGCGAGAAGACAGAACCGACGTGATGCGGCGAAGTCATCGGACAGATCAGTCGGATCCGACTGATGATTGCCGCCATCCGTCACGCTGGTTCAGTTGAAACCGGCCCGTGTTGTCGGGGCATGCTTAAACAATCCCACGCGTCCCATCGCGTGCCATCGCCAATTCGCCTTCAGCAATGAAAGCCCACCGTCATGAGCAACCTGTTCCTGCAAGACCTGTGTGCCGCGTTGGTGCTGTCGTTCGGGCACTTTCTGTGGATCGGAACGTTGATCGCCATCGTGGCGGCTGTGGTCGCGAGACGACGGACGACAGCAGCGGCTCGGTATGGCGTGTGGCTCGGCGGACTGATCGCGATGGCGGTGAGTCCCTTCATCACGCTGGTCGTGTTGATGGCGATGCCGTCGGCGGTGACTTCGGTTGATGCCGTAACGGACTCGGGTTCGGCGGCACTTGTTGCGGAATCGGTTGGAACAGCGACTCACGGAAACGCGGCCAGCGACGCCCGTAGGATGGACGCCCTCGTCCGTCCTCTTCTCGATAACGATCGACTCAACGATGACAAGCGGCCACTCGATGCGAACGAAGACGGACGGACGAGGGCGTCCATCCTACAAGGCGAGGGTGGGGCGAACGGTTCGACGGACCAGCGACCGACCACGACCGACGCCCCTTTGCGCGAACCGGCTTGGTGGCGTGAGTACGCTCCCGTCGTGACGAGTCTCTACTTGATCGGCGTGGCGTTGATGGGGCTGCGATTGGCGTTTGGGCTGTGGGGCGGACGGCGATTGAGAAGCCAAGCGACGCTCATCACGGAGCGGTCGCTGCTCGACGCCTTGCAGCGGCAGGCCGATGCGTTGGGGATGGCGCTCGTTCCCGCGTTGGCCTACTGCGAACGGGTCGCAGTGCCGACTGTCCTTGGGATATTGAAGCCGATGATTTTGCTGCCGGTCTCCGTGGCGAGCGGCCTCGCCCCCGACCAGATCGAATCGGTGCTGGCTCACGAACTGGCTCATCTGCGACGCTACGATCACCTCGTCAACCTAATGCAGTGCGTGATTGAATCGCTCCTCTTCTTTCATCCGGCGGTCTGGTGGGTCTCGCGCCGCGTGCGGGACGAACGAGAACACTGCTGCGACGACCTCGTGATCGCCTGCGGCGCGGTGCCGCTCGACTACGCCGCGTCACTGCTGCGCGTGGCCGAACTGAGCCGTGAGGCCGAGCGACAACGCGGACACAACCAACGCCGGTCGTTCACCGCCGTCAGCCTCTTCGCGACGGGAGACCGCCCGTCCACCTTGAGGCAACGGATCGCGCGGCTGCTCGGCTATCAAACCGAACTGAACGTGCGAGCCGTCTCACCGTGGGTTCTCTTTTGCCTCGCCACCTGCTGCGTCGGAGCGATCTGGCTGCTGAGTTCGATGACGTTTGTGGTCCTCGCCGAAATCAACCGCGACCGTTCGCAGAAGACCGTCATCGTCACCTGGTCCGCCGTTGTGGATGACTCGGTGATGAACGAGATTCGCGCGATCAACGGCCTCGCCACCAGTGTAACCGGTGCGATGCAGACGCCCGACGACGCGAAGTTCTCGACGCTCCGTTGCTCGGCAGAAGAACTGCGAGCGATCCTGAAGAACCACGCCGACAACAAACGGCTGGTCGCGTTGCAGAAGAACATTCGTCACTCGATGCCGACCGGCGGCTGGCGCATCGGTGGTGAAAAGCGGTTCTTCCAGATGATCGACTCGGAAACGATTGAGACCAAAGTTGTCCATGACCCCGGATACCACGTGAACTGGTACGCCGACGGCCATGAAACTCGTGACGAAGACTCGGACCGAGCGAGGTTGATCGTCGATGGAAAATTCCATTTCACGCAGATGGGCCATTTTTCCGCTTTGGCTGCGAAAGATATTGAGACATCCGATGGTGCCCCCAAGCTGCAGTATGGAAACGCGGAGTCCAAGACGACTGCGAAGTTTGACTCAGTGATGTCTGACGGCGAAGCGACCGTGGTCGTTCTGTCGCCACCCGCCGTCATTCGGCAGTACCAAGAATTGGTGATGGACGACAAAGGCCAGCGTTTCGAGGCGAAGACCAAACAGGCACCGAAGCTCCACGCGATCTTCGTCCACGAAGCCGTCCGCGTCCCGGTGAAGCAGCTCGACCAGTTCCACAAGCTGACGCGCGTTGAGGACTGGGTCCGTCGAGGTCCAGCCGAAACGAAGGAACATGTGACGCGCATTGCCGAGTGGCGGGCGCGACCGTCACGCAGTGTCTCGGTCGCCGACGAGAAGTGGACGCGCCCTCTGCCCAACGGCGGACACGTCCAACTCGTGGGACTTGGACGCCCCAATGAAGCTCGGATGATTTGGTGGACCCCTGAGGGTGAGCCACTTTTTCAAGTGAGCGATACCCTCGGGCAATCTCTTTCGGGGATGGAACTGACGGCCATCGTGCGCGTTTGGGAGGACGGGGTGTCACGCAAACTGCCGCCCCCCAAAGGGATGGTCCACTCGGGCGGAGTGATGGACGTTCCGGATACGTTTCCAAACCGGGGGTCGCAGCTTCTCGTTCTTCCCGCCGTGGTGGACAAGGAGACAGGAAAGGTGAGTCTCAAGATTGGAGCAGGCTTCGGCGCATGGACGGCCGAGACCAAGATCGACTCAGCGGCGGAATCAACAGCCACGCTGAGCGGCATCGAAATCAAAACGGGGACATCTCACGAAAGCCACACCTTCGGCCCGGCAGGCCCTCCCAATCTCATCAAGGCGACTTCCTCGTGGATCAATTGGAAACCGAAAAGCGATCTCGAATTGGACGCCATCGCCGTGGCTCGCGATGGCACACCGCATCCTTCAACGTCCGACCCCGTGGTCTATTCAAATGAAAATCATGGCGGTGCCCAATACTTCACACACCACCTCCCCAAAGTCGACCTCCAACACTTCGTCATCAAATCCCGTCCCGTCCACTGGACCGAGTTCACCGACTTCGCCATCGAACCGGCGGTGGCCTTGGTTCCGCCGCTTGAATTGGGGAAGGAACAAGAGAAAGACGTAAGGCCATTTTCCGCGAAGTTACCGGGCGGCGTGACGGTCAATCTCGTCGGTGTTGGGATGTCCCCTACGCAGCCGCCTGAATGGTGGCAAGCCGATGGATCACGCTTGGCGAAAAGGCCGAATGAGAGTCTCGATGGGTATCACTCCAATGGCTTTCCGAATCAAGCCGATTGCCGTGAGATCGCCTTGGAGATTCTCGGGCTTCCACAGGATCATTCTGTTACGGCACGAGTTGGAAACGATGTGGCTGGTGTCGCGTTCAGCAACTTTAAGAATGGAGTCAAGGCTTACAACGTCGCCAGTGGCCCGTTCTCGGGGGTGGAAACGACATCCGTTCACGTGAGTCTGAGACTCGAACCACTCGTTCCGGCACAAGGAATTGATGCGGAAGGACGCAAGCTCGCCGAAGTGGAAGTCCCGCTCGATTTGAAGCCGCTCTACGACCGCGTCCAATCGATCCGCGTTGAATCACGCAATGACCAACAGGAGCTGTTGCTGAAGCCGTTGGGCGATCTCTTGGTAAATCCGGATTGGCGAATTTTCGCCATCGACACGAATGGAAAAGAGGTTCGGCCGTCCACGACATCAACAAACGGAGAGGGAACGACATACGGCTTCAAGCTCGCTCGTGAAAGCCTCGCCCGCTTTGAGTACCGCCTGCGACCGTATCGGCATTGGGTGACGTTCGAGAACGTGTCGCTCCATCCGGGAAAGAAGACCGAAGTAAAAGTCACGGTCACTTCCGCACCCAAACCACAGCACTACATCGCCAACCTGCCCGACGGTCACAGTGTCGAGTTCATTGGCATCACGAAAAACACGGCTCCGGCGAATGAGGGTTGGAAGGCGGATGGGACGCCGATTGGCGATGCCGGGTACTGGCCTGCGACGACGTACATCAGCGGCAACACGGTCGGCACTTTCATTGAGAACGGTAAGCATCCCGAACCGAATGCCGGGGCGATCGACTTGCTGTTTCGATTTCGTGGATTGAAAGCTCAGCCTTCGTTGTCGTTTCAACTGGCAGCGAATGGTGGCAGCTATTCTCACTGGCCGGTGAAGGATCCCTACGAGCTGCGTGTCGCGGCACAACGACGCGGCCCGTCAGCACCGGGTAACAAGTGGACGATCCCCGATGGTGAGATGCGAGTCGGCCTGACCGACGAACCGTGGGGGCGGTACGTGAAGATCAGCCCGGAAGGCAAAACGCTCGATCCCATTCAGCCGGACGAGCGGCATGCTTCCACCTACGGGCTGATCGAAGTCCTCGGCACGCGGCCGCATGATCGCGCGCCGACCGGCAACACCGTCGTGCTGCGCAGGCCGCTGACGGACGCCCATTCCCCAGAGAACAACGCAGGCTCCACCGACCTGCTCCATCGTTACGCCTTCGAGTTCCGCGCGATCGACACCGATGGGAAAAACCATTGGGCCAACGCATGGTTCTACGGCCAAGTCCCCAACACGAAGCTGATGGAGTCGCAATACGGCCTGATGCAACCACTGCCCGCCGGCGCGACGCTGTCGCACTAC
>JAYTQJ010000088.1:0-2405 GCA_043746775.1 Schlesneria sp.
GGGGGGTGGGGGGGGGGCCCCCCCCCCCCGCCCAAACGCCCGACCGCAGGTCTCCGGATTTCTCTTCTGTGGTGCATTCGCTCCGCGACTGCCAAGGTATTCGCGGAGCGAATGCGCCACAGAAGAGAGGAATACCCTCTCGCTGGCGAGGTCCTCTGATGCCGCGTGATCTGCCCATTGCGTGGCTGCAACTCACGCACTCCAAGTCGAAGTTTGTGGTCGCCGTGACGGGGGTCGTGGTGTCCGTGTTGCTGATGTGGATGCAGCTCGGCTTCCTCGACGCCCTTTATCGCAGCGCCACGTCGATCGCCCGGCATCTGCACGGCGATCTGGTATTGCTCAGCCCGAGTACCAAGACGTTTATGCAGCTCGAACCGTTCGCCAAACGCCACATCGCGCGGGGACTCGGGCATGACGGAGTCGATCGCGTTTACGCCCTGTACGTCGGCATGGCGATGTGGAAGAACCCGTGGAACGGTGAGAAGCGGCGGCTGTTTGTCTTCGGCATGGAGCCGGACTACGCGGTGTTTGAGGCCCCCGGTTTGGAAGACGTGCTGCACACGACGCTCGCGCCAGATGCCGGAATCTTTGACATCGCGTCGCGGCCCGAGTTCGGTCCCGTCGGAACGGCCTTTCGCAAAGGGAAGCCGGTCGTAGCGGAGATCAACGGCCGACAAATCCGCATCGCGGGCATCACTACGATCGGCGCGGGGTTTCAAGCCGACGGCAACTTCGTCACCAGCACCGCCAACTATCTGCGAATCATGAACGACCCGCGTTCGGGGACCGTTCACGTCGGCGTGTTGAGACTGAAGCCGGGCGTTGATCATCGTCAAGTTCAACGAGACCTCGCTGCGATGTACGGCACTGAAATCACCGTCCTCACCACGAATGAACTGGTGCTGCGCGAGTATGCGTTCCTCACGAAGACTGCTCCGATCGGCTTCGTCTTCACACTGGGGACGATCGTCGGTTGCGTCATCGGTTTCGCCATCGTCTATCAAGTGTTGTACACGGACATCTCCAACCACCTCCCACAGTTCGCAACGCTGAAGGCGATGGGTTACACGGATCGCTATCTGGCAGGCGTCGTCGTGCAAGAGGCGTTGATACTCGCCGGAACCGGTTTCATCCCGGGATCGCTTTTGGCGATGTGCCTGTTTGGCGTCGCCAAAGCCGCGACGATGCTGCCGATGTTCGTGACGTGGGACCGCGCGCTGGAAGTTTTTGTCCTGACGTTCGCCATGTGTACGGTCTCGGGCCTGCTCGCCATGCGACGCTTGAAGGCCGCCGATCCCGCCGAGATTTTTTAGAAGGTAAGGAACTCACAACCGACCCCACCGGGCTTGACCCGGTGGCTCGCGGGTCTCTGCGCTACTCACTCAAGAGTGCGACGAGATGCAGAAGTAGTGCAAAGACCGTAACTCACTGGGGCAAGCCCAGTGGGGTTGTGTGCTGAATTGAACCGTTTTCTTGGTCCGCTTTTTTGAGTCTCCCCATGTCCATGACCATCCCAACAACCTCTCCCGCCATCTGCATTCGCGGCTTGAGTCATTGGTTTGGCGATGGTGATTCTCAAAAGCAGATTCTGTTCGACATCGACTTCGATGTGCGAGCGGGCGAGGTCGTGATCTTGACCGGGCCGTCGGGCTGCGGAAAAACGACGTTGCTCAGTTTGATCGGCGGCTTGCGTTCGGTGATGAAGGGGAGCGTGCAAGTCCTCGGGCGTGAGCTGTTCAACGCACCGATCGACGACGTGATTGCGACTCGCCGCCAGACTGGCTTCGTGTTTCAACTGCACAATTTGCTCGACTTCCTCACAGCACGGCAGAACGTCCAGATGTCGGTGCAGTTGGATCCGGCCATCCCCGCGCGAGACCGCCTGCATCGAGTCGATGCGATGCTCGCCAAGGTCGGGCTGTCGGATCGACTCGACTACTACCCGGCGGCGTTGTCGGGAGGTCAGCGGCAGCGCGTCTCGATCGCCCGCGCGTTGGCGGGTGAGCCGCGTCTGGTTCTCGCCGATGAACCGACCGCCGCGCTCGATAGCCTCTCAGGGCGTCACGCTGTCGAACTGCTCCAGAAGATGGCGCGAGAACAGGGCAGCTCTGTCCTGATGGTGACGCACGACACTCGCATCCTCGACATCGCTGATCGTGTCGTCCACATGGAAGACGGGCGGATGCAGGAGGCATGAAGAACGAGACCGGCTTCACTTCCAGTCACATGTTCCGCAAGACGGCACTTCGTGGCACGATCTTCGTCTTCATTTTTCTGCCGCTCTCTTTCTGTCTCCCACTTCCTGCAAGTCTGAAGCAAGGAGACAGAAAGAGAGCGGCAGAAAAATGAGTGCAACGAGGCTATCCGAGAACCGGGAGGGCGAGGCTCCTGCCGAGCTTCGAATG
>JAYTQJ010000089.1:0-5260 GCA_043746775.1 Schlesneria sp.
GCCCGCAGCTAATTGCTGCCATCGCTTCGCGATTGAAGACATTGCCGCCCAGCCCAACCAGAACCGACACCAACTTGGTCCAAGGGCAACATCCGCAGATCAACTCAATTGCAGCTCAACCTCCCCGAGAATCGAGGTGTTCGATGACCACCGTTCCCGCAACTGCCGCTCAATCGTCGATCGACTTCCGTCCATTCGGCCGCATGTTTTGGAAGGAGTACCGCCAGCAACGGGCGCTGTGGTTGGCCATTCTGACGCTGGGTTTGATCGGGCAACTTGTCCTGCGGTGGGTTTTACCAATCGGGCGCGAGGCCGTTGAAGTCTTGTTTAGCGTGCCACTGTCTATGCCGGTGTTCTACCTCATCGGATCGTCGGCGATGTTGTTTGCTCTGGAGCGGGAAGAGCGGACGAGCGACTGGCTGGTCAGCCTTGCCGCGCCGCCGAAGTGGACGTTGCTGGCGAAGTGCGGATTCACTTTCGTTTCGACACCGGTGATGTGCATTGCGTTGTTGCTGTGGGCGATGGTGCTGACGCTCGGTGAGCGGCTACCGCTTGATGATTGGGGAACGCCCGAGGTTTTTGTTTGGTGGCGCTGTCTTGCTGTCGCGCTTTGGTTTGGAGCGGTTCTCTTGTTTTTCTTCGCATGGGGAACATTGGGATCGCTGACGGGGCGTCGCGTTGTGGAAGCCGTTCCGTTGGCGTTGGTCTGGTGGATTGCAATCGTCTGTTTGCCGATGGCTGCACTGGCGATGTATGCCTCATGGTTCGATCCCTATTCGTGGAACTCACCGAAATACGATCACGTGTTTGAGGTGGGGCTTGGTATCGCCTTGTTCGGTGTTGTCATTGCAGACGTGTGGCTTGGCTGGAATTGGTGTCGAGGTCGATACGTTGATGCCCAAATCATTGACGATCTCAACGAGCGGCTTACGGCGCGGCTGAGATGGCGGAAGGAACGGGTTTCACGCGTTCCGGCTTGTGTGGAAAGTGAGTTCTCCGGGTGGAGAGTTTGGCAGAGGTTGGTTTGGCAGGAACGGCATCGCGAGTCGCTGCATCGCGGCTTGCTGGCCATTATCTGCGCTGTGGGAGTTCTGTTGCCGCTCTACAGCCGGCTTCAAAGGGAGTCGATCACGTTCGCCATTGCTGGGTTGATTGCCATTTTGCCGGTGTCGATGGGTGTGCTGGGCCTTCGTTTCGATGTGCAGGGGCAACAGTTGCGGTTCCTCGCCAATCGCGGAGTTTCACCGCTGGCAATCTGGCTCGCCAAGCAAGCCGTCTGGTTACCGCGAGCCTTTGGGATACCCGCAGTCTGCTGGGGAGTGGCTTGGCTGGCCGAATGGTGGCTCGTTCCGGGGACGATCGACATGTCCAACATGTCGATTGCCGAGCAAAACTATTTGCGAGAAGGGAAACACCATGTGATGTTCATCACTCACCAATGGCTACCGCACTGGCAGGCCGTGGTGTGGTTCATCCTGCTCAGTTACGGAGCCGGTCAGTTGGTGTCGTTGTTGTTGCGGAGGTTCGTCCTCACTGCGGCAGTGAGTCTGATGTTGCTCGGCGTGCTGTCGGGATGGCTCGCGCTGATGGCTCACTTCGAGATCCCGCTCTGGTGGTCGGCGGGAAGTCTTGTCGTTTGGATGCTGATCGTCACAGCGTGGTATGCGCGACACTGGTTGCTCGAACGACAATCGTGGTCGGTGGTGATGGCTCTCAGTGCCGCGTTGCTGTTCCCCCCGCTCGTCGTCGCGGGAACAGTGGCGAACTACCGCTGGCTCGAAGTGCCGGGGCCAGTCTTCAACTCCCCTTGGCTGTTCGCGCTGTTCTACCCGCAGGAAGCGGAGCGACGAGCTGGTCTCTCCGGGGCTGATGGTGTCTTGAGTGACGTGTTGAAGGAGGAGACCAAACGACTGGATCGATCCGCCACATCTTCTGAGAACGAGGCTCTGCAAAGAATCCGCGAGCTGTCATTGGGCTTCAACACTGTGGAGCAGTTTCGGCGGGTGGTCGATCTCAATTCGACGCCGGGGATGGCGATGGCTTTCGCGCCAGGGCTGAGTGTTCCCGTAGGCGCTGTCGTGCGAACGGAAGAAGACTTGCCCGCCGATGCTCTCGACGCCACGCGAGACACACGGGCAAAAGCCGCCTTTTGGGCCGCGAACGAATCGCGACTGAAAGGACTCGTCGAGGTCGTGTCGCGTCACGAGCATTGCCCCGATTTGTATGACCATCTCCCTCGGGAAGATTCTGGCATTCTCTCGCTTCCGCAGCGATTGCTCATCGAAGCCGGTCAATTACGAACGGACGATGGACGCTTCGACGAGGCTCTTGACTACTACTGCACCGCCTTGCGGTTGGCCACGTTCTGGGCTGGAGGTGATGCTCCAATGCGCACGTGGATAATTGGGAATGGCCAGCAGAAAGAGATTCTCGTAGCCGTTGTTGAGTGGTCCAACCACAAGGCTGCTGCAAATGAGTCGTTGATTCCAACGATCAGCCGAATCCGCGACGAGCTGACGCGATTCCCCAGAATGGCGGGCGAAGTTGTTCGTGAGCCAGTCGTCACCGCGCGGCTCCTTCCCGAATGGTTGTCTCAACCGGATTTCAAATCACATCATCCAGAAGCCTATCTGGCGAGCTTTCTGCTCACTGAGTTTGCTCGCGAGCAACGTATCAGCGACCAGCAACTGTTCTGGCAATGGCATCACATCCAGTGGCTTGAGGTGTCACTCCAGCAACCGGGACTCAACGCGGCACAAATGTTCAAAGATGCGATCAAGCAGGATGAAGGATTTCAGCGAGACGAGCGCCAGAGGGTGAAGACCCCGCTGGCGTGGTGGCATCACAGTGCGTTGGACGATGGGACGCTTGAGATGGTCGTTAACCGTGAGGCCACCGTTCGACTGACGCTGCTCGCCATGACGCTGCTCGAATGGAAGCGAGTTCACGGTGCGATCCCCGACTCGCTGCATTACCTTGCCCCGTACATTCGCATTGAAGGTGGATCCGAACCCGAACGAGTCGTCCCTGTCATGGTGCTGAACGATCCGTGGACGGGAGCGCTATTCAACTACGGGGGCGAAACCATCCGGATGTTTGAGGCGAATTCGGACCAGCCGTTTATCGCACTCTATTCAGTCGGGCCGCTTCCCCTCGATTCGCGTTCAACAGCAATCGCGGCCAGTTCCGTGAACGCGCAGTTTCCGAAACTGCTCAATCACACAGGGCCTTCGATTGGAGGACCGAGCATCACGTCTCGCCAAGGAAGATTGTCATTCTTTCGGCCACCGAGTCCGAAACGCTGATCGGGAAGAACTCGTTCCAAGCAGCCGTTGCGTGTTTTGAATCGTTGGCGCTTCAGCCCGGAGGGCGGCAGAAGGTATAGCCCACGGCGCGAGCCGTGGGATCAGGGTTCAGCAGTCGCCGATAGCCCGGAGGGCGGCACCTTGTTGAGGCGCGTGCGATCGCCCGAAGTGCCGCCCTCCGGGCTGAAGCAGGTTCTTTGCTCGCTGACCCACGGCTCGCGCCGTGGGCTACCGTCTGCCGCCCTCCGGGCTAGCGAACCGTCGCGAGCCGGATTGTGGCTCGATAGAATCCCGGCCGTGGTTGGTCCGCGAAGTCTGCTCGGGAAGGGTCGCCAGGTCGTTCAATTCGAGGGGGGAATTCCAGCATGATCCAAACAGTGGAAGGGGTCATCGACTCCGACGGCATCGTCCGGTTGCTCGAGCCTGTGATCGTTGGCCTGCCGCGACGCGCGTTGGTGATGATCTTGCAGGAGCCGCCGGAGGCGGACTCACGTGAAGCGGCGTTGCTTGCCGAGAAGTCTTTGGCCGTGGACTGGAACCGTCCCGAGGAGGATCTCGCATGGGCTCACCTGCAATCGGTGAAGTAGTCCTCGTGCCGTTCCCATTCTCTGACCTGACGCAGTCCAAGATTCGTCCGGCCGTCTGTTTGGCCGATGCCGGGCGCGGCGACTCAATCCTGTGTCAAATTACCAGCCAGCCGTACGGTGATCCGCTGGCGATACGGATTGAGGATGTCGATTTCGCCAGCGGAGGCTTGCGGGCAGTGAGTTACATTCGCCCCGCGAAACTGTTCACGGGTGACTCAGCGTTAATCGTTCGTTCGTCTGGAATGTTGTCGCCTTCAGTCTTGAGCAACGTTCGTAATACGGTCATCAATCTATTGCGTGTCGGGCATTCGTGAGCGTTTCGCCCATCACAGATCCCTTCTTCGGTGGGCTTCTTTTGAATGAGGTCTCGCGATGTCATTCGATCCACTGACCATGCTGAAGCCGCGTCGCAAGGTGACGGGCATCTCGGCGGTGTTGCTGCCGTTTCACGAGAGCGGCGCGGTGGATTGGTCCGCGTTTGAAGGTCACGTTGCGCGGACGGCCGGGGCGGGGCTGATTCCGGCTGTCAACATGGACACGGGGTATGTGAATCTCATTGATCGGGCGACTCAGGATGAAGTGTTGCGGCGGACTCGGGTGGTGTTGAGTGGTGGGCCGTTTGTGGCGGGGGCGTTTGTCGCGGATCAAGCTGGGGCGGCGTTTGACTTTGATCGGTATGCCGAGCGAATGGCGGCGATTCAGTCGTTCGGCGGGACGCCCGCGATCTTTCAATCGTTCGGTCTGACGAGGCAGCCCGGTCCCGAGATCGTCCGCAGTTACGAGCGGCTCGGTCGGGTGTGCGACAAGTTCATCGGGTTCGAGTTGACGACGGACCTCGCGCCGTTTGGAGCGGTCTACGATCTCGAAACGTATGCCGGGATGATGGCCGTGCCGCAGTGTGTCGGTGCGAAGCATTCGTCGTTTCACCGCGAACCCGAATGGGAGCGGTTGAAGCTCCGCGATGCGAAGCGGCCCGACTTCGCGGTCTTCACCGGGAACGACTTTGCGATCGACATGGTGATGTACGGCAGCGATTACTTGCTCGGGCTGAGCAGCTTTGCGCCCGACCTGTTCGCCATGCGAGACACCTATTGGGAGGCGGGCGATCCTCGTTTCTACGAGCTGAACGATCAGCTTCAGTACCTGGGCTACTTCGCGTTTCGATCCCCCTCGCCCGCGTACAAGCATTCGTGTGCGCAGTTCCTCAAGCTGCGCGGCTGGATCGGTTGCGATGTGACTCATCCTCGCGCGGCGACTCGACCGATGAGCGATGTCGATGTGTTGAAGGAACTGGGACAGAGAATGAGAGTGGTCGATTAGTCTTGGTTTTCATCCGTGCCCCGGCTTTGCCATCCGCGCTATTTCTTA
>JAYTQJ010000090.1:0-5258 GCA_043746775.1 Schlesneria sp.
CCGTGTAATTGAGAAACAGCCTTCACGTCGTCAACACGGCCACGTCGAAGCTCCGTGGCCGTGGCACCCCAATTTGAAAAAGCCGATGGTCCTGCCGCACGCTGTCGGCTTCTTGTCACGCCGCCCGCATTCCGTAGGCCGTGCGAGGCATCACGCATCGTCGGTCTCAGCGGTTTCGACTACCGTCACGCTCGAATATTCGACCGGAGGGAACCTGCTGAAATCGACTTCGGGCTGGGCACGAACACGGCGGATCATCTCGCGGCGATTGGATTGCCACACGGCATAGCCCAGCAAGAAGACGATCAACCCGACACAGAAGTACGTTTCCATGGCAACGGCTTCGGTCACGTATTTGGGTGAACTCGGCCGCCATTCGACTTCGCCTGCGAGCAACAGCGGCGCTTTGCGAGTCACGTCCTGCGCGTCGTAGCCGTACATCTTGAGGAAGTATCCGGTCAGCCGAACCTCTTCGTTCAGGTCTCCGCCGACAGCCAGCTTCTGCGGCTTGCTGGTGAAGACAACCACCGTGGGATTGCTCTGGCCATCTTCGGTGTACAGCCAGCCTTCGTAGGCTTCGTTGATCCCCAGCGAGTTCTGACCCGGATCGAACTTGGTCAGTTTACGCAGGACGCCGCGCAGTGAGACCGGTCGTCCGCGATACTCGTCTGGGTTCCGGAACAGGTCGTCGAACGTGGGGAAGTCGGCCAGCTTGGCTTTCGAGTAGAGAGGATCATCCTGCCAGCGTTGGTCACGAAAGTCGGCCGCGAAATCTTCCTGCCTTGCCAACGGAGTCTCATGCCCCAGTTGCAGCATTCGGAAGTAAAGGTCGCGCTCTTCAACGAGTAGGCCGAGCGTGTTGTCTCTCACGACAGTCAGCAGCTCGGGGTTGATTGAGGCACCGCGATCGAGCGATGTCGGGAGACGGAGCGCGGGATCGACTCGCCGCCGGCCACCTAGTCTCTCGTCCTCGGGGGGGAGCTGCGAGTCTCGATCTCGTTCGCGCGTGATCACATCCCGCCCGCGCACATTGAAACCGGGACGTTCGTCCTGCGACCAAGCCAAGCCCGTCAGCATCACTGCGATAACGCACACCCATCCGGCAACGGCTTTCATGCGATCATCCTTAACTGCCTGTTGAAAAACGTAGGGTAAGCGTCTCGCTTGCCCGCTAATGCTGTTGAAAAAGGAGCAAGCGAGAGGCTTACCCTGCATTTTTCAACGGGCTGTTATCTCTCTCGCGGCCGAGAGAACGACGTTCTGGAGAGCGTGGCGGCATTCTGGCGCGAGGGTCTCAGATTGTCGAGAGACGGTTGCGAGACTTCACGTCCTTATCACGCCTTCAACAAACTGTTGCCCTGTTGGGTGAATTGCTATCCTCCCGCCCGACTTGCGGCCTTGTTCTCGCGTGCGTGCGACTTCACTCCAGAGACACTTCTCATGCCTATCGACATCGCGGTCGTGCCGGTTGCCGGACACGGGACTCGGCTCCTTCCCGCCACCAAGAGCCAGCCCAAAGAGATGCTCCCCGTCGGTCGCAAGCCGGTCGTGCAATACATCGTCGATGAGCTATCGCATTCCGGCGTGAAGCGGCTGCTGTTCATCACCGGTCCCGGCAAGACTTCGATCGAAAACCACTTCGATCTCAACCCCGAACTGATCGCATTGCTGCGTGAGACTGGCAAGGAAGAGCAACTTCAAGAGCTCGCCTTCGAGCGACAACAGATGGAGTACTTCTACACGCGACAGCGCCGCCAGTTGGGACTCGGCCACGCCGTGTTGTGTGCCGAGCCGTTCGTCGGATCGCAGCCGTTCGTCGTCGCGCTGGGCGATTCGATCCTCGGCGTGAACACCAAATCGAACGTCGTCGAACGCATGGTCGCCGAGTTCGAGCGAACCAACGCCGACGTGGTGATCGCGTTTGAAGAGGTTCCGCGCGAGGAGGTTGTTCACTACGGCATCGCTCTCCCGCGCCAACCGGTCGGCGACATCTTCGAGTTGCAGGACGTGATCGAGAAACCGAGCGTCGCTGAAGCGCCGAGTAACCTCGCCGTCGCGGCCCGTTACGTTTTCTCACCGTCGATCTTCGCGGCCCTCGCCAAAACCGAGCCGGGCAAAGGGGGCGAGATCCAACTGACCGACGCCATCCGCCGCGTGCTGCGAGAGGGAGGCAAGGGGATCGGCTTCAAGCTGTCTCACGAAGAACGCCGCTTCGACATCGGGAACTTCGACAGCTACTACCACACGTTCGTTGAGTTCGCACTGGCCGACCCTGACTACGGCCCCAAGCTCAAGCAGTTCGTCCGCGGGCTGCTCGACCAACCCTGACACCAACCCGAAGCGTAAGCGAGGACGATCCGCACGTTGGCACCCGACCCCAATTCATCACGTTCCACGCTCTCATTCCTCGCTCACGCATCGGGTTAGTGTGACCTCAAGCCCCCCCCGTTCCACTGGACCACCGACCATGCAACTCATTCGTCGTCGAGCATACGCGCGGGCGGGTCTCGTGGGGAATCCGTCGGACGGCTACAACGGCCGGACGATCTCGTTCATCGTGCGGAACCTGTGGGCCGAGGTTGTCCTCTACGAATGGGACGAGATCGAAATCCTGTGGAGCATGGAAGACAAGAGCCGCTTCCGTTCGGTGCAAGACCTCGTGCATGACGTGCGGCTGCACGGCTACTACGGCGGCGTGAGGCTCGTCAAAGCGACGATCAAGCGGTTCGTCGAGTACTGCGGTCAACAGGGACTGACGCTGCACGACCGCAACTTTTCGATCCGCTATTCGAGCTGCATCCCGCGCAACGTCGGTCTCGCCGGATCGAGTGCCATCATCGTGGCCACGCTCCGCGCGCTGATGGACTTCTATGAAGTCTCGATCCCGCTCGAAGTGCAGCCGTCGCTGGCGCTCAGTGTCGAAACGGGCGAACTCTCCATTACCGGTGGCCTGCAAGATCGAGTCATCCAGTGCTACGAGGGTCTCGTCTCGATGGACTTCTCGAAGGAGAACATGGTCGAGCGACACGGCTACAAGTGCGGCGTCTACGAGCGACTCGACCCGTCGCTGCTGCCTCCCGTTTACGTGGCGTACTGCTCCGAATTTGGCGAGCCAACCGAAGTCCTGCACAACAATCTGCGAGCACGCTTCGACGCCGGAGACGCCACCGTTCGCAGCGCGATGCAGACGTTCGCCGGTCTCGCGCAGCAAGCCCGCGGCGCGATCTTGAATCGCGACACGCCGCTCCTCGCCAAACTGATCGACACCAATTTCGACACCCGCCGCTCGATCTGCCAACTTCATTCCGGACACGTTGAGATGATCGAGCGGGCTCGCGCCACAGGAGCCTCTGCCAAGTTCGCCGGTTCAGGCGGAGCCATCGTCGGCACCTACACCGACGACGCGATGTTCGCTGCGTTACAACAAGCCCTCGCCCCGATCCAATGCGTGGTGTTCAAGCCGATCATCGAGCCAAGTGCATTACCAGCTAAGTGAACCCAACGATTTCGGAGCGGGGGGACGTGAGTCCCCTGAATCCGCTCGGATTGCAGTTGAGACCGGATTCAGGGGACTTACGTCCCCCGCTCCGAAAAGACATCGACTCCAAAGACATCCACCCCAATGACTCTCTGCCTCAAACAACACGATCTCAAATTTCACCCCCAAGAGACCTCTACCATGCTCCGCCCCTTTTCTCGCGCGATGCTGTTCTCAGCGACCATGATGTCGCTCGCTCTGCTCCCATTGGAGATGGCATTCGCTGGCGACTGGACTCAATTTCGCGGGTCGCTTGGGACGGGGGTCGCTGCGACTCAGGACAAGCTTCCGGTCGAGATCGGTCCCGACAAGCATGTCGTTTGGCGAACCGAGTTGGCTCCCGGTCACTCGTCGCCGGTGATCGTCGGCAACCGCATCTTCGCGACGGCGGTGCGCGACAAGAAGCTCTTCACCGTCTGTCTTGACCGAGCGACCGGCAAGCAGCAGTGGGAGGCGGAAGCTCCTTACGAGAAACTCGAACCGATCCATCGCATCGGTAGCCACGCGCAGTCGAGTCCCTGCGCCGACAGCGAGCGGATCGTCAGCTTCTTCGGTTCGTGCGGTCTCCATTGCTACGACCACAGCGGCAAGCTGCTGTGGAAGCGGCCGATGGGACCGTTCGTGAACGATTTCGGAGCCTCCAGTTCCCCGATCATCGTCGGTGACAAAGTGATCCTCTGTCAGGACCACGATGTCGGATCGTTCCTGATGGCGTTCGACAAGAAGTCGGGCGAGCCACTCTGGAAGACGGATCGTTCCGAGTTTCCTCGCAACGCCAGTTCTCCCGTGCTGTGGCTGAACGAAGGTCGTCCGCAGATCGTCGTCGCCGCGACGTTGCGCGTCGTCGGCTACGACTTAGAGACCGGCAAGGAAGCGTGGACGGTGCGCGGCATCTCGCGCGCGGTGTCATGTACGCCGTCGGTCGGCGATGACGGACACCTCTACATCGCGGGCTGGGCGGCCGGTGGCGATGATCCGAGTGGAGGTGCCAGTGTGCCGGGTGCCGATCCGAGCGGGCCGATCCGCGTCGAACCATTCGACGATGTCGCCTCCCTGCGCGACGCCGACAAGAACGGAACACTCGAAGAGAAGGAACTCGAAAAGGGAGCCGTCCTCCAACGGTACTCGCAGGTCGATCGCGATAAGGACGGGCACGTCACGAAGGCCGAGTACGAATACTTCCGAGGACTGCTCGACGAAGGGAAGAATCTCATCATCAGCATCAAGCAAGGTGCGAAAGGAGACGCCACCGAGACGCATCTCCGCTGGAAGCACCCCAAGCTCGTTCCGTTCTGTTCGTCTCCGGTCTATGTCGCTGGCCTGCTCTTCACGATCAAAGACGGCGGCATTTTGCAGTGCCTCAACGCCAACACCGGCAAGCCGACGAAGCAGCAACGGCTCGAGGCGAGCGACGATTACTATGCGTCTCCCGTGGCGGGCGACGGCAAAATCTATCTGCTCAACGAACAAGGCCAACTGACCGTCGTCAGTGCCACCGACAAGTGCGAAGTGCTGCACACGGCCGAGTTCAAAGAGGACGTCTACTCGACCCCCGCGATCCTCGACGGCCGCATTTACATTCGCACGGCCAAGGCGCTCTACTGCTTTGGCGAGACGAAGTGAGATCACGCGGCGTAGCCGCAGCCCACGTAGCCTTCATCGCTCCGCGTGAAGACAGCCGATGAGAATTGGATCGTCGATCATGCCAATCGACGTTGGA
>JAYTQJ010000091.1:0-12313 GCA_043746775.1 Schlesneria sp.
CGACGTAGCTGAATTCGTGAGAATTCAGCCAGCTTTGATGATCGTCTGAAGTCTTACGACTTCAGCTACACCCCAAAGTGAGTGCCATTGGGCTGACGCCGCCCCGCTCAGAGGTCTCATTACTGATCGCGCGAGGTGTGTCTCACCCCTCCATGGCCGCCCAATCGATCAGTTGGATATCCGGGCGGATGATTTCGATGAACGTGCTGCGTTGAGCGGCTCGGATTCCTTTGCCGCCTCGGGCGGAGAGTTCGTATTTCATTTGGCCGAAGACGAGGACTTTGTCGCCGCTGGTTTTCACGCGGAGGCAGTCGCTGGGGCGTGCCATTTGAGCGGCACCGAGGACTTGGTCCTTGGCGTCGCTCAGTTTGATGCCGCGCACTCCTTTGCCCGCTCCGGACAGAATCGGCACTTCGTCGAGCGCGAAGTGGGTGACTCGCGCTTGCTGCGTGGCGATGAAGAGTGAGGTCGCGTCTCGCACCAGTTCGACCCACACCACGCGGTCCCCCTCAACAAGACGGCAGTACTTGCGGCCCGACTTGGTGGAAGGAGTGCGGAACGGTGAAAGGGGCAGCCGCATGATCTGCCCGTGTAGCGTGAGGGCTAGAAAATAAGGGCTTGGCGGCAGATCGTCTTTCACTTCGACATCAGCCGGCGTGAAGCGAGGGTCGGTTGAAAGCGCGGTCACGATGTTGATGCCGTCTCCCAACTTGACGTGCTTGGAAATCGGTTCGCCATAGCCCGACGAAGCGGGGATGTCGGTCAGGCTGAGCGTGTAGGCAACGCCATCGGCTGCGAAGAAGATCGCGGTGTCGGTCGTGCTGCCGGGGATGACATCAAGGACCGCATCCCCTTCGCGCACGCGCGTGGTCTCGACGCTTTGCAGCCGCCCGACGCGCTTGATCCAACCTTCGCGCGTCAGCACGACGTTCGTGTTCTCTTTGACGATGTAGGTCGCAGCATCGAACTCGACGATCTCTTCGCTGCTGCCGATCGCCGTGCGTCGTTTGTCGGCGTGCTTCGTTCCGAACTCTTCGAGTTCTGTTCGGACGACCTTCCACAGGAGCTTCTCGCTGGCGAGGAGCTTGCGTAGCTTGTCGGCCGCTTTCTGTTGCTCGCCCAACTCTTCGAGGATCGTGTTGATCTCCAAAGTTGAGATGCGATAGAGCTGCAATTCGAGGATCGCCATCGTCTGCTCTTCGTCGAGCGGGAAGACCTTCATCAGCTTCTCGGCCGCGTCCCGTTTGCCGCTGCTCGCGCGAATGATCTTGAGCGCGCGGTCCAAGTCGTTGAAGAGAAGTGCGAAGCCTTCGAGGATGTGAATGCGGTGCTCGTGCTGGCGCAGTTGGAACTCAGTCCGCAGCCGCACCGTCTTGAGCCGAAACGTCAAAAAGTGCCGGACCATATCGACGAGGTTCAGCCGCAGCGGCCCGAGCGTGCCGTGTTCATCTGGGACGAGGCATGTCGGGTTGTACGCGAAATTTTGTTCGAGCGCCGTGTGCTTATAGAGGTACGTCATCACCGTCGCGGGATCGGTCCCCGGCTTGAGATCGAGGACGATGCGGAGGCCGTTCTTGTCGTCGGTCTCGTCGTTTGAGTCGATCAGTTGCGGCACCTTCTTGCTGTTGACGATCGCTCCGATTTCGGACGCGACCGGGCCGGAATCAACTCCGTACGGAAGCGAGTAGATGACGATCCGGGTCTCGACGACCGCCTTCTTCTCTTTGTCGAGCCTCCATTCGGCTCGGACTTTCATACTGCCTCGGCCCTCTTCGTAGATGGTCCTCAGTTCCTTGCGGTCGATCATGAGGCGACCGCCCAACGGGAAGTCCGGTCCCTTGATGTGCTTGAGCAGGTCTTTGGTCTCGGACTCCGGCTCGTCGATCAGTTGGAGACAGGCCGCGATCACTTCACCCAAGTTGTGCGGAGGGATGTTCGTCGCCATACCGACCGCGATCCCAGTCGCTCCGTTGACGAGCAGGTTCGGAAACTGAGCGGGCAGGACGACTGGTTCGTTCTTGCGGCCATCGTAGTTCGGGCGCATCTCGACCGTTTGGTACCGCAGCTCGGTCATGAGCTGTTCAGAGATCGCGGTGAGTCGCGCCTCCGTGTACCGATCGGCTGCGGCGGGGAGGCCCATGATCGAGCCGAAGTTGCCCTGCGGATGGATCAGCGGGTAGCGGAGCGTGAAGTCTTGCGCCATCCGAACGAGCGCGTCATAGATCGCCATTGGCCCGTGCGGGTGAAAGTCGCCGCTGGTGTCACCGGCAATTTTGGCGCACTTGTACGGCTTGCTGTCTGCCGTCAGACGCAAGCCCTCATACATGACGTACAGGATGCGGCGCTGCACCGGCTTCAAGCCGTCACGCACATCAGGCAACGCCCGGGACGTGATGACCGACATCGCGTAGTTGAGGTAGCGTCGGCGAGTCTCTTGGCCGAGCGGCACATAGTGAATGCGATCTTCCGGTTCCACATCGCCAGCCGCATCCGCCGCATCCGCCGCATCCGAATTCCGTTTCGCCAACGTGGCCTCCTTGCCGTGTCGTCTAATCCTCAAACAAGCGAACCCCACCGGGTTTACCCCGGTGGCTCGCGGGTTTTTGCACTAACTCGCTTCACAGTTTCGGATGAAGGCGAAAGTAGTGCAAAGACCTGATTCCACCGGGGCAAGCCCGGTGGGGTTCGCTTACTCGAGTCCCAATGTGGTCCCGCTTCGAAGCGTCATCGCCGGACTGTGCCGACTCCTCGGTTGAGACACTTATCGTCGCTTGGAGTCTGTCGGTTGATCTCGTGATGAAATTGGTGCGAGCTAACCCATCAATCCGCCCCGTTCGGCAGTCACACTGCGTCAACTTTAACGGTCAGTTGGACTCTGGCGAAGCCGCCGACTGAATGGGATGTGCGGGTTGTACAGCGGCATCTAAGCCGTTGGCGAGTCACAGGTTGTCAATTTACGGGGACCAAGGCCGACGCACACGGAATGACTCATTCAGGCGGACCTCTCTGGCCGAAAGCTTGATGTACTCGGTGAGGAGCGCTGACTGGGGGCGAAGCCAATTTTGCCTCGCCACACAGATCGGCCAGAAATCCAGGGAGGGATTTGATGAAACGCCACTTGTTCTCATTCGCAGCCTGCACGAAGTTCGCAGCCTGCACCGTGGTTCTCTCAGCATTCATGCTGCCGACGGCGCGTGCTGATGAAGAGTTCTCGGACCCGTTTGCAGCGGAACTCGCAGCGCCACCAGCGCTCGCGTTTGAAGCAGCCACCGTCGAGGCGAGCGCCGAGACCAATGTGGTTCCGTCGTTGTATGCCCCGCCTGAGGTTCCGGCTCAGCCCGCGATCCTTCAGCAGAGCGGCATGATGCAGCAGGTAGCTCCACAACCGGTTGGTGCGGGCGCGGGGATGATGGCTCCGCAGGGACCGCAGCAACAGCAGGGCTATGTCCGACTGAATGCTCCGCTTTACCCGTCACCCAAGCCAAACATTCCGATTTGGACGGGTTCGACCATGATTACGAATCAGGCTTTCGCGCCTCACGAGATGCTCTATCCGCACACTTATAAAGCGATCTATCCCCCGTTCTATCACAAGGTCAAAGGGGGCTGGATTGTGACGCCGTTCGGCGTGCGCTCTCACGAACGATGGGAGTTGCAAGGGACGCAGGTTCAAGTGAAGTACCGTTCGCAACAGCCGGGTTGGTTTCGTTGAGACCGGCGTTGGAATGGGAGCTTGATGAGTACGCAAAGTCTCTGTGCTGTCTGTGAAATGTTCGGTTGTGAAGGTTGCCTCATGAATGGCAGATTTGGTGATCTTCGAGTTGGTCTTGCAGCCCTCGTTTGTGCTGCGGGATTGATGTTCGCGCCCTCGGAGTCGTACTCGGCGGAACCTGGTGCGAAGGTGCCAGTTCAGACGGTCGGGCGAGTTCATCGGACTCACTATGGAGTGGTGTCGAACAATGACGCACACCTGAACTGCGAACACGAAGACTGGCGAACAAAGCAGTGGGACGAATGCCGTTGGGGCGGGCGATTGCTCGCTCGATCCCAAGCCTACAGCAACGAGAAAGAAGCTTGGCACCTGTACATCAGGGGTGTCGGGCCTGCGATCCATGAGCGCCCGGTCGCTCGACCGTACTGGTGAATGACGCATTGATATGAGGTGAGTCTCTGATCGGGCGCGGCAGCACGTTCAGCCACTCACCGTGTGCCTGAACGAGTTGTAGTGACACGAAGACCGGGCAACGAAACCTTGACGAGGGAGCTCCCTCGATGAGCTTGCTGTTGTGACGAAGACGATTACCGCCGCAGGTCGGCGTGAAGGGAAGGATCTGAGAGATGAAACCGCTATTCCAGACCATCGTGCGGACATCGTTCGCGGCCGGACTGAGTTTGCTCGCGTGTGCGGGTGTTCAAGCTCAAGACGACTCCGAGGGAATCGTTCGCATCAGCAAACCGAAGACCGCCGCCGTGATGACACAGCAGGTGAGTCCCGCATCGTTCGGCCACCATCAGGGGGCGGTCGTGCAGGGGAACTGCAACGCTCAGGGTGGAGGCAGTTGCCAGTCGGGCAACGGCCAGTGCCAGCCGACGTTTCGCGAGGATTGGCGAACGGCGGACTGGAACGGCGAATACCGAGGCTCGGACGTTCACCTGAGAACCCAAGCTCACAGCCTCGCGATGGAGCAGCGCTGGTGCAATCGGTTTGGTCATCAACCGGGCCTGTACTACCACGACGAATCCGGCCAGGCGATGGTCGATTACTTCCGCTGCAAGTTCAAATACTTCATCCCCACAGGAGCGGGTGGAGCGGGGGTTCCGATTGTCGGTAAGTACGGTCGCGTCTATCCACAAGACCCGCATTACTTCGATCAGCGAGACGGTCAAGTTTGGGCGGCTCAAGGTTACGGCGCTCCGATGGCCGTGCCGCTCGCGCCGGTTGTAGGTCACACCTACAACTATGGCTGGGGCATTCCTTCCAGTCGCCTGACGCCCATTTCGCATCCGGCTTATTGATGACCAGTTGATGACTTTCTGACGACACCCCTTCCCGGCAGCACGATGTACTGTCAGCCGGATACTCCTACTCGCGACAGCGGCCTTTGACCGTGACCTGAAGGAACAGACGCATGAACTCCCTGAAACTGAACTGGCTGGCTGCGGTCGCGATGCTGGCGGCTCCCGCTGTGGTTCCGATGGCTCACGCACAAGATGCGAGTGCGCCAGGCATCGTCCGAATCACCGACAGCAAGCCGCGGTTGACGGCTCAGCCCGCTTCATTCCACGGTCATCGACACACGGCGGTTTATGGTGATGCGGGAAGCTGCCCCACCGGAGAATGCCAGAACGGGAACTGTCAAACCGGTCACGGCTGCTTCGGCGAACGGTATTGCGGGAAGAACTCGCCTGATCACGGCTATTCGCCACCGGCGAAGTACCCGCTGCACCGACGTGGTGTTCCGTACACGAGTAACTTCCCGAATCAGTGGTACGGATTGCCAGGCAGTGAGTTGGCCGGTGGTTATCCGATGGTCTATCAAGCAACCGACACGACTCAGCTTGGTTTCTACTATCAACACGTTCCTTACTGGCAGCCAAACCGCAACATGATGCCGCAGCGTCCGGTCCCGGCGCAGTGGAACATTGTCGCTCCACCGTACCACCGAAGTCTCTTTGCGAATCAAGGAGGGTGTCCGGCCAACGGATACGGCGGCAACGGAAACTGTCCGGTACAGCACCAACAGGGAGTCCCCGTTCAACAGGGCGTTCCTCAACCCGTTGAGACCCCGCACGCGGTGCCGATGCAGAATGCTCCCGCCCCGGCCGCTGGGCTGCCGCCGTCACCGCGTGAAATTCAGAACTCTGCCGAGAGCGACCACATTCGTCGTGCGGCCTTCTGATTTACCGCGTTTGGACACAATCATCGAGATGACGGAAGGGCAGGCGATCAGCTTGCCCTTCGTCGTTTGAATCGTAGGAATGAGCCGATGCCTGCGTGATTGGTTGACGCTCGTCAGGGCCTTTGGTACGTCTCTGCCCGACCTGACACAACTTGCTCCCCGCTCTTCTGAAATTCGATATGACCCCGATTGTTGCGACGTATCGGCTAACGTGTGCTGCCGACGAAGTCGATCGTTTGAGTCGCGACATCGCGTTGGAGCAGACGGTTGAAATCCCCGAGTCACTCCTGATTTGTGATCGGCTGCGCGAAACCGTTGTTGGGCGAGTCGCATGGATTTCCCCGGTGCCGGACGTGTCGAATCAGTTCGATGCGGGGATCGAATATCCCGTCGATCTGGCGGCTGGCGGACTGGGTTCGCTGCTGAATCTGGTCTATGGCAATATCTCGCTCAAACGCTGCACGCGCTTGATGGACGTGAGCCTTCCCGAGTCCTTGCTCAGCCAGTTTCGCGGTCCCAATCAGGGGGTGGCGGGATTGCGGCGGTTGCTCGGCGTGTTTGGGCGACCGCTGTTGGCGACGGCTCTGAAACCGCGCGGTTCCTCGCCGGAAGAGTTGGCGGCGTGTGCCAAGCAATTCGCGGCGGGTGGCGGCGACATCGTGAAGGACGATCACAACCTGATCGACGCACGCTTCGATGACTTTCGTCGGCGGATCGAACTTTGCCAACAGGCTGTTCTTTCAGGGAACCAAGCTTCGGGCCGAACGTGCCTCTACTTTCCCAACCTGGCTGGTCCCACTGGCGAGCTGGAACGTCGCGCCCAGTTCTTGGTCGAGTTGGGAGTGAAGGGCGTGTTGATCGCGCCACTGATCGTGGGACTCGATCAAGTGCGGCATCTGGCTGAGACCTTTCCGCTGATGTTTCTCGCCCATCCGACGTTCTCGGGCGCGTACTTTCACGACGCCAGTCATGGGATCGAACCGGGACTGTTGCTCGGTACGTTCTTTCGATTGGCGGGCTGTGATGCCACGATCTACCCGAACCTCGGTGGTCGCTTCTCTTTCTCGGCCAAGGAATGCCGGCACATTGCGGCGCGCGCCCTTGATCCGTTGGGACGCCTGGCTCCCGCGTGGCCCGCTCCGGCGGGAGGCATGTCGTTCGACAACATCGCTCAAATGGCGACTGAGTCCGGCGCGGATGCGATGTTCCTGATCGGCGGCGCGCTGCTGGCGGACTCGGCCGATTTGCGAGTCAGCACCGCCCGGTTCCAATCGCGAATTGCGGAGTTGTTCCCGGCCTGTTCGTTCGCGCCCAAAGCACCGCTGGAATCGAGTTCCGAGTCGAGCGGTGAGTTCGTGTCGGCGTGTGAGTTGCCAGCGTCGGCATTGAAGTCGCGGTTGCTGGAACACCTGCGTCACAGCGGCGATTTCCGCTGGGAAGGCCGGCCACCGGTTGCATACAAGCTCAGCAGCGAGCTGCCTTTTCGGGATGTCACCCGCACGGAACTGATCGGCACTGCGGGTGAGCTGACGGAGTTCGATCTCCGCTACTTCGAGATCGCGCCGGGAGGACATTCAAGCCTCGAACGGCACAACCACACGCACGTCATTATCGCTGTACGCGGTGCTGGAACGTTGCTCAGCGGCGAGTCCCGGCTCACGCTGGAGCAGCTCGACGTGGCTTACGTCCCGCCGCAACAAGTCCACCAACTGCGAAATGAATCGCTCGAACCGTTCGGCTTCTTCTGCATCGTCGATCACAGCCGCGACCGGCCGATGGCTCCGTAGAGCGGTGCAGACAACTTGCGCGGCCATGAGCGGGATGTTCTATACCTCGCGCAGCACAAAGCGAGAGGTTTCTGAGTGGGGCGGCGTCAGCCCAATGGCACTCACTTTGAACGATTTTCGAATTGACGTTCAGTGAGACGTAGCTGAATTCGTGAGAATTCAGCCGGCTTTGATGGTCGTCTGAAGTCTGACGACTTCAGCCACACCCAAAGTGAGTGCCATTGGGCGTCAGCCCCCGGTTCTTCCGAAGTGGGCTTACGCCCAAGAACCAGGGGGGCTGACGCCGCCCCGCTCAGATGTCTCGCGAAGACCGTGCAAAGGATCGCTTTGTCAGCCGGACTTCACGTCGCGTTGCAATTCGACCGTGGCTGGCTACTCTGCTGCCGACTTGAGGCGGAGCCTCGCGAATTACTCATCGCACTGAGTCGGCAAGGAGCCGTTTCGAGTGCTGTCATTGCGAGACCACGATGCCCGTTTCCAGTTCCCGTTCTGCTTCCAAGTCTGCTTCCGTTTCTTCGGCCAGCACGGCTTCTTCGACAAAAACAACGTCTGAATTGAAGGCTGTGCCCATCAGTCTGTGCGGCTGCGGGGTCGATGTTTCCGCGCTGCCCGGTGTTGAGATTCTGCGTGCCCTGACATGGGAACGCGGGGCCGATCCTGCGTTGAAGACTGCTGCCGCCGAAGGCGATCTGACGGGAGCACGCACCGCGCTGCAAGCGGCATTTCAACCTCAGTCTACGGGACGCGAATCGGCTCTCGGTTGCGGCGCGAGGACGCTGTGGTCACTCGCCGCGTTTCCAGACGAGGTCGATTTAGGCAAGCTGCTCACGAAGGTCGGAGGCTCGTCGTCGAAGACTCGCACGGGCGAGAAGCGTGCGACGAACAAGGCTCCCAAAACGTTGGCTCAACGAGTCGATCCGCTGATTCGTCGGTTGGCCGAAGAGGATGGCGGTGTGTCGGTCTTCGGGTTGGTGGCGTCGCTCGACGTGTTGGCCCTCACCGGCGCGCGGCTGCGTCCCGAGCAATTGTGGAAATTGTGGCGGCACACGCTCGCGCAGGTCGTGCGACAGATGAAAACAACACCGGGCGACGACGATCACGACCCGACCGTTCCGGCCGATGTCCAACTGATCGAGCGTGGCGAAGTCCCGTTCGTGGCGGGTGTCTTGTTCAGTGATGTGGCCGGTGCGGCGGAACTCGTCAAGTTGGGACGCAAGGCGCTGGCGCGGACGCTCACCGAAAATGCGGATACCGACGGAACGCCGCGCGCCGAGATGATCGAACGATTGCCGCTGTGGCTCGCACCGCTGATTCGCGCCACGCTCGTCGCGCGGCGTTTCGATGTGAAGCTCTGGACGGACGATCAGGAAGAGTTGCTCCGTTCGACGGTCGAACGCGCGATCCCGCTGTGTCGTCCCGATGGAAAGGCGACGTTGTCGAATGGCAATGCGCTCGATCCGCTCCCCGTTCTCATCGCGGCTGCGGAGATGTTCGACTTGCCCGCTGTGAGTCCCGAGGGAGGCTATCTGCAATCGGTCAAGCGGATCGCCGCCGGACAGCCCGCGAAGCGCGTTCGCAGCGATGGCATCATGACCATGCCGTCGAACCAGTCAGACTGGGCGCGGTTCGCGCTCCTGCGGAGCGATTGGTCGGTGCAGGCGGACAGCGTGGCGGTGGCTCATCACCGGCAACTGCCTCAGATCGACGTGACCGCCGCCGGCAAGCCCTTGTTGCATGGCGACTGGACGCTCAATCTGACCATCGGTGACGCTGTCGTGGAACTCGCCTCCGAGTGGTCGTGCGTTTGCTGGCAGAGCGATCCCGATGCGGACTACATCGAACTCCAAATGTGCGGGCCGGGAAAAATTCGGGTCGAGCGGATCATCATGCTCTCGCGCACGGATCACTTTCTGTTGCTGGCCGACTCGGTGTCCGGCGTTCCCAGCGATCGGATCGAGTACCACGCGACGCTGCCTCTCGCCGACGACATCCTCGTGCGGCTCGACACCCCGACGCGCGAGGCACAACTGACGATGAAGGGTCTCAAAGCGCGTGTCTTCCCGCTGGCGCTGACTCAAGATCGCGTCCTCAGTTCCCCGCACGAGTTCACCGCCACAGCGGATCGTCTGTCGTTGAAACAAGTGGCTCAAGGTGAGGGCCTCTTCGCGCCAGTCCTGTTCGACTGGCACCCCAACCGCACGCGAGCCGACGCACAATGGAGATCGCTCACGGTGACCGAAGCAGGACGCGTGGTGACGCCCGACATCGCGGCCGGTCACCGCCTGAAGCTCGGCGACCTGCAATTGCTGGTCTTCCGCAGTCTGAAAGATACGGGCGAATCGCGCGCGGTCCTCGGTCATCACACCCGCAACGAAACCGTCGTCGGTCGCTTCGACAAGACGGGCCAAGTCGATCCGATCCTGATGGTCGAAGCGACGTAGTCGTCGGGGCAGGATCATCGCATCAATGATTGTCGCCTTTCGCTCCGCGAAAGGACGTTCTTTCGCGGAGCGAAAGACAACAATGCGAGTGCGATTGATGCGCCGATCTCAAACGAAGCGTAAACGAGGATGTGAGTGGCGTCCTCGCTTGCGCTTTTTGAAGTTGCGATGTTTTGGATTTCCGCCCCAACGGGGCAACCCTAAGTTAGCCCAGGGCAAGCGACCAACGGGAGCGCCGCCCTGGGTAGAGACCGTCACAGAATTTCAAGCCCTGAAGGGGCGGCCCTAAGGCGTACAAAGGAATAGCGCCGCCCCTTCAGGGCTTTGTTTTCCAGACAAATCGCTAACCCAGGGCGTTGCCCTGGGCTGACATAGCACCGCCCCTTTGGGGCTGAAATCCCCGAAGGCGCAACTTCAAAACTGACGCTTCGGGTTGGTGTCAGTGTTGCCCACGCGTTGAAATGTTCCGCTGGCGATTTTGCACCCGCCGAGCCTGGTCGCGATGGCGTCGCCTTGTTCGGCTGTCCCGCTTGCGGGTACTCTGGCGACACGGCCCGCTGACTGATCGCCCGCCCGCTGAAAGTCCCGCCTTGATGTCTGTTCCTCTCGATGCACCTCGTCGTTCCGATGCCTTCGACATCGACGCACTCGCGGCGTTCGACTTCGATCCGCGCACGCGCGTGGTCTTCGGGGCCGGAACGATCGCACGTCTCGGTGAGCTGACGCGCGAACTGGGCGGCTCGCGCGTGCTGGTCGTCACCGACGATGGGATCGAACGGGCGGGACATGTCGCGAGAGCAGTCGCCTCATTGCGCGAGGCGGGACTCGACGCAGTCGTCTTCAAGGACGTACAGCCGAACCCGACGACCGATGATGTGGACCGAGGGCTGACCGTCGCGAAGGCTGAGCGGATTGATTTCCTTGTCGCAGTCGGCGGCGGGAGCAGCATGGACTGTGCGAAGGGAATCAACTTTCTCCTGACCAACGGCGGTCAGATGCAGGACTATTGGGGGATCGGCAAGGCGACGAAGCCGATGCTGCCGCTGATCGCGATCCCAACGACAGCGGGCACGGGGAGTGAGGCTCAATCGTTCGCGTTGATCGCCGACGCGAAGACGCACATGAAGATGGCGTGCGGCGACAAGAAGGCGGCTTGCCGAATCGCGATTCTCGACCCAGAACTGACGCTCAGCATGCCCGCCAGCGTGACGGCCGCAACCGGGATCGACGCCATCAGCCACGCTCTCGAAAGCTACGTGACGACGAAGCGGAACCCGATCTCGCAGTTGTTTGCCCGGCGAGCTTGGAAGCTGTTGGCGCGCGGGTTTGAGGAAGTAGTGGGGGAGAGAAGTCAGAAGTCAGAAGTCAGAAGTCAGAATGAAAACGGGACAACTGCAAACGGCGATTCTTCCACTTTCCACTCATCACTCACCACTCGCCACTCGTCACTTCTCCCTGCTCGCGGCTCGATGTTGCTCGGTGCTCACTTGGCCGGAGCTGCGATTGAGAACTCGATGCTGGGGGCGACTCATGCTCTCGCCAATCCACTGACGGCTCATTATGGGATCACGCACGGACTGGCTGTTGGCTTGATGTTGCCGCACGTCATTCGATTCAACGCGCCGGTGGTGAGCGACCTGTACGGGAAGCTCGCCGAGGATGTCGGGCTATGTGCGGCCGATGACCCTCGCGCGGCGGAATTGTTGGCCGTTCAAGTCACCTCGCTGGTCGAGTCGTCCGGTTCACCGACCTGTTTGTCCGCGTGTGCCGTCGAGCGAACAATGCTGCCTCAACTGGCCATCGAAGCGGCAAAGCAATGGACCGGCACCTTCAACCCACGCGGCGTTGATGAAGCCAGCCTGCTCGAACTGTATGAGTCGGCGTTTGATCAGCGATGAAGAAGGGGAACCACGGAACACACGAAAAAGGAAAGTGAAAGGTGGAAGAGTTTTGAACCACGAATCTCACGAATGAGGGCAGACCATTTGATTGTGGCGAAGCTCTTGTTTCTTCATTCTGCTTTTCGGATTCGTGTCATCCGTGAGATTCGTGGTTCATAACTCTTCCCGCCTTTGCCAGATGCGCCCGCCAAAAGTAGCCTTCCTCGCTCCGCGTGAAGAGAGCCGAACGCGGAATGACGCTGTTTCCCGCGTCTCCGGGTCGCTGGTGACTCGGCTGACTTCAC
>JAYTQJ010000092.1:0-28578 GCA_043746775.1 Schlesneria sp.
CTTAGGGGCTGTGCATTTTCTACTTCCGAGAGTGGCGTCGCCGTAGGGTGCGTGGAGTCTTCGGAACGCACCGGCAGGAGAATCACTGTTCCCGCGATGGTGCGTTCCGAAGACTCCACGCACCCTACTTTGCAAACTCGGACGTAGTAAATGCACAGCCCCTTAGACGTGGATCGAGGTATTCGTGATTCAGAGAGTTTGCACACTTGTGTTTGCCCTGACATTGGTCGCTGTCATTGGCTTGGCCAATCAAGTATTTGGTGAAGACAGGCCGTTGTCGCCGGTCATGAGCTGTGCGGCTCCGTCGAACGACTTTGAAAACGAAATCTGGACCAAGGTCGGAGCGGCGAAGTGTTTGACGTGTCATCGCAAGGGGGGCGATGCGGGGGAGAGTCTGTTTGTTTTGACGGACCTCAATCGGACTGAGTTGACGGCGCGGGCCGAGGCGATGCAGTCGAACAGGGCTGCGTTTGCTCGGGTGGCCGCGATAAAAGAGGGAGATCAGTCGCGGATGTTGCTCAAGGTTGTTGGGCAACTTGAACATGGTGGTGGTGAGGTGTTGAAGCGGGACTCGTCGGGGTATCGCGTGCTGGCTGAGTTTGTTCGGCGTGCGAATGCCAAGGAAAGCGATGGGGTGGCCGGGGCTGGAGCGGCTTCGCGAAGCCCCGGGGTTTCGCCCAAAGCGGCTCCAACCCCGGCCACCCAGAGTGAGTCAGGTTCGTTGGCACCGTTCTTTGACGGGGTCGTGATGCTTGATGATCGGCGTCTGTTGCGACGGGCGACGTTGTCGCTGGTGGGGCGGTTGCCGACTGAGGCGGAGATTTCCGCGATGGCCAAAGACGGGCAGCAGTCGATGCCAGCGATCCTCGACGCCGTGATGAAGGAGGACGCTTTCTATGACCGGTTGCGTGAGGGCTTCAACGACATCTTTCTGACGCTCGGCATCGACGGGAATGCGGACGCGACGGTGCTGGCTTACGAGCACTTCGAGAAGACGCGGCTCTGGTATCAGAAGCATGATCTCAGCCACATCGCCGACAAGAACGAGCGGCAGCGGGCGGAGTGGAAGATTGCCGGCGAGTACCGTCAGGCGTTGCTCGGCGAACCGATGAAGCTGGTCGAGTACATCGTTCGCAACGACCGACCGTTCACCGAAATCGTGACGGCCGATTACATCATGGTCACGCCGTTTTCCGCTCGCGGGTACGGCGTGTTCGAGGAGTTGAAGAACCGGTTCAAAAACCCGGACGATCCGTTCGAGTACGTGCCGGTGAAGTTGAAGGCTCTCGTCGGGCGGAACACGTCGGAGAATCAGGACTCGGAGACCGGCTTCTATCCGCATGCGGGAGTACTCAGCACGTTTCAGTACCTGACGCGGTATCCGACGACCGAGACCAACCGCAATCGGCTGCGAGCACGCATGTACTACCAGCACTTTCTCGGCGTGGATGTGCTGGAGCTGGCCGCGCGCGTGTCGGACGCGGCCGCAGCCACCGCGAAGTACAAGGTCCCGACGATGGAGGCTGCCGAGTGCGTGGTCTGTCACAAGACGCTCGATCCGGTCGCGGGGATGTTTCAGGATTACTGGCGGTTCGATGCGAACTTCGCCACCTATGGCAAACGGAAGGGAGGCTGGTTCGACGACATGTTCGCGGCGGGCTACGAAGGAGAAGACCTTCCCGCCGACCAGCGCTGGAGGTCGCTGCAATGGCTTGGCGAGCGAACGGCGAAGGACCCGCGCTTCGCCGTCGCGATGACCGAACACGTTTACTACATCCTCACCGGCCGCAAGGTGCTGCTGCCGCCGAAGGATTTCGACGACCCGCTCTTCTCCGCGCGACAGCGAGCCTACGCCGAACAGCGTCGTCAGACCGAGGCCATCGCCGCGCGATTCGCCGCGTCAGGCTTCAATCTCAAGGAGGCTTTCAAAGGCTGGATCCTGTCCGACTTCTATCGAGCCGACGGTCTGGCGACGGCCCTCGTCGAACCCTGCCGCCGCGCGGAACTGGACGATGTCGGCCTGATGCGGCTCCTTTCACCCGAGCAGATCGAACGGAAGGTCGGAGCGGTCTTCGGCCAGAAGTGGGGGCGATTGCACGAACAACTCGCGACGCTCTACGGCGGCATCGACTCGAAAGAAGTGACCGACCGCGCGACCGACCCCAGCGGCGCGATGGGCTCGATCCAGCGAACGCTCTCGAACGACGTGGCCTGTAAACACGTCAACCGCGACTTCAACAAACCAACCAACGAACGACTGCTGTTCCCGCACATCGAACCGGACGTCCTGCCGGGGGCTTCAAAGGAAGGAGACCTCGCCATCCAAAAGACCGCCGTCCATCTCCACGAACACATTCTCGGACGCAGCGATGCCGCAGACTCAACCGAGATCGAACGAACAGTGCGACTCTTCCAGACCATCGTCCAAGAGGCCAGCCAACAAAAGGGCCTCGAAAAACGCGAGACCTACCACTGCCGCACCAACCGCGACAATCCCGGCTCGTCATCCGACGACCCTCACTACACCATCCGAGCCTGGCGCGCCGTTGTCACGTACCTGCTTCGTCGTCCGGAGTTTGTCTACGAATAGTCTTATCTTTCTGTCCCACATTTTTCTGTTTATGTCGCTTAAATCACTACAGAAAACAGGGAGAAAACATGCGACGTGAGTTTTTGAAAGTGCTGGGTTTGGCTGGGCTGGGTTTGGCGGTGCCGTTTCGTTGGAGCGTCAGTCGGGCGGATGAGAAGCGGGATGAGGGGTATGGCGGGCCGTATTACATCGTCTTCAATGCGTCGGGTGGGTGGGACACGACGTACTTGATGGACCCGAAGGGGATCAATGAGATCAACCGGCTGTACAAGGATGGGGACATCCTGACGAAGGGTGTTCACAAGTTTGCTCCGAACAAGCAGCATGCCGAAGGGGGGATGTGCAACGAGGATTTCTTTGCCGAGTTTGGTGATCAACTGCTGACGTTGAATGGGCTGGATTACTCGGTCAACAACCATTCGCCGGGTGCTCGGTATATGGCGACCGGCAAGCTGGACAGCCTCGCGTATCCGACGTTTGCGGCGCTGGTGGCCGCTTGTCGGGGAGCGACTTGTCCGCTGGGGTTCCTCACGTTTGGAAATTATTCGGCGACGGGGAATTTGGTGGCGATGTCGCGCGTGCCGTACCTGCCGTCACTCCAGCGGATCGCTTCGGCGGATGGGATCGAGGGGAACGAGAAGTCTCCGTATCACGACCGGTTTGCTCTCGACCAGATTGAGGCCGCGTTGCGTGAGGCTCATGAAGTGAGCGGAGCGTTGCCGAGACTGCCGCGTGTCGAGCGGGCAACGAACATGCTCTATGCGGCTCAGGTGAACTCGAAGGCTTTGCAGCGTGTGACGGAATTCATTCCGAAGACCAGTCCGAAGGAGCGGCTGTCGCAACAGGCCGAGATCGCGTTGGCTTCGTTCAAGGCGGGCGTGTGCGTGTCGGCGAACCTCGACATCGGGCAGTTCGACAGTCACGCCAACAATGACAAAGACCAGATGAAGCTGATCCCTGAGTTCCTCGCCGGGATCGCGTATGTCATCCGTCGCGCCGAGGAACTGAAGATTCGCGATCAACTGGTGATCGTGATTCAAAGCGAGATGGGCCGGACGCCGACCTACAACGCAGGCAACGGCAAAGATCACTGGTCGATCGGCTCGATCATGTTCCTCGGCCGCGGCATCCAGGGGAATCGCGTGATCGGTGCCACGGACGAGAAGCAGTTCGCCGTGCCACTCGATCCGAAAACGCTGGCCACCGACGCTGAGAAGGGCCTCCGCATCCGGCCTGAACACATTCACGAGTCGCTGCGAGAACTCGCGGAGATCGCCGATCATCCGTTCAGCAAAAAGTTCCCGCTGGGGTTGAAGGACGAAGAGAAGTTGGCCGGGCTGTGGGGGTGATGGCCTCCTCGAACCCGTAGCTTGGACGCCCTCGTCCGAGTGATTTCTCATCGAAGAGGTCGGACGAGGGCGTCCAACCTACGAGGAATATGCTGGCAGGCGTGCCTTCTGTTGAGATGCCCGTTAGAAAACGGGCTGTCGCGGGCGGGCTTGTTCCTCGGATCGAAACGGAGTTCATCATGGGTTGGGGCGGGTACGGGTTTGAGTATCGCGAGTACGTGCCGGTCGCTCGGAAGAAGGCGATGGCGGTGGCGGCGGCGAAGAAGTTGGCTGCGAAGGAGAAGCGTCAGCCATTGCCCGTTGTGATCGAGGGACGGAAGATCACAAAGACGTTTTGGGGGCAGGCGTGGTGCGACAACCTCGAAACTTATCGCGACTACGCCAACCGGTTGCCTCGCGGTGTGACGTATGTTCGCAACGGATCGGTCGCCGATCTCGTGATTGGTCCGAAGAAGATCAGGGCGATCGTCGGCGGCTCCGAGGTCTACACGGTCACGATTGAGATCGACTCGCTGTCGAAGAAGGCTTGGAGTCAGCTCAAGCAGGATTGTTCGTCGTCGATTGAATCGCTGTTCGATCTGTTGAGCGGCAAGTTCTCGGACGGCGTGATGCAGCGGTTGACTCGCAAAGGGGACGGGCTGTTTCCGTCGTCGAAAGAGATCAAGCTCGATTGCAGTTGCCCTGACGGTTCGTACTGCTGCAAACACATCGCGGCGGTGATGTACGGCGTCGGTTCGCGACTCGATAAGCAGCCCGAACTGCTGTTTCTGCTGCGCGATGTCGATCACCAGGAACTCGTGTCGGAAGCGGTCAGCGACGGGAACCTCGAACACGAATTGTCTTCTGGCGCGAACACGCTGGATGGAGCCGATCTCGGTGCGATGTTCGGGATTGAACTGGATGCGGCGGTGAGTGAGCCGAAGAAGAAAGCGGCTGCGAAGAAGGCGGTGGCTCGCAGCAAGCAGGCTGCGGTCGCGACGGCTGCCACCGCGAAGCCGGTCTCGGTGAAGGCTGCTCGCGCCAAGACTGTCGCTGTGAAGCCGAAGGGAGCTCGCGCGGCGGTGAGTGTCAAAGCGAAGAAGGCCGTGACGAAGGTGGCTGCTTCCAAGCCTGCCGCTGTTGCAACGGCTGCGGCTCGCAAGACGGTCACGAAGGCTGCGGGAGCCGCTGCGGTGAAGAAGTCTTCTGCGAAGAAGGCTGCTCGCAAAGTTGAGGCGAAGCGGGCGAAGTGATCTCTCCCTCACACGCGACCCCACCGGGACAAGCCCAGTGGGGATGGAGGAATGGGAACACTGATTGGCTTTGATCTTCACTCACGGGGAAGCGGGGTGGCTGGTCGATGTCCGGCTTGGGGTGATGAGCAATCGCGGTTGGCTTCCTTGTCTGATCTTTCTGTCCCACATCTTTCTGTTGACTGCTTGTTCGGTTGATTGTTGGAAGAGCGCTACAGAAAGATGTGGGACAGAAAGATGCTTCCTTCGTTTCCTTTGTTGGCTTCTGTTCAAAGGCGATTGAACAGAAGGGAACGAAGGAGGGCAGGGGAGGGTGGCCGTTTGAAAGGTGTCGCTTGGACGCCCTCGTCCGAGCTGACTTTGTTCGCGTGAATTGCTATGCGCAGAGGACGGACGAGGGCGTCCATCTTACGGGTCAACAACGACGACTCTTGTCAGCAGATTGGTTTCCGGGAATGACCATGCAGCTTGTTGTGACTCCTCATGGGAGGTTGATTGTTGAGGCGGTGGCTGCGGGGGACGACGCGGGTTTGGCGGTGAGTTCATCGACAAGTGCGTCGCTGAGCGAGGCGGCGGCGACGTTGTTGTCGCAGAGTTTTGGATGTTCCTCGGCGGACGGGTTGCTGCTGCTCGCGAAGCCGGTGTTGAAGGAAGAGTTGCCGCCGGCGTTCGTCTTTTGGCGCGAGTGGTCTCGGCGGTTCTTTCAGTCGCTGTGTCAGTTGGATGAGGACTCGCTGGCGGCGTTCGTGAAGGACGCGAAGGGGAAGGCGGAAGCAGCTCGAACGAAGGACCCCTCACCCCCGGCCCCTCTCCCCGCAAGGCCGGGGCGAGGGGAGATAGAACCAGCGCCGCCGGATGAACTCGAACTGGCAGTGATCGTGGCGGATGCTCCGCCGATGAGGGGGCTTGAGTATCTCACCCCTGGGGTACTCAAGTCGCTGTGGGGCGAGTTGGCTGAGTTGGTGAAGCGGTTGGCGGCGGAGACCGAGGGCGGCATCGCGGGGTTGTTGCGCGAGGTGGCTCCGCAGCGACATTTGCTCGGGCGCGTGACGTTTCATCTGGCCGAGAACAAGCGCGATCCCGATCGACCGTTTGCGTTTCTCGCGACGTACTCGCACCGACTGTCGGCGAACGGGCAGGTGCAACACTTGCCGCTCGTGCAGGCACTGAAGCAGTATGCGGGCGAGAAGGATCGGGCGAAGTTGTCCGAACTGCTGACTCCCGTGCGAGCGGCTGCCGATGTGAGTCCGCTCGTGAAAGAGTTGCTGGCGTCGCGAGACCTCTTCCAACCGCAGGCGTGGACGATCCCGCAGGCGTACCGGTTTCTGCGCGATGTTCCGTTGTTCGAGCAGAGCGGGTTGGTGGCTCGCGTGCCGAACTGGTGGCGACCGAGACAGCCTCCGCGTGCGAAGGTCGAAGTGCGCGTCGGTGAGTCCAAGAAGTCGTCGGTCGGTG
The DNA here is from genome assembly GCA_043746775.1 of Schlesneria sp. Taxonomy (GTDB): domain Bacteria; phylum Planctomycetota; class Planctomycetia; order Planctomycetales; family Planctomycetaceae; genus Schlesneria. The sequence goes on from JAYTQJ010000092.1 coordinate 6,627, forward strand.
CGGATCAATTGCTCGAGTTCTCAGTCGGTCTGTCGCTCGATGGCGAACCGCTGACGAAGGCCGAGCGACGGCAACTGCTTGCCGCCAGCGAAGGGTTGTTGCTACTGCGCGGCAAATGGATTGAGGTCGATCAGGAGAAGTTGCAGTCGGCACTTCAGCAGTGGGAGGAACTGGAGAATTCGTACGCGGACGGCATCGACTTCTTGCAGGGGATGCGGCTGCTCGCCGGGTCGAAGTTGGAGGCCGATGACGATGAACTCGGGTCGGCGGCGGACTGGTCGTCGGTCGTGGCGGGAGATTGGTTGGATGAGACGCTCAAGCAACTGCGCGACCCGAGCGGCGTGGTCGGTTGCGAACCGGGTGAGGGACTCAACGCGACGCTCCGTCCGTATCAGGCCGATGGGGTGAGGTGGTTGTGGTTTCTGACGAGGCTCGGGTTTGGAGCGTGTCTGGCGGATGACATGGGATTGGGGAAGACGATCCAAGTGATCGACTTGTTGCTGCGGTTGAAGGGGGCTGATGTAGGGTGGGACCAGCGGCGCTTCGCCGCACCGGCCCACCACGAATTATCACGGTCGCGGGATGGTGGGCCGGCGCTCGAAGCGAGCTTGTCCCACCCTACGAAGAAGAAGGCGGACGGGCAGGAGTGCCCATCCTACGGGCCCAGTTTGCTCATCGTCCCCGCGTCGCTGGTGGGGAATTGGAAGCAGGAGCTGGCGAAGTTTGCTCCGCAGCTCAAGGCGTTCTATGCGCATCGGTCTGAGTGCGATGAAGAGACGCTCAACAAAGTTGCCAAGGATCCACAGGGCGAACTAGCCGGGTTCGATGTTGTCGTCACGACGTACACGCTGGTGCGGCGAGCGGAGTGGTTGAGCAAGCGGGCGTGGCGAGTGGTTGTGTTGGATGAGGCTCAAGCGATTAAGAACGCCACATCGGCACAGACGAAGGCGGTCAAAAGGCTCGACAGTGCCGCTCGCATCGCGCTGACGGGGACGCCGGTCGAGAACCAGTTGGGCGACCTGTGGTCTCTGTTCGACTTCTGCTGCCCCGGACTATTGGGGACCGCGAAGCAGTTCAAGTCGTTCGTGAAGCGGCTCGGTCAGCAGCAGGATGCGGCGGCATATGGCTCGCTGCGGCGACTCGTGCAGCCGTACATCCTGCGACGGATGAAGACCGATCCGCACATTGTTCCCGACCTGCCCGACAAGACCGAAATGAAGGTGACGTGCGGTCTCTCGAAGAAGCAGGCGGTGCTGTACGAGAAGGTCGTCGCGGACTTGCAAGAGCAGCTTGAGAACGTCGATGGCATCCAGCGTCGCGGCGTGGTGCTCGGTTCGTTGATGAGGCTCAAGCAGATTTGCAATCACCCGTCGCAGTTCCTCGACCAGCCCGAGTACCTGCCGACGGACAGTGCCAAGTTCACGCGACTGGCCGATATCTGCTGTGAGATCATCGAGCGCCAAGAGAAGGTCTTGGTCTTCACGCAGTTTCAGTCGCTGTGCGAGCCGCTATCAAAATTCCTCGAACAGGTCTTTCAGCGACCGGGCCTCGTCCTGCACGGCGGTGTTCCGGTCGCGAAACGGAAGCAGCTTGTGCAACGCTTCCAAGAAGAGGACGGTCTGCCGTTCTTTGTGATCTCGGTGAAGGCGGGAGGGACGGGACTGAACCTCACGGCGGCATCGCATGTCGTTCACTTCGACCGCTGGTGGAACCCCGCCGTCGAAAACCAAGCAACCGACCGCGCGTTCCGCATCGGCCAGAAACGGAATGTCCTCGTCCACAAGTTCGTCTGCCGAGGGACGCTCGAAGAACGAATCGACTCGATGCTGAGCGACAAACAAAAACTGGCCGACGACATTTTGGGCAAGTCGCACGAAGGGGAAGTCCTGCTGACCGAGATGAGCGACCGCGAGCTGCTGAAGTTCGTGTCGCTCGACCTCACTCGCGCGGCGGAAGACGGGTGAGGGTTGGCAGGGGAATGAGGGCAGGCGAATGAAGAGTGAGGAGGAGGAGCGGTGGTGTCTTTTCATTCAACTCTTGGCTGTTACTGGTTGACGTTTATTGGTGGGCTTTTGCCAAGACGCCTCTCGGCCTTATTCCATTGCTCTCATTCCGCTGCCAACACCCTTTGTTAATGACCCGCCATTGAATGGAATGGCTGGATCGACTCCGTTATGACACTGTTCGTCTCAGTCTTCACTCTTCTTCAATCCAAGGGCTTCTCTCATGAATCCGACTTCTGATTGTTCGCGACGGCAGTTCCTTCAGCAGACGGCGGCGTTGGCTGCGGTGGCGACGATGGCACCCGGTTTGGCGGTGGCCGATTCGAGTGTGCCTGATGCTCTGGCCGGGCGGCTCTACAAGACCTTGAAGATCGGCATGATCAAGGGGAACGGGCTGGTCGAGCGATTCAAGATCGCGAAGGCGGCGGGGTTCAAAGGGGTCGAGATGAACTTCCCCGGCGATGATGTTGAGGAAACGAAGAAGGCCATCGCCGAGTCGGGTCTCGTCGTGGACGGCAGCGTCTGTGGAGACCATTGGTCGGTCAGGCACACCAGCGCCGATGCGGCCGTGCGAGCGAAGGCGCTGGCGAGTCTCAAGCAGGCTCTGCGAGACACCCGCGCCGTCGGAGGACACAGCGTGCTGCTCGTCGTCGGCAAGGGCGAAGACGGACCCGAGCAAGAGATCTGGAAGCGGTCGGTCGAGAACATCGCTCAAGCCGTTCCGCTAGCCGCAGAGCTTGGAGTGCAGATCGTCATCGAGAACGTCTGGAACCAGTTCCTCTACGACCACAATGGCGATGCGAAACAGACGGCCGACAAGTTTGTGAAGTACGTCGATGAGTTCCGTTCGCCGTGGGTGGGGATGCAGTTCGACATCGGCAACCACTGGAAGTACGGCAGCATGGGAGACTGGATTCGCCAGCTTGGTCCGCGCGTTCTGAAGCTCGACGTGAAGGGATTCTCCCGCGCCCAAAACAAGTTCACCCCGATCGGCGAAGGCGACATCGACTACGCCGATGTGCGAAAGGCTCTCAAAGAAATCAACTTCCACGGCTGGCTCGCCGCCGAAGTGAACAGCGGCGGACTGGAGGAATTGAAGAGCATCTCGAACCAGATGGATGTCGCGTTTGGCCTATGACAAGCGGCGAAGTCATTGGCAGATTGGCTCGGCTTGAGGTTCAAATCCAATTGGCGTACCGCTGTCGAGACCTTTGATTCGCCGCGTGTGACCACAGTGCCCTGCATTCGGCAACCGAACACGTTGGCGATCTGACAGGGGCATGACCGTCACGCGGCGCGCAGAGCAGGAACGATCTCGGCGCGAGCGGCCTGCCATGCAGGGAAGACTCCCGCTAGAACGCCGACAACAACTGAAACGGTCAGCCCCTGTGCGGCCAGTGCGACGGACGGACGGAACGCGATCAACACGCCTTCCGTTCCGAGAGCCATCCCTGACACTTGCAGCATGACCAGCGCGGTGCCGACGCCGAGCAGTCCTCCCACCGAACTGAGGACCGCACTTTCGGACAGCACCATGTTGAAGATGCGATAGCCCGTGCAGCCGAGCGTTTGCAGTACTGCATGTTCCTGAACGCGGTCTTGCACGCCCATGATCGTCGTCGTCGAGACCAAAGCCAGCACGAGGGCGATGCAGGCATAACCCAGATACCGAATGAAGCCGACCAGTTCCACGAGGTCTCCTACGGCGTTGGCTTGGAAGACTCCCTTGGGCCGCGTGTTCGTGCCGATGGGGCCGGAGCGGAACATGCCATCAATCGCCTCGCTGGTCGCCTTCACGTCGGCACTCTCGGCCAGCTTCACTTCGAGTTGCGTCACCGTGCCGACCGAGCTTAGTCCCTTGGTCCGCTGCAAAAAGTCGAGGTGCGTAAAAATCATGTTGTCTTCCGCCGGAACCGAGGATCGAAAAATTCCGGCCACGGTCACGCTGAGCATTCCGATCGAGAACTTTTGTCCAAGCTGGATGCCTCTGCGTTTCGCCACGGCCTGTCCGACGACGGCCGCATCCTGCTGCTTCTCGAACTGCGACCAATCGCCTTGCGTGAGCGTGAGGTCTCGCACCGTCCGCAGCTTGTCGGCGGGGAAGCCGTTGAACACGACGACATCCAGACTGGCGCGGCAGTTGTTCATGTAGACCTTGATCGGCACCGCCTCCTTCACGCCGGGCAGCTTCGCGACGCGACGCGAGTAGTCCTCGGGCAGCTTGCTCGTACTGGGGCAGAAGCGGTTGGCCTGAAACACGATCAGCGAGCGGTCCCCAAGCTGCTCACGCGTCAGCCGGTCAAGTCCCTCCTGCACGGCCTCGACAAACGAGAAGACAAACAACGCGACGGCCGTCCCGCTGACAGTCAGCAGCGTTCGCACGCGATGCCGCCAGAGACTTTTTAGTACGTAGGGAGCGAAGCGGAACATGATGGCAATCTCTTCTTCTGATTCTTTCGGAGCGGGGCGGCGTCAGCCCAATGGCACTCACTTTGAGCGAATTTCAAATGGACGTTCTGATTGATGTAGCTGAATTCGTGAGAATTCAGCCGGCGTTGACAATCGTCTGAAGTCTTACGACTTCAGCTACATCCCAAAGTGAGTGCCATTGGGCGTAAGCCCCCTGATTCTTCGGGCGTCAGCCCTCTTGTTCTTCCGGCTCGGAACACATTTGAACGCGGAACCAGGGGACTCACGTCCCCCGCTCCGAAAGAGTTGTTGGCTGTTCGCGTTCGTTCAGCTTGCCCTTGTCGAGCCGCAACTGTCGCCCGGCGATGGCCGCTGCGTTCGGGTCGTGCGTCACCATCAACAGTGTCATGCCGAGTTCCGTGTTCAGCCGCCTGAGCAGATCGAGCACCTGTTCGGTTGTTTCCGCATCGAGATCACCGGTCGGCTCGTCGGCGACGACGATGGTCGGGTTGGCGACGATGGCCCGCGCGATGCCGACTCGCTGTTCCTGGCCTCCCGAAAGTTGACGCGGATAGTGGTCGGCTCGGTCGGTCAGGTTGACCGCTTGCATCGCGATGTCGACTCGCCGTTGCCGGTCACTGCGCGACATGGGCAACAACAACAGCGGCAGTTCGATGTTTTCGTAGGCGGTCAGGACCGGGATCAGGTTGTGCATTTGAAAGATGTAACCGACGTTGGCCGCTCGCCAGCGAGCGAGCTTCGTGCGCGAGAGGCGGGTGATCTCTTCGCCATCCACGACGATGCGGCCCGCCGTGGGACGGTCGATCCCCGCGACGAGGTTCAGCAGCGTGCTCTTCCCCGAACCGCTGGCCCCCATCAGCGAGACAAAGTCGCCCCGCTCGATGCTCAGACTAGCTTCCTTCAGGGGCGTGATGGTCTGGTCCCCCTTGGCGAACGATTTGGTCACGGCTTCGATTTCGACGAGTGACATGATGGTCTCCTGACTTTGTAGGGTGGGACCAGCGGCGCTTCGCCGCGCCGGCCCACCAGCAATTCTCGATGTTTCCTGATGGTGGGCCGGCGCTCGAAGCGAGCTGGTCCCACCCTACAAAACGTGTTCAGTACAGCCTCTTGGGTTTGTCGTGCGGTTCGTGGGGCATGACGTTCGTTGGTGATGCCACGCTCTGCGAGTCCTCTTCGCCACGGATGCGGATGCGCTGGCGTTCGGTCAGCCCCTCCCGGCCCGAGGCGATCAGGCGGTCTCCGATGGAGAGGCCGCTTGTGATTTCAACCAGCTCGTTGGACTTGGCGGCTCCGGTCGTGCCCGTTCCGACTGTCACTGTGCGGCGGCGGGCGACGCCTTCAGATTGGTCGGCGATCCAGACGGTGGACGATCCGGACGAGGTGTCGATCAGTCCGCGCGGGATCATCAGGCGGAGCGGTGATTCGCTGCCGTCGAGTGGCTTCGGTGATGGGGGGGCGAGGAACGTGACCTGCACCAGCATGTCGGGCTTGATGACCGCAGGCGGTGCGTCGATGGCGACCTTCACTTGCAGCGTGTTCTTCTGAATGTCAGCCAGAGAGGTGGCCGTGATGACTTTGCCAGTCATCGGCTCGCTCACCGCTGCGGTCTCGATCCGGACACTCTGTCCGACGAGCACGCGCGGCAGATCTTCCAGTCTCACGTCGGCGCGAACTTGCAGGCTGCGCGGGTCGTACATCGTGACGACGGTGCTCGCGTCCTGCATGGCTCCCGGCGCGATGCCCATCAGTTTCGTGCCCGGTCGCGCGACGAGGTGCAGCACGCGTCCCGAGATCGGCGCGGGGATCGTCATGCGCTCCAACTTCAACTTCGCTTTCGCGAGCGCGATCGCCGCCTCGCGGACCAGCGCGAGGTTGACCTTCACATTGGCTTCGGCTTCGGCGGCTCGTTTGGTTTCCTCAACCTTCAACTCCAGTTGGCGCTGGAGCACGTCGCGGCGCTTCGTCAGCGCATCGCGTTCCCGCGCGAGGGAACTCAACTGCGCCTGGTATTCGTCCATGAGTGCGGCTGCGGTTTCGACTTCGCTTTTCGCACGCAGCACGGTGATCGCGGGGACGGCGTCCTGCGACTTCGTCTTGCTCGCGAGTTCCTGCTCGGCCAGCGCGTGCCGCACCTCGGCCGCACGACGCAGCGCGGGAAGCCGGTTCAACTCCGTCTGAACCTTGGCGAGCTGGCCTTCCGCCTCGGCCAGACTGGCTTGCAGTTGAACCGGCTCGCGCAGATAGACTTTGGCCGCGTCGAGAGCCGCCTGGGCCGAGTCGAGTCCCGCCTGGTGATGCTCGACACCGACCTCGGCACTCTCCACTTCCAGCTTCGCGTCCTTGTCGATCAGGAAGGCAACCGGCTGCCCCGCTTCGATCTCCTGCCCCTCGATGACCGTAAGTTTCTCAATGACTCCCTCGACGAGAGCACTCACGATGACCGGCGTCGGGCGAGGCTCGACCCATCCGGCCGCCTGAAACAACGGCGTGTCGGCCTGCTGAACTTCAGCGCGGCTCGCGATGACGGGAACCACGGTGACGGAAGCCGCTGTCCAGAGAGTGTCTCGCAACGCCCAACCCATCAGTCCGACGAAGCCGCTCAGAATCGCAGCGGGCAGCACGTAGCGCGACAGAACATGGCGACGGCGAGGCCGCACCGAACCGCCTGTGCGGCTCGGTCGGTCATACGCCAGTTCGCGAAGATCGACGGGAGTGGTCATGGTTGGGGTCTCGTGCGGAATGACAAAGCAGACTTCCATCGGAGCGGGGGGCGTGAGTCCCCTGAACACGGCCGGATTGCTTTCACGAGCGGATTCAGGGGACTCACGTCCCCCGCTCCGAAGACAAGCGAAGAGCGACTCACGCCGCAAATGACATTCATCACTCGGTCTTCGTTTCGCTGTTCGGTCTCACAAACAGTCCGCTGGCGAGGACCGTCAGGTTGCCCGCCTCGTCGCGTTTGGCCTGCCCTTTCACGACGACGGTTTGCAGTTCCTTCACGTTCAACAACTGACGGGCATCGTTGGCGAGGGTCTTGCCCGCGTCATCGACGAACTTGATCGTCGCCTTCGACTTTGCAAGGTCGGTCTCGCAGCAGTAGTCCCACGGTGTCTTGCAACTGTCTCCCGTCCGTTCACTGCACGGGATGCGCGATGGATCGACGATCAGGAACGCTGCACGTTCGGCCACCCACGGATCGCGGTCTCCGCCGATCCGGCCGACGATTACGACATCGTCTCCGTCCTTGGCGGCCTCGCGCACCTCATCAACGGTCTTCGCGTCGGCCGGTTCCTCGGCGAGGACGAACTTCGTGCCGTCGATCTTCGGGGCGGGGGCCTTCACCGTGGGTGTCGGCTGAGAAGCTGGTTTGCCACAGCCGACCAACAGCCACGTCGCGCCGAGCAGCAGGCCGCACATCGTCGTCGTTGCGGTTGTCGCCATCGTTCTTCGAGTCATGTCTCGTTCCTTTCGAGTTGGGTTCTACATTCGTTTCGTTTCTTCATCAGTCTTTCGGAGCGGCGGACGTGAGTCCCCAGATTCGACTCGCAATTGCGATCCACCAGATTCAGGGGACTCACGTCCCCCGCTCCGGAAGAGAAGACGAAGAGGGGCTGACGCCCCAGAATCACACCGCTTTCAATCCTTCCGCCACCGGCATTCGCAACGCGCGAAGAGCCGGTGGGATCGCACCAATCACCCCAATCAACAATCCCGTTCCCAAGCCGACGGCCAGGGCCGTGCCGTCGATCCGCAACGAAAAGGCTCCCATCGTGAAGCGGATCGCCGTGCCGTTCACCACGCCGATCGCGACTGCCGCCGCCAGCAAGGCTCCCGCCGACGAGAGGATCACCGCCTCTTGTATCAGCCCGAGCGCGATGGCTCGCCGCGAGAAGCCGACCGTTTGCAGCGTCGCCAGCTCACGCACGCGGCCCACGACCGCGCCGTACATCGTGTTGAGTCCTGCAAAAACACCGGCCCCCGCGACGAGGACCACGATCAGCCAAGCCACACTGCGGACGGGGCCGTAGTGAGTTTGCAGGGCCGCGTAATACGTGGTCTCGGGCGTCGCCTGCCATTCCAGATCGAGCCGTTCCTTGCAGAATTCTTCGAGGTCCGCGAGACCCTCCGAGTTCGACACCGTCACCGCGACGAGACTCAGGTCTTGCCGCTTCGTCGCTGGTTGCAGGTCTTCGAGCGGACACCAGAGTTCCGATTCCAGCACCGATCCCGCCGACGCAAACCGACCGCTGACCGTCCACGATCGGCCTTCGAACTGAATCGTGCGACCGATGGCCAGGTCGCGCGGATCGCTGCCGAGTTTCGTCGGAGCCAGCCGACCGACGAGGACTTCGCCCGACTTCGGCCAGTGCCCCTCGATCAATTGAAATTGCCGACGGACCAGCGGCGCGGAGAGTGTGACGCCGCGCACCAGTCCCATCGCCGGCTCACTCGCGCCCGCCGTGGTGATTTCCGAACCGAGGTACAACTCGGGCGAAACGTACTTGTGTTCAAACCGCGATTGAATGCGAGGCAGACTGGCGGCCAGCAGACTCGCGCCGCGACCGGGGACCGTCGAGTTCTCGATGTTCTCGGCAGCGCCCAGCGAATGGACGAGTACGACGCTCGGATCGCCACTCGCAACGAGCGACGCCTCCAACCCGCGCACGAACGCCGTGACGAGCAATACCAGAAACACAACCATCGCCAACCCGAGCAGCGTCAGCGCGCTGCGGCCCGGCCGTCGCAACAGATTGCGAACGCCGTAGTCCCACGGAAGAGGGCGGAAGCCGAGCATTGCAGTGATCCTTCAACTCTTGTCTCTACCAGCCCGACGCACAAGCGAGGGCCGACATTCATTCCACGCGAAGCCCTCGCTTGCGCGTCGGGCTAGTGATGCAATCAAACGTGACAGCCGCCGCCGCCGCCTCGGCCCGCGAGCGCGAAGGTCGCGACGGCGGACTGTCACTCGACACTCAGCGGCTCTTCACGAACCGCATCATCCACTTCAACTCAATCACCGATAGTCGCCACGGACCTTGCGCGTGCCGTCCAGATAACTCGGGCGGGTTGCGGGAACATGACGTTGCGGGACAACCGTCAGCTGGACCTCGGGAATCAGCTTGGTCGCTGAGACTGTGTTGACCGAAGCCTGTACCCCACAGGACGGACAGCCGGGACAACCACAGACACCACTCTTTGATGCCGCACAGCAGTCGCTCGGACACGCACAACTGCAAACACAACCCAAGGCCACTAGCGAACCGGCACACAGATTGGAAATCGAAGACAACATGACAATCTCCTTCAAAAACTCCGGCCACCGCCGCGACGAGCGCGGTCTCGGTCGGACCACCAGAAATAGTTCGGACAGAGCGGACCCAAACGGCCATGCCGTCGGATCAGGCAGCGAACACCGGTTGGCCGAATCGTGAAGCGGCAGCGCGACGAAAGACGCTCATCGCACGAGCACATTCACGGGAGAAGCTCGTCGCTCAGTCAGAATCCCGGCAATCGTAGAGCAGACGATCACTCAAGAATCAGAGCAAACAAGCCAGAGCGCGGCACGATCGGCCAGCGAGTGCCACGCGGCAGAGATTAAATGAGCCACCGCTGATAGAGCACAATCAAATCGGGCGGCGGGCCAGCCCGATGAGTGCTTGCCGTTGGGCGAGTCGATTCGCGGGAAAACACCAACTCAGCATTTAAGAACCGGGCTGGTACGACATTGCAGTCGAGGCATTTCGCTGCATCTTCGCTCACATGAACGATCACCGGTGGAGCCGATTGGATGGCAACACAATCGGAGCCATCACAGGCAGAAGTCGTCCATTCACAGACGGAAGAGGACTTGGACTGCTTCGCTGCGGCCAAGCGCCTGCCGCAACAAGAATTGGAAGAACAGGGTTTGCCCGCCACCGTTGGCTCAGCCAATGATGAGACCGCGTGGGTCGCCATCAGTTTCGGACAGAGCAGGCAGAGCGTCCCGTCGGCACAGATGCAACTCGGTCGAACACCACCAGCGATCACCGTCAGGAACATGAGTCCCCACGTCATGATGATGCGCGGCAGTTGTTGAACAGGAGTCATCGCTTCAGCCTCTCGTGGCAATCTATTCCACCGGTTGAATGGTGAACCACACGGCAATGCTACGTCGATCGACCGCCAAAAGCTGGAAAGAAATGTGCCGGCAGTCATTTTTCTGACCGCAGGGTGGCCCGGCTTGACGTTTTTCATTTCGTTGGACGCGCCATTGCTTGGCCGCTTTGGGGCAAGCAGTGCTGACCGAAGGATCGCTCGCCCTCGCACTGCACTTCCGAGGACTCCGAAGCAATGGCACGGCACCCGCCGGGTGGCCCAGGTTGCTTCAAGCCGAGGGCGAAGCACAAGAAACCTCAGATCAAATGTTGATGACGAACGAGCGTTCCATTTTCATCGACCGTCAACTCCAAGTTTCTTGGGCCTGCGTCCCCCGGTCTAAAGAGAAGCAAGCCGGGCCACCCTTTGATTACACGATTCTTATGCTGAATATGACGATCACTTCTTCAGCCGCTTGTCGAAGTACTCGAACAAGGCCTTCTCGGACTTCTCCGCATCGGCTCCCTTGAAGCCGTGGCCGGCTCCTTCGAGGGTGAGGAGTTCGGCTTCGACGGTCGCGGCCTTCAGCTTGTCGATCAGCCAGACGGCTTGTTCGTGGGCGACGTACTTGTCCTCGGTACCGTGGATGCAGAGCGTCGGGGCTGAGTTCGGCGTGACCCAATAGAGTGGGCTGCCTTGGATGTGGAGATCGCGCTTGGTGTCAAGGTTGCCGCCGAACCAGAGGGGCAAGACTTCGTGAGCATCGACGCTTTTGCCGTAGGACTTGGTGAAGTCGCTCGGGCCGTAGACGTTGACGACGCAGGCGACGGAACTCGATTGAGTGGGGTTGCCGCCGGTGCCCTCGAACTGCGGGACGTTGGCTGTGACGGCGAGGAACTGCGCGAGGTGGCCTCCCGCCGAACCGCCCGTCGTGCCGATGCGAGTCGGGTCGATCTTGTAGGTCGCCGCGTTGGCTCGCAGCCAACGGACGGCGGCCTTGGTGTCGTGGACGGCCGCCGGGAACTGGTGCTTCGGGGCGAGACGATAGGTCATCGTCGCGGCGACGTAACCTCGTTCGGCCAGCTTCACGCAGAGGCCGTCGTAGCTCTCACGCTTGCCCGCGCGAAAGCCTCCGCCGTGGATGCAGAGGATCGTGGGGAACGGCCCGTCACCGGTCTTCGGTCGCGCGAGGTTGAGCTGCAAATGCTCATCGCCGGGGTTCGAGTACTCGATCGCCTCCTGCCACACGACCGAATCGGGAACGGTCGGCGCGGCTTCGAGTGATGTCGCGATGAGGGAGATCATCAGTCCGGTCAATGAGGTGAGTAAAACGTTTCGCATGAGGAGTCCTTTCGAGGGGAGATCAAACAAGAGTTGGTGGCCATTTGGCGAGAACCAAGGAGAAAGCGGCGGGACCACGGATTTCACGGAGGGCACGGATCAGATGAAGGCGGATCAGATGAAGGCCAACAGATTTCCTCTGCTCTTCATCGGTGCCATCAGTGCCATCCGTGGTCAGTCTTTCGCCTCATCGGCGGTTGTCCCTCATTTTCTGGTGGGCTTCTTTTGGCCTCCACCCGATTCGCGTTCGAGTTTATCGAGGGCCATCAGTTTTCGATCGGCATCGAATTGTGGGGCGGGAAGGGACGCGGCCAGTTTGATGGCGTCATCGGGCGTGATGTCGGTGCGTGGTCTGGCGGTACCGCGAAAGACGGGAAGGTTTTCACGCAGGGCGATGATCTCGCGGCGCGTGCGGCCTTTCGGTGCGTCGGGCCACTTGCCGGGATGCTCTTCCAATTGAAAGAAGAGCGGGACGATCTGCTGCATGTATTTCCAATAGCCGGGATTGTCCGTCTGAATGAGGAACAGGCCACCCGGTACGAGCGACCGATGAACCAGCGAGATGAACTCGGGTGTGATGAGTCGCTTGTGGATCAACTTGGCGTCGTAGTAGGGCTGCGGGTGATAGACGTGGATTTCTGCGACCGATTGCGGCGCGATGTAGTTCAGCAGCAGCTCGCGCCCGCCGATGACTGCGAACTTGGCGTTGGTCAGTCCGCGTTGGTTGGCTCGCCGCGTGGCGTAGCGGATCACGACGGGCAGCACGTCTGAAGAGAGGTGATCGAACTGAGGTCTCCAGACTGCCGAGGCCAGCGTGGATCGGCCGTTGCCGCAGCCGATGTCGAGCATCACGGGGGCGTCTCGCCCGAAGAGCGTTTGGAAGTTGAGCGGCTTCTCTTGCGGCATCGTCTTCAATGCGGTGTCGGTCCAAAGTGGAATCGGCTGGATTTCACCGGGAACGGGGACACCAAACTCACGCTCGATCTGCCGCTTCTGCCTCAGGTCAGTCGGCAGAGGTGCCACTGCGGCGGGATCGCTAGGAACCGGTGGGAGTTCGTCGGCATCAACAAATTTGTAAATGGCCACGGTGAGTTTCTTTCTTCAGCGTCGTTAATGATCGGCACGGAATGAATTGTCGTGGTTCACTCCGTGAACCAACGTTGGTTCGCGGAGCGAATCACGACAATCGTCGACAGTTGTTTTCGTGACGATCCTAAGCGAGTGGCGTTTGATTTCATGCTCACTCGTAGGATGGACGCGTCGCGCTGTGAGTTTTGAGGGTCAGTGCTGCTTCGACTGTCGGACGTTGGCGACCATGCGTTTGGTGGCCTCCTGCCGCGCGAGGCCCGTCAGTGATGCGAAGCCGCCGTCCTCGGTCGAGTACGCGAGGATGTCGCCGGACTCCATCAGGTAGATCCAAGCGTGGAGTGTCAGCTCGCCTCGTTGCAGCTTCACCGCGACGGCCGGATGCGTTTGGAGGTTCTCGATTTGGACGAGGACATGCTCGCGGATCGCGATCTCCAAGAGAGCGTCTCCCGTGAACTGCGAGTAGTTCTCTTCGACGATTCTCCGCGTCGCTTCAGCGTGATTCAGCCAGCTCTTCACGAGCGGCAGCTTGGCCATCTTTTCGGGGTTCAGCATCGCTTGCAACGCCCCGCAGCCGGAGTGTCCGCAGATCACGATGTCCTTCACGCCGAGTGCCGTCACCGCGTACTCGATCGTCGCCGGTTCGCCGCCATTCGACGCGCCGTAACACGGCACGATGTTTCCCGCGTTGCGCAGGACGAACAGCTCGCCGAGTCCCGACTGCGTGATGATCGTCGGATCGACGCGCGAGTCCGAGCAACCGATGAACAGGGTACTCGGACTCTGCCCGGTGACGAGTTGCGAATAGAAGTCCTTCTCACGCTGAAAGACTTGAGCGTGGAACTGATGAATGCCGGAGAGGAGGTTGTCCATGATGGCTCGCGCTGGGGGTTGAAGGTTGGGGGTTGGACCTGCGATCGGACGTTTCGCTCCGGATCGCTCGCTGCTTGCCAAGCACGGTCTTTCGGAGCGGGGCGGCGTCAGCCCCCTGATTCTTGGGCGTCAGCCCGTTCGTCGTTGTGAGCGCCTACAAAGAGGAGAGGAACAAGAGGGCTGACGCCAAGCAAGAGTCAGGGGCTGACGCCGCCCCGCTCCGAAACGTTGTGTTCATCCTCTCGATAACAGTTTGGCCAGTGAGTCGGCTAGATGATTGAGGACCGAGGGATCAGGGAGCGTGAACGTCAGTTTGGCTTGGCCTTGTTCATCACGATGGACGCAGTCGGCGAGGCCCTGTTTGAGCGAGTCGGCGAGTTGGCGTGAGGCTTCGGTTTCGGGGCGGCTTGGCAGGAGTTCGCCCAGCAGCGCGACGGCACCGGCGAGGAGTTGGCCACCCGCAGCGGAGACTCGTTCGCGACGCGCGGCCTGATCGGGCGAGGCGACTTGGCTGGCGAGGGCGAAGCCACCGGCGTTGGCAGGATCATGAGTGGCTTCGTGCGAAGTCGAGTCGTGAGTAGTCATCGCGGCGAATTGGTGAGCGTTGTCTGGGGACGAGTCGGAGCTGTTGTTGTCGTTCTCTGGGTCGAACGACTCCGGTGCGAACTCGCGCGTGTCGGAGCGTTCATCCCGGCGAACGCTCTCATCGACGTGAGCCTCGGCACGCGAACCGAGCAGCACTTCGAGGCGGCGTTTCAACTCTTCCATGCCGCTGGCGAGATGGACTTCATCGACCTCCGATTCGGAGTCGAGCGCCGCCAGCGCGAGGTCTTGCTTGGCGGCGAGGGTCGCGAGCAAGCGTTCTTCGAGTGTGTCTTCGGTCACGAGGATGTAGACATCGACCGGGTTCTTCTGGCCCATGCGATAGGCTCGCGCGACGCGCTGTTCCAGCACGGCGGGGTTCCACGGCAGATCGACGTTGATGACCGTGTTGGCCGCTTGCAGGTTGAGGCCCGTCGAACCGGCGTTCGTCGTGAGGAACAGCTTGCAGTCGGGGTTGGTCTGAAATTCGTGAACCAACGCCTGACGCTGCTTCTGCGGGACGGAGCCATCCAGTCGGACGAACGGCAGCTTGTGCTTCTTGAGGATCGGCTCGATCAAGTCGAGCATCGTCGTCCATTCCGAGAAGACGAGCGACTTGCGGCCGTCCTCTTCAAACAGTCGTTCGACCAAGTCGTCGATCACGGCCAGCTTGCTCGAAAAACCGGGCCGCTCCTTATTGACGAGGACCGTGCTGTCGGCCGTCATGCGACAGAGGAGCAACTCCTTCTGAAGCATGAGCAAGTCCATCTCGGTCAGAAACTTTTTGTTGGTGATGCGACGGACTTGTTGGAGATGTGCGGCTGACATCTCGGCCTGCTCGGCCGTCGGAGGGATGCGGATGATCTCGTTGGTGCGCGGCGGGAGCTGTTGCTGGACGGAGACGCGTGTGCGTCGGAGCAGGATCGGGGCGAGGTTCTCACGCAGCTCGGTAAGGTTTTTGTAGCCGAGAACTTTGCCGCGTTCATCGACGACGCGGTGATTGTGGAAGAAGCGGAAGCCGGGGCCGAGGCGTCGGTCGTCGATGAATTGCACGACCGAGTACAGCTCGTCGAGTCGGTTCTCGAGCGGCGTCCCGCTGAGAGCCAGCGCGAAGCGAGACCTCAAGCCCTTGATGACGCGGCTCGTCTTAGACTCCCAGTTTTTGATCCGCTGCCCTTCGTCGATGATGATCAAATCCCATGTGACTCGTTCGACATCGAGGATGTCGCGCAGGACTTGTTCGTAGTTGCAGATCGTGAAGAACGCTTCGCTGCCGTACTGCGAGCCACGTTCGGCCGAAGCACCTCCGACCAGTTGGACGCTGCGATCACAGAACCTTTCGATTTCGTTCCGCCATTGCGATTTGAGCGAGGCCGGGCAGACGACGAGCACCTTTTTGATGTCTGCTTCCCGCGCGAACATCTCCGCCACGCCGACTCCTTGGATCGTCTTGCCGAGTCCCATTTCATCGGCCAGCACCGCGCGACCGGCTGCGACCGCGAAGGCGATCCCGTCAATCTGATAGGGGAGCAGCTCGGTCCGCAGCAGCGTCGTGCGGAGCGGGTGCGATTGCGGGTCGCGCCGAATCTCGGCCATTCGTTCGGCGGTTTGCTCTTGGAAGAGCTTCTGTTGGATGAACTCTTCGGCGTCGGGATAGACCGTGATTTGTTGGCCGAGTCGTTCGAGATGCCGCATTCGTTTGAGCAGGTCGCGCACGTCATCGACTGGTTGGCCGCGCAGCTTCTCGGCGATGGCCGAAGACTCTTCATCGAGCTTTGCGGGCATGAGCAACCTCAGTTCGAGGTCCTTCCCGTAATGAACGGCGACGCTGAAGGTCGTTCGTTTGTAGGGCTGCTTGAAATCGGCGACCGTGAACTTCTTACGAGTCTTGTCGAGCGCATGCAAAATATGCTTGCAGGTGCCGAGCGTGTTGGTTCGATAGTCGGGGCACGAGCAGTACGAATCGCCTCGTTCGGTCCCTCGCAAGGCGACGCGATACGTCTTGCCGGACAAGGCTGATGTCACCGTGTAGTCGGTCCACGGCGTTGAGGCATCGGCCGACGCGACCTTCATCTTTTCGACGGTCGCTCGTTCGCGGCGGTCGGCCAGTGCTTGAGCGATCAGTTCTTCTTCGGTCGCCGGGCGCACTTCGTCTTCGTCGGGCGGCGCGATGGCGAGACCGAGTGCCGTCTTCTCTTCGAGGATCAGCGAGAACGCGGCTCCAACATGCTCGCACGGGAGAGAACACGCGGTGCAGTTCCATTGGAGCCGATCGAGAGCCGTCGTCATCGCAGTGATGGTGACGATCGCTTCGCTCGGCCCGCGCCCGGTGCCGGGGAACTTCAACCGGAAGAGACCGTCGCCGTTGTAGACGTGCTGTTGAAGATCAATGTCCCGCCGCGAACCGGCCGCGATCAGCTTCGCGCCGTTGTCACCGAGCAACTGCACGGCTCGCTCGTAGGTGAGTCTCGACAAGCGGTCCTTCAACGTGAGCAATCCCGACTTCTTCGTCGCTGATTTCGACTTCACCACTTGGGCGCGCGTCGCACGCGGGACGTTGCTGGTCGCAGCACGATCTTTCTTTCCAGACGATGATTTCGCGACGGGCGGTTTGGTGGCAGGCCGCTTGGTTTCCAACTGTTGATCGAGCCGGGCCACTGCTGCCGATCGTGCCTTCGCCGACAACTTCACTCGCTGGAGAAGCGGCTTCGTTGTGGAACTCGTTCGCTTTGCGCTGGCGTTGTCTGCGTTAGTCGCGCGTCCGTTCGAGCTAGACATGTCCGAGTCCTTTCGAGGCTGTGTTGAAGGTTCAGCAGCTCGCCCCACTTTGCGAGTGAAGGCGATGTTCGAGCATCATCTCACGTTCCTGCGAGACCGAGCGAAGTACTGTTTTGCTCACTCAGCAGGGTGGTTTGGGCGTGACGTTATGCAGGCTCATATCTCTTCGCAAGCGACCGCTGTTCCGCCTGCATGACACACGGCGATCAGCCCGTTGAAAAGGCTGTTCGGTTGGATTGGCAGAGAAAAGCTGTGTGGCAGAACTGACTTTGCCTACGGAGGACGCTAGATTCCGCACCGCTCAGCAGGAACCAAATCAATTGCATCTCAACGTGGAAAGGCAGGAGGCCGCATGGCGAAGCAATCAGGGAAGAGTGTCTTTAGCTCAAATGCAAGAAGCGTTTGCGGCCTTGGTGAAAGCGGGAGTGCAACCCAGAGGTGGTTTGAATGAGTTGGAGATGCTGGAGTCGATCTTGTCTGACTCGGAGTTGCCCGAGATCAGCTTCTTGCCCGAGATCAGCTTCTTGCCCGAAGCCGCATTCCAAGAAGAGAAGCCCAGCACTTTGAAGTCCAAATCTGGTCAGTTCAAGTCGGCCAAAGCTCTGTCTGCGGCTCAGTCCGCTTCCCCGGTTTTTTTCTCGCACGCTCTCACAACGTGGCGGAATGCGATCGTCGAACTGATCCGCGACCACGACTACACCGAGGTCTCGAAGGGACGCTCCTATGTCAGTCGTGTGACGAACCTCGCTTACTCCGAGAAGCACGCAATGTGACCTGTGAGTGTCAGGGGAGTCAGCGCAAGCCGTATCAACTCTCTTTCTTGCTCGATCAAGCCAACGATGGAAGCCAGATTCTCGATGCCGTCTGCTCGTGCCCGTACTCGTCGGGCTATGACTTGTGCAAGCACACTTACGCCGCAGCGGTGGTGCTGCAGGTCGCCTTCAACAAAGGGGCCGAGTCCCCGTTGGTGAAGGCGGTCTTGGGCAATCCGGAACCGGACTGGAAGACGGCCCTCACGAAGCTCGATCAGTTTCTCTCGAAGCCCGCTGCGGGTGGTGGCTCACTCATTGAAGCGCCGGCGAAGTCGCAATCTCGCCTTGTGTGGCGCGTCGTCACGGACAGCAAACCCAGCTACTACAGCGTGCCGATCAAGGTTGAGCCGGTCGAGCAGACTCCCAGCAGCAAGAAGGGCGGGGGCTGGAACAAGGGCCGCGTCTTGAGCTGGGAAACGCTCCAACGCCGAACTGAATTGGCGCTCACTCCCGCTGACTTGGAGATCATGCGCGCGGCGCAGCTCAAGTCGTATCTGACTGGGCCGGAGAGCAGCCAGTGGCCGAAGATTCTCGAAGCGCTCGTCGGGCATCCGCTGGTGTTTTTCGGAGTGAATCCGCTGACGGTGCGTCGTGGTGCCGTTGGCCTGTCGATTCAAGATGTGGATGGTGCGTGGCAACTGACGCCGTCACTTGATGGCCGGTCGATGAGGGACTTCGAGGTCGTGGTCTGTGCCGATGAGAAGCTCTTTGTCACGATTGATATTGGCTCGTACGAGATGATCTTGGCGACGACCGGTTCGGAACTGGCGTCGCTGGCAGTGTCGCTCTGGCAGAACCCGACCACGATTCCGGAAGAGGCTCAGCCCGAGTTCCTCAAGCGTCTCCCCGCGCTCGAAGCGTTGGTGCCGGTCGTACTCCCCGACTCGCTCAAGGGAGAACTGGTTGACCCCGACACGCGCGTCTCGCTGAGGATTCATCCCGCCGATCCGACCGGTGCGCGGATCGAGTTGCGAGTGACACCCGCTCCCGAAGGACCGACCTTCGTACCGGGGCAAGGGCCAATCGAAGTCGCCAGTAAAGTGGGCGAGCAACGGGTGCGCGTCGAACGCGAACTCGAAGACGAACGCCTGCGTGCGACCGCGCTGGCGAGCGAACTCTTCTTCCGACGTTTCTCATCCCCCGAGCCATTCACTTGGCAGGTCGATCACGATGATGATGTGCTCGACCTGCTCGATTCGCTCCGCGCGCGGCCCGAGGACAATCCGTTCGTCGTCTGGCCCGAAGATGCCAAAGTCCGCCGCATGACGGTGCTGGGCGAGATCGCTCCATCAGCGATGAAGGTCGAGATCAAGGACCAGCACGACTGGTTCGGCCTCTCCGGTTCGATCGAACTCGGCGGCGAGAAGTTTCCGCTCGCGATGCTACTTGCCGCACTGCGCGATGGGCGGCGCTATGTTTCGCTCGGCAAAGGTCAGTTCGCCACGATCTCGCAGCAGTTCCGTGATCGGTTGGCATCCGTCTCCGACATGGTTCACACGAACCGAGGCAAGCTGGAGTTCAACGCGCCGGCCGCGCCGGTCATCGCCGAACTCCTCGACGACCAGATGACGCTGAAAGCTTGCAAGACTTGGAAGACGGCTCTGACACGCTTGAACCGCGCGACAGACCTCGATCCGCAAGTCCCAACGACGCTCACCGCCGAGCTGCGCGACTATCAAGTGGACGGCTTCAGGTGGCTGCGCAAGCTGGCCGAGTGGGGCGTGGGTGGCATCCTCGCCGACGACATGGGTCTCGGTAAGACGGTCCAAGCTCTGGCG
This sequence comes from Schlesneria sp., assembly GCA_043746775.1. Lineage (GTDB taxonomy): Bacteria > Planctomycetota > Planctomycetia > Planctomycetales > Planctomycetaceae > Schlesneria. Next base: position 26,388 of record JAYTQJ010000092.1, read on the forward strand.
GTGTTGCTCGATCGGCGCGAGGTCGGGCCGGTGCTCGTCGTCGCGCCGGTGTCGGTCGGATTCAACTGGCTGCGCGAGACTAACCGCTTCGCGCCGACACTCAATCCCGTCCTCTATCGCGACACGGATCGGAGCGACTTCCTCAAGACGCTCGGCCCCGGCGACATGCTCATCACCAGCTACTACCTCATGCAGCAGCATGCCGAAGATCTTGCGGCCGTGAAGTGGGGAACGCTCGTGTTGGATGAGGCTCAGAACATCAAGAACAGCCAGACGAAGACGGCTCAAGTCGTGAGGAGTCTCGACGCCGATTGGCGTCTCGCCCTGACCGGCACGCCGTGCGAGAACCATCTCGGCGACTTGTGGTCCGTCTTTCGAGGGGTCTCGCCCGGCCTGTTCGGAAGTTGGGAACGCTTCCGCGAAGTCTTCGCTGAGCCGATTGAAAAGAGCAAAGTCGTCGAACGGAAGCAGGCCCTGTCGCGCGTCCTCCGTCCGTTCGTCCTGCGTCGCACGAAGAGCCAAGTCCTGACCGAACTGCCGCCGCGCACCGAAGTGCAGCTCACGGCGGAACTCTCTCCCGCCGAACGCCGCCGCTACGAAGACGCGCGTCTCGGTGCCGTCGCCCAACTGAGTGGCCTCGTCGAAGAGACTGGCAAAGACCAGCGGTTCCAAGTCCTCGCCGCGCTAACGAAGTTGCGCCAACTGGCGTGCCACCCGCGCCTCGTGGACAAAACGTGGGACAAGTCGTCCGCCAAGCTCGATCTGTTTTTGGAGACGATCGACGAACTGCGCGACGGCAAGCATCGTGCCCTCGTCTTCAGCCAGTTCACGTCGCACTTGGCCCTCATCAAAGAGGCACTCGACGAACGGAAGGTCACGTACCAGTACCTCGACGGCCAGACACCGGCCAAGCAGCGTCAAGTAAAGGTCGATGCCTTCCAACGGGGTGAAGGAGAGTTCTTCCTGATCTCGCTCAAAGCGGGCGGCACGGGACTCAACCTGACCGGAGCCGACTACGTGATCCACCTCGACCCGTGGTGGAACCCCGCCGTCGAAGACCAAGCGACCGACCGCGCCCACCGCATCGGCCAAACCCGCCCGGTCACGGTCTATCGCCTCGTTGCGAAGGACACGATCGAAGAACAAATCCTGAAGCTCCACGGAGCCAAACGCGATCTCGTTGCCGGCATCCTCGAAGGAACCGACCAAGCCGCGAAGCTCTCGACCCACGAACTGATCGACCTCATCCGACTCGGCGGCCGTCAGACGTAGCACGGACACCTCAACCGTTGATGAGCGAGTCCCATTGGGGCCATTTGCTTTCGGAGCGGGCTGACGCCGCCCCGCTCGGAAACGTCTCACCTTGTGCCGCACGAGGAATCCAAAGGTGTGCGGCGATGACATTGGATTGATGTGAGAGAAGTGTCTCTTTTTCTGCTGCACGTTCTCGCTTACGCTTCGGGTTGGTGTGGCGAGGTGTCACACGTTTGAATGCCGTTCCTGATTCATCACAGAAAGAAAGACAACATGAAGTTCACCACGTTCTGCTTGAGCCTGGCCGTCGTCGTTTTGAACCTGCTGCGCATGGGAGCCGTCGCGGCCGATGCCGTTGATTTGAAGGTCGGCGATGCCGCGCCGAAGTTTGCCGTCAAGGATGACTCCGGCAAGGACTGGAAGTCGGACGAGCATGTCGGCAAGAAAATCGTGGTCGTCTACTTCTATCCTGCGGACATGACGGGCGGCTGCACCAAGCAGGCCTGCGGCTTCCGCGATGACCTGGCCAAGCTGTCGGGCAAGGACGTGGAAGTCGTCGGTGTGAGCGGGGACTCGGTGCGCAATCACCAACTGTTCAAGAAGGCTCACGATCTAAACTTTGCGCTGCTGGCCGACACCGATGGCAAGGTCGCGGAGAAGTTCGGCGTGCCGGTCACCCCCGGCGAGAAGACCGTCAAGGCAACGATCGACGGCAAGGAGGAGGCTCTCACCCGCAGCGTCACCACGGCACGGTGGACGTTCGTCATCGACAAGCAGGGCAAGATCGCTCAGAAGAACTCGTCGGTGAAAGCGGCGGACGACAGCAAGTCCATTCTCGAACTGATCGAGAAGCTCAAGCCGTGATGTTGCAGTCCCCTTCCCAATCAGCCGCAGGGCGCTAGCCTCGGTTTGGATGACACAAACCGGGGCTAGCGCC
>JAYTQJ010000093.1:0-12312 GCA_043746775.1 Schlesneria sp.
CTTTCCTCAATCCGTTCGACCGGATTAAAGACGAGGACATCCCCAACCTGCGCTGCGTCCGTCTGGAGGAGTGGCCCTTCTCGCGTAGTCCCGCGCGAGGTGTAAGCGAGGTGCAACTACATGACAGCCGCCTCCGGAACATCGACCGCTCGGCCGTGAATGAACTGCTCGACGACAAGCTGAGCCGACAGGATGCCGACCAGTGCCATGTTGTCCTTCGCGCCGATGGCCGCTCCCGTGCGAGCCTTCTCGACCAGCTTGGCCACGGCCGTCGGATCGAACAGTCCCGCCGAAGTGATTGCCTCGGGTGACAGCATTTCATCGACGTACTCGAACCGCGCCATCCCCGCATCGGTGTCAAAAAAGCTCTGAGCGTCGGGTGCTCGGTACGGTTGTTTGGAGCGTTGGCGAATGGACTCGGGGACGAGGTGTTTTGTCGCGTTCTTCAAGATGTGCTTCTCATCGAGACCGGCCATCTTCAGACGCGGCGGCAATTGAGACGCGAACTCCATCAGACGGACATCGAGAAACGGCGACCGACATTCGATGCTGTTCGCCATCGCCATCCGATCGCCCTGCGAAGACAGGATGTACCCCGGCAGAATTCCCGTCGTCTCAAGATACTGAGCCTGTGAGAAGCCGTCCCACGATGAGAACGCGGCTGGCAGCAGACCTTCCGCCTCGGTGAGCGGGTCGTGGTCATAAGCCGCCGCCAAGATGTCCGGATTCAAAAAAGCCTTGAGTTTGCTCGTCAAATCCCAGCGCGGCAGGTGTGAGAAGAACGGGCTGTTCAATTTGTGCGGCTGGACCTGGAAGAAGGCTCTCAAGTACGCAGGCGGCTGCGACTGGATGTTCTTCATGTACGGATAGAGTCGCTTGAGCAGCAGCGGTCGCGTCTTGGAATCGGGCTGTCGCGACCAGAAGCGACGCAGCTTGGCCTCTTTGAAGATGTCATATCCGCCGAAGACTTCATCGGCCCCTTCGCCGGTCAGCACGACCTTGTAGCCCGACTCACGAACCAGCTTTGACAGCAGGAACATCGGCGCGGGAGCCGTGCGGAGGATTGGGATCTCGGTGTGTTGGATGACCTGTGGAAAGACGCGACCGATGTCGTCGTGCGTGCAGCGAATGGTTCGATGCTCAGTTCCCAACCGGCGGACGACATCTTGCTGGAAGACGCTCTCGTCGAACTCGGGATTCTCAAACTCGAGTGAGAATGTGCAAAGCCGTTCCCGATTGAGTGTCTTGGCCAGCGCGGCCGTGATCGACGAATCAAGGCCACCGCTGAGATACGCTCCGACCGGCACGTCGCTCCGCAGACGAACGCGAGTCGCGTCGGTGAGTAGCTCCAAAAGCTGCTCTTCCAATTCGCGAGCCGACTGATGCTCGAAGCGGTTCGAGAAATCAACGTCCCAGTACCGCGTGACCTGCATCTCACCGCGCTGCACCGTCAAGGAGTGCGCGGCCGGAAGCTGGCGAATCCCTTGGAAGATCGTTCGATCCGGAAGCGGTGACCAGAACGTGAAGAGCTGATCGAGGCTGATCGGATCAATCGCCTTACTCACAGCGGGATGAGTCAGGATCGCCTTGATCTCGGACGCGAACAGCAACGAGCGACCGTTGCCTGAACCGACGACCGTGTAGAACAGCGGTCGCTTGCCACTGCGGTCTCGCGAGACAAACAGCTTCTCACGCGTGGCGTCCCAAATCGCGAAAGCCCACTGACCATTGAACCGCGTCACGCAATCCTCGCCCCATTGTGCATAGGCTTGCAGCAGGACTTCGGTATCGGAGTCGGTGGCAAAGGTGCGACCGAGCGCGGTCAATTCCTGACGCAGCTCGATGTAGTTGAAAATTTCGCCGTTGAATGTGACCGTCAAGTGGCCATCGGCCGAAGGCATCGGCTGCACGCCACCGGCAAGGTCGATGATGCTGAGCCGTGTGTGGCCGAGTCCGACGGGGCCAATCAGCTCCATTCCAAACGCATCGGGGCCGCGATGGTCGAGTGTGGCGACCATTCGTTCGAGCAGCTCTCGACGAGCCGGCCGACCGTCCCATTGGAGAATCCCAGCAATCCCGCACATAAGTTGGTTGCCTCAGCCCGCAAGTCGGCGAATCTCTGGATTGGTCCCTAAACAAGCGACCCCACCGGGCTTGCCCCGGTGGCTCGCGGGTTTTTGCACTACTTGTCACGCGGCTTCGAGTGAATGAACAACCGCTTTGAGTGAATGAACAAGTAGTGCAAAACCCTGTTTCCACCGGGACAAGCCCGGTGGGGTTTGCTTGTTTGAGGATGAGTGACAACAGCCATCGTTTTAAGACGATGCGAACGGCCTGATCTCTGCGCAACACGCAGTTTTCAGACGCCTAGAGTCAACATAGGCCAGGTTTGCACCGGTTGTGCAAAGAGAACATCCGTCTGTTGCCATTTTTCATCGGAGAGTTGCCAACACGCGGATCGCACGCCAAGTGCCAGTATCAACGTGGACAACGACACGTTGGCATTCGGCAACACGCGAGCCGAATCGCAAGAGCCGCTTGGAGTGGGCGGAACGATTGTTCCAGTGACGGCGGTGCCGTTAGAGAGGTTGTGTTTTCCCCACAAGATTTTACTCGCGTCCGCCCCGTCTCCGTTCTTACGTTCGCAGACCACTTCGAGGGACATCATTCGCCTTCGAGAATCGCTCGATCAAACATCACCGTTCGACACAACACATCACCTGTGGAGACTCACACGCCATGAGCCATTCTGTCGCGACTCTTCAAGCCGAATCTCCAGCAGTCTCGACCGCGAAGTCTGCTCGCCCATCCGTCAGCTACACCGTGACTGCGGCCCGTTCGGCTGACGCGATGAAGTCCGAGATTCTGAGGCTGATGCGGGACAACTTTTCATGGAGTCAACAGGCTGATGTTTGGCATCACTGGGCGTACGAACAGTCGCCGTATCGCTCCAATCACTGCTGGTTCGTCGAGACCGGAGACCAAGAGACGGTCGGCTTCACCGCGCTGATGCCGCGCCGCATGAAAGTGGCCGAGCGAGTCTGCGATGCGGGACAGGCGGCCAACTTGAACGTGCAGGCCGAACATCGTGGCACCGCCGCCGCCATCAAGCTGCAACGCGCCGTTGTCGCGCACGTCGATGAGAGCGATCTGGCACTCGCATTCGGGATCACGCGCAATGCCGTCGCCGTGCAACGCCGTGCGGGCTATCGAGACCTCGGGACATTCTCGCGCTGGATCAAGCTGTTCCGTACCGAACACAAGCTGCGCGGCCGCATCCCCTGGACGTGGCCGCGTCAAGCGGTGGCGGGCGTTGTCGATGCGGCGCTGCGACTGCGTGCGCGAGAGACTTGGCTGCGGATGCCTCGCGGCTGGCAAGTCCAACATGATCTGCAGTTCGACGCGCGGTTCGATGCGCTGTGGGAGGCGGCTGCGCCCCGCTTCGGCATCGCCACCGAACGTTCGAGCGCGTATCTCAACTGGAGATATGGACTCGACCCCCAATTGAAGTATCGCACGCTGGCGGTGCAGAACGAGCGAGGAGAATTGCGCGGCTATGCCATCTATCAATTCCGAGACCCGGAAGAATCACTCCCGTTCGGAGCGATCGTCGATGTGATGGCCGTCGATCCACAGTCCGCCAATGTCGTGCTGGCGTCCCTGTGTTCGCACCTTCGTCGCTTGGATGCGACCGGAGTTCAGATGCTCTACTTCGGATCGCCGCTGATCGAAGAGGCACTTCAACGCTGCGGATTCTTTCGCCGCTCCAGTGACTTCCACTTGCTGGCTCATCTCCACCCGAGCCTCCAGCAGCGCGAAGCAGAACTGCTGGCACCCGTCTGCTGGCACATGACCGAAGCCGAAGGAAAGTTCTGAGCCACACCAACCCGAAGCGTAAGCGAGGATCGGCGCGTGAATAAGTGTCGCCTTTCGCTCCGCGAAAGCGGCGGTCTTTCGCGGAGCGAAAAACGATACTTATGGGCCGGTCCTCGCTCACGCTTCGGGTTGGTGTGCGAGACTCGCTGGGGGCGGCGAAGCGCCGACCCCAGCCACACATCACTCGATAACCACGATCCCGTCGCGCGGTCACACCGCCTTGTCGTCGCGAACCGAGACCTGCAACGAGCCGAGCATCTTTGTGATCGCCGTCTCTTTGGCGTTGATGTTCAACACGTTGTCGAGCACGTACGTGTGTGGTTCGTTGCTCGGATGAATAATGAGGCGACCGCTCTTCAGCAGCATGTACTCAAACACGTCGGTGATTTCCTTGCTGATCCGGACATTGGGAGCCGGATAGCGTTCAACGCTGCTCAGAAAGCCGTGATGGTGGAGCAGTTCGTTCGGGCGAACCTCCCAATAATCGAAGCGGACATTGACGAGGACCGCCACGTAGATCAAAGCCAGCATGGCGACGAAGCAGAAATAGAAGGTGGCATTCGCCCGCGGATCGATCCGGCGCAAAACCTTAGTCACCTCTGGCAGCACGTCCGGAAAGTAGATCGACCCGAGCAGCGTTCCCAGCACAAGTACCACACCGACGAAAAACAGGTTGAGCGATGTTGTGCGAGGAAAGTCGAACGCCAGCACAACCACGTTGGCGGACATGATTCCCAGAAACAGCACACCGATTGTTTGGCAATGTTGGCTCGTTTCACCCAATACCATCGTCAGGATTCCGGCGAGGATTGCGGCAATGAAGGTCGGGTAGAGCAGCACGATCTTCGGATAGGAAATCAAGATGATCGGCTTACTGGATTCGCTCTTTTGGCTGGCCAGCGGCGCCACGGGAGGGGAAGCGGACACGGGAACATCTCCTTAAAACTGAGTCGGATAACTCGGGGAAGTGGACGGTGAATTGGAAGCACGATCAGTGGGCGGGCAATCTACTCGGCGCTCGGCTCGCATACCAGAGACGCCTCAATCACGGCAGAGCCATCGTCTATTTCAAGTTGGCGTGCCACGGTCACGGAGCTTCGACGTGGCCGTGTTGACTGGATGTAGACTGTTTTTCAATCACACGGCCACGTCGAAACTCGGTGACCGTGGCACCCGATCTCTCGAATTCAACATGGCGATGGACCTGCGAACACGGCCGAACTCGCAAGCGGCCCGCGAACGAACGATTGAAGCGGCGGATCACTCGCTGAGCAAGAAGCGTTGTGATCGCACGTCAACACCAGTCACAGATCGTGAGTCCGATCACCGTCGCCGCGCATGCGTCTCACACAGGCCGCCGCGAGATGGCCTCCGAAACCGAGCGACAGCTTCCACGCGACATTCAGTTGTCGCGAGCGCGATTCGACTGGCGTGAAGTCGAGACCGAAGTCGGGATCGGGATCGAGCAGGTTGACGGTGGGCGGCACGATCTGGTCTCGCAAGGCCAGCATCGTCGCCGCCAGTTCGACGCTTCCCGCCGCTCCCAACAAGTGGCCGAGTCCCCCCTTCAAACTCGAACAGGAAACCTGCCGCGCGTCCAATCCGAACAGCTCACGCACGGCAAAGCTTTCCACGCGATCGTTCGGAATCGTGGCTGTGCCGTGCAGGTTGATGTAGTCGGGACGCAGCGGCATGTCGTGCGCGATGTCTCGCAGCAGCCGCCGCAACGACGCGCCGGTTGGGTCGAGTTGGGTCAGTCCCGTCGGGTCGGTGAGCATTCGTCCGACAAGCCACTCGCCGTACCAAGTGGCCTGCCGCGCCAAAGCATGTTCGAGTGATTCAAACACCAGACACGCGGCCCCTTCGCCGATCACGAAGCCACGGCGATCGCGATCAAACGGGCGGCAGGCATCGGCCGCGTCGTCTCCGCGCGGGCGGGCCAACACACCCATCCGGCGGAACGAACCGAGAATCGCGGGCTGCAACGAGGCATCCGCGCTCCCTGCATAAACCACGTCGCACAGCCCCTCGCGAATCCATTCCGCCGCGCGCTGACAGGCCGCCAATCCCGTAGCACAGGCGAGTACGGGGCAGAGAACCGGGCCTCGACAATCCAACGCGGCGGCCACCGCGCGGGCGGCGGCGTCAGGCCAGACATTGAGCCACGGTGAAGAACTCTCCGACGCTAAGCCATCGCGTTCGTCGCGGCTATCGGATCGAGCCGCTTCGGCCAGTCGGGCATAGGTGTGCAGCCCGCCCTTGCTCGAACCAAACACGACGCCGGTTCGTTCGGAGAGGCCAGCTCGTTCGGATGAACACCCGTTCGCGCCGAGTCCGGCATCGAGTGCGGCTTCGGCAGCGACACCCAAGGCCAACTCGACAACTGGCTCTCCGGTTGAGAACGGACTGTGCTGAGAGTGCTCACACGGCGCACCGGCCAGTCGCTCATCGCCCGTCCACTGCGGGGGGGCGAGCCACTTCACGCCCGACTGTCCTGCCAGCAGCGCCGCCCACGAAGACTCACGATCAGCACCGAGCGGAGTCCGCAGTCCGATCCCCGTGATGACCACGCGCAGTGGGGACGAGTCAGACATCGAGACCGATCGTGTCGGCAGAGCAGAGGGGCTGGAGAGCATCACGCAACACCCGGCAAAAATGAGCTACCCATCGAAGCCTGAAGCGCAAGCGAAGAAGCCTGACGCGCAAGCGAAGAAGCCTGACGCGCAAGCAAAGACAGTCTTCGCTTGCGCGTCAGGCTTCGATGGGTGGGCACGATATTTCGCCGGGGTTGCATCACGCCAATTCAATCAGGTCCGCCGACTGCTGCGGCAGACAGCGTAGAGAGCCCCACCAAACAGCACGACAACCACGACACCTTCCACCACGTACAACCGCCCGACCTTCCGCACGTTGGCCGGAGGCTTCACTTGAGCCGCCTGCGCGAGCGGCAAGGGCAGCATGTCGGCGGATGCCGCAGCGGGGGCCAAAGCCAAGACCACGGTCACGAACAGGCAAACACTCAACCGCAGTAAGGCGGCTAGTCGAGACAGTGCGGAGTCGAATCGGATCACATTCACGTCAAAAGCCCTCAGTTGGAATGCCACTGGAACGGGGCGGACTCTAACCGACATGGGCGTTGCTGAAAACTGTGACTGATCCGCCTGTTGAAAAACGTGGGGTAAGCGTCTCGCTTGCCCTTTTTTCCAACTGCAATCACGGGCAAGCGAGACGCTTACCCTACGCCGATGGCCGTCGCGGTCGCGTAGTGCTTCGTGTGTGACAGAGAGACCAAGATGTTGACGATCCCGAGGCGATCGGCCACTTGCCGCGTCGTGCCGTGCAGCGCGATGACCGGCTGGCCGCTCGGCTGCGTCACGACTTCGATGTCCGTCCAACCGACTTCATTGGTGAAGCCGGTCCCGAGGACTTTCATCACGGCTTCCTTCGCCGCCCAGCGCCCGGCATAGTGCGGTGCCGATTCGCGGCGACCGCTGCAATGGGCGATCTCACCCGGCGTGAAGACCCGTTCCAGAAAGTGATCGCCATGGTCGGCAATCATCCTCGCCACCCGTTCCACTTCGACGATGTCTGTCCCGAGTCCCACGATCACGGCGCAGCCTCCTTCACGGCGGGTTGTTCCTCGCCCGATCTGACGCTACGCCGCAAGCCCCACATGGCGGCAGCACCTCCCGCCAGCAATTCGATCGCCCAGAACAGTTCGGGCCACGGACTGGACCACGCGCCGAGCTGTCTCACGCGGCGAGCCAGATACTGGCGAAATTGGTCTGCCGCCGAAGCGACCGGCGTGGCGGTGACTTGTCCGTTCGAGTCGCTTTCCATTTGTCGCATGAGGTTCAGGGCCATCTGCTGTTGCTGCGGCGACACGGCGCGCGAGGCCGCATCGAGGAGAAACGCTTGCTGTGCCGAAGCGGCCAGCGCCACTAGCGTTAACACTCCGACAGCCTGGACGATTTGCGGAGTGACACTCAAACGCATGGTCTTCGCGAACACTCCCGACGCCGCACCCATCACCCAGCCAACCGCGACCGAAAACAACCCGAGCAGTTTCACGCGAGTCGGGACATGTGCCGCCACAATGCCGATTGCGGACAAGACCAAGACCACGGCGACCAGCCAACTCAAAAACGGACCGATCGGCGGCGAGCCTGTCGGTTCCGAAGAGCCACCGGCCGAGGGCGTTTCATCAGCGGCGAGATTCACGGGTTCTGTCATGCGGACTTCGGAGCGGGTTACGGAATTTGAGCGACGGGATGTGAGCCATCTGGCCGCATCAGCGCCTACTCTTCAAAACTCACACGTGGGTTGACGACCACGTACAGGACATCCGAGATCAGGATGCCGATCAGCGTGAGGACCGCTGACAGCATGAGGGTCGTCATGACGAGATCGTATTCGCGACGCAAGACGCCCTCATACGAGAGGAGTCCCATGCCGTGAATGTTGAAGATGACTTCGATGATGACGCTCCCTCCCACGAGAAACGGCAGCAGCGACGCGAACAGCGTGATGATCGGGAAGAGGCTGTTTCGCAACGCATGAACCAGAATCACGCGGGCCTTGCCAGCTCCTTTGGCTTCGGCAGTGCGGATGTAATCTTGGCGGATGACCTCCAACATTCCGGCGCGCATCTGGCGCGAGACGTAGGCCAACCCACCATACGAGAGGCAGAGGACCGGCAGCGCGATGTGTTGCAGGTAATCGACAAGTTGCTGCCACGAGGTCATGTCGGCCGCGTTGTCGGAACGGAGTCCCATGATCGGCCATTGGAACCACTCGCTGAGCAGCATCCGCAGCATCTCGGCGACCCAGAACGACGGGAGGCTGTACATGACGAACAGCCCGAGCGTCGTGGTCCGATCAAGGGCCGAGTTCGGATAGGCAGCACTGAAGATGCCGAGCGGAACGGCCGCCGCATAGATCAGCACGAACACGATCATGTTCAGCCAGATCGTCACTTTGAGCGCCTGCCACAGCTCGGGCCAGATCGGCTGTTCGGTCTGAAAGAAGATCATGTCGGCTGTCACGAGCCGCTTCAAAAACAGACCGAACTGCGCGGGGAGCGGCAAGTCGAACCCGTGCTTCTCACGGAACCGTTTCTCGGCCGCCTCCGTCCCCCGCTCGGCATTCATTCCCGCCGCCGCCTGTCCCGATCCACCGAACTTCTGCGACGCCGGATCGCCCGGCGCGAGTCGAATCACCAGAAACGAAACGACGATGATCCCAAGCAACGTCGGGACCATGAGTAGCAGGCGTTTGAGCAGGTATGAGGTCATTGGCTGTGGGTTGGCAGATGGTGAGGAAAGTGGCGGTTCATGCGAGATTTGTTGGGGAGATTCAAGGGAACGGGATGAAGTCTGCCGTTTTTCATCCTGCAAGGGATGTCAGCCATTAGCCGGGGGGCGGCGAGCGTCTGTCGTTTATACACAACTCTGACATTTTTACCGGTTCCGGGGCACCTCGCGGCATGAGATTTGCGCCGGAGCCGATGCAAACTTCGGCTTGACGTTGATTTGTTGTCGGGCGGGATGTGTTTACGGGGGCGAGGCGGCGTTGTGATTGGACGCTTGGGGGAATGCTCGCGGCACACCACGAATGCCGCGCTTTGACGGGCGTCGCTTCCAGGGCTGCTTGCACTCGGGACGAGGTCCACTGGCCCAGTCGAGTGATCAACGCGGCCCAGCGCGGATGGGCTTCCAACCGCTTCTTCAAGACGATCGCTCCGTGATGCGCGGCGTCATACGTCACGACCGTCTGCGGATGCTGGGTGGCGAAGAGTTCACTCCCCTGCTTCACGTCGGAATCATGATCGCTCACGATTTGTCGCGGAATTCCCGTCCGTTTCGTGGCTTCTTCCCGTTGAGCGGCGACGACCTCGTCCGTCGAATGTTCAATCGGAATGGTCGCTAGCAAATGCAAATCCTCCAGCCGCAACGCACGCGGTACGGACCACTCACTCAACCGCAGCCCCACGATGACTCACACCTTCACCGTTCCCGTCTGCACCGAGTGATCGATCAGATAGACCCCATCGGCGACGATCGTGAGCGGCTCACGCAACGCGAACAGACCCAGTCGTTGCAACCACCAACGGGCTCCGCTGGCCGAGGAAATGCGGTTCATCCGATGTTTTGGGGGGGGAGTCCTCATAGGAGAGCAAGTGAAGATGTTCCAAGCCTTCATCCCTTCAGGATGAAAACGACGGACGGCATACCGCTAATTGGACTCCCCCCCAAAAAACATCGGATGAACCGGAAATGCAGGCTGCGGGATCGCGAAGATCGACGAAGATTTGCATCACGCGCGGGACGGCACGCAACGCGACACCGGCGTGCATGACCAACTGCCGAACCGTGTCGATCACGCGGATCGGCGTGCGGGGATCGCGTCTGCATCGCCGCCGCCACATCGGGCCAATTGAGGTAGTGATTCAGCGAGGTCGTGGTGGTGATGGTGCGCTTCTCAAGGCGACCGTGGCCCTTGTCCAGCGTGTGCGCTGTTTGTTGTTCAGCAGCTCGCTGTCGTTGCGCATGAGGGGGCCTGTCTTCAAGAGGCGAAAGACAGTGCCGCCGGAGCGGCGGTGAATTCCAGTTCGATTTCCCGCAGTAAAGTGGGCTGATTGCCCTTCACGGCGATCAGGTAGTCGCCCTCCGCATCGAGAACCTGTTGGCAGACTTCTCTCTGGCAGAACATCGCATCCCCCAAGACGACGCGGCCTTTGAGGACCAAGTTCCGAAGCAGGTCGAGTGCCCCCTTGTGTTCGTTCGTCCTCTCATCGACGCGCGTCTGGCTCAGCACGCACCCGGCCTAGTGATCGACTGCGGCCAGCAGATGCACCGCCTTGGCATATGGTCGCAACGTGGCACTCAGACACTTGCCGTCGATGCGGATCCCCACCAACGTCTCGGCTTCATCGTGCAGCCCCAGATCGGCGACCACCCACCGCTGAAGTACCCGGCCGAACTCGGCCGGGTACTTCAGCTTGATGAGCAGGTCGCGGAAGGCATCCTTCTTCGGAGGACGCCGGGTGAACCCCATCCCATGCCAGATGTCAACAGGCACCCTGTCTTCGTGAACCGATGAAGACAGTGAAGCCACTCAACCAGCCCTTCGTAGCCGCGAGCCCCACACAACAGACTGCAACTAGCCGCCGTCAACATGGCGGAAAGCGAATGACGTCGTCACCCTGCTGAAAGCAGAACACGAAGACAGCCGCCCGCGTGGATCAGGAACTTGCGACAAATTACGTCAGCAAGCCCCCGGCGCGAGCCGGTTCCATAACTGCACCTCCGTGAATAAAACACACAACTCCTCAAACTCGCCGAATACTACGCACTCCAGTCAAGTGGTACTTGGCGATGGACCTGCAGTCTGTCGAGGTGGACTGGACAGCCGTTTGAGGCGACGCAATACTACGCCCCGCTTTGAACGGCCCCGGGCCAAACCAAGTGGAGTAGAGGCTTGATCAGTGACGAACAATGGAGTTGTCAGTGGCTTGCCGAGAGTGAAATGCGGGCGTATAGCTCAGTTGGCTAGAGCGCAGCTCTGATAAAGCTGAGGTCCGTGGTTCGAATCCACGTACGCCCAATCGCGAGCCGTCGATTACCTCGACGGCTCATTGATTTCATGGCGGTTCGCCGCCTTTGGGTATTCTGGCGGTTCGCCGTTGGTTGGGCATTGGGTTGCCTTAACAATCCTTTGCTATGGGGACGTAGCTCAACTGGGAGAGCGCTGGCTTTGCAAGCCTGAGGTTGCCGGTTCGATCCCGGTCGTCTCCACTCGAAAAGCCTTGCTCGCAAACACTGCGGGCAAGGCTTTTTCGCTTGGTTTTCTGTGGTTTTCGAGTGTCACTCTCCTCATCGTTCGTCCATCGTCAACATCCGATGAGATGACAGCAAACGACACAGATTGCCCCCGTTGGCCAATGTTTGGTGCAAACGCTGGTGCAAACTTCGTGACGGCATGTCCTGAGTCTGTCACAGCGTCTCGGGTGTCCGTCCCGGTTGCTCGCATCGTCCGGCGTTCGGTCGATGGCGAGGTTGAGGGACGGCAGCGAATCCAACGCCCCGTACACGTCGAGCAACTTCGGATCGATGTAGACGCCCATCGTCAAGTCGATCTTACTGTGACGCATCGCGGCTTGAGCCGTTCGCGGTGCAACGCCTCCCTTGCTGAGCAACGTCCCGATCGAAGTCCGCAGAGCATGAACGTCGATCGTTCGGCCCCGCTCGTCACGTTTCTGGATGCCAGCGGCAAGCAACTCGCGGTCGAGAATGCGAACGAGTCCGGCGGGAACGACGAACAGCGATTTGCTTCCAAACGTATTAGGCCGTGTGGACATTCCTCTATCAAGAAATAGCGTGAAAAAGGAGGATATCGGGCGTTGAGTGAGAACGATTGGGAGTTTTCCAGTGGATC
>JAYTQJ010000094.1:0-12290 GCA_043746775.1 Schlesneria sp.
CACGCTTTCGCCACTCGCACGGCCACGTCGAAGACTCCGTGACCGTGGCACCCGACCTTGCTCAAAAGTCACTTCTGCACCGATCTTTAGGAACGGGGCCGCAATAACTTTCCGAGTGTGGCTGGGGTCCGCGCTTCGCGGCCCCCAGCGAAGCGGGATTCGCCCCAATCTGGGGGCGGCGAAGCGCCGACCCCCAGCCACACAAGTTTGAGCTCGGGGAGTTATTGTGCTCCCGTTCCTTAGCCGCGCGGCAATTGATTTCTGACGCACTCGTAGGCCGGTCGCCTCGATCTCGCGTCCCAATAAAAAAAGCCGCCAGCAATTCCAGGGCGGAATCACTGACGGCTGAAAGCGTCGGGGGGAGACGACTTTCGGGAGGCTTCACAGTCTTGATGGATTCAAACTAGATGTATTCAAGATCGAAACACGCGATCAGGGCGAGTTCGACAGATCATTCACCTTGTTCAGCGTGATCGCGCTGATGACCACCGAGGCAACAACACCAGCCGTCAGCAGCAGCAGCGTCGGATCGACGGCACCGAACTGACCGCGGGCACCGTTCTCACCCATGACCAACAGAGCGTGTTCCTTGGCGGCGGGAGGAGCGGTTCGCTCAGCCCAAACGCGGAAGGTCCCTTCGGTGTTGCCCGAAGCGACTTGATAGACGCCGCCTTTCACGTTCTTAAAGGAATAGACTCCCTCTTTATTGGTGACGGTCTTGGCGACTTCGGTCTTGCCCTGACGGACAACAACTTGTGCCCCTTCAATGACCTTGCCGGTGTGATCGACAACGCGGCCCGAGAGCATTCCACCGGTGGTCAAAGCCACGTCGGGAGTCACCACCGTTTGCGAAGCCTTTGCGGCCGGACGGACTGGTCCATCGGCCAGCACAGTGACTTGCGGGAACACCATCCCCAACGTCGCGAGGCTGACCGCCGCGCCCTTTACAAAGCGAAATCCATTCATGCTTGCCTTCTCTTTCTTGGGTTGAAGCGACCAGTCTCGAAGTGAACAGTCAGATACCGACAGACGGGATTCATTCACCCTGATGCCCGTGAAAACGGGTCATCGCATGGCAAATGTGTGTCTCGAAATGAGCCGCGAGATGTGATGGCGACGGGAGGTCGTCAGCTGCGGGCGGAGTATAGCCACGGTCCAAAGTGCGTCAATTGGACTTCACACCGTCTGGTGATGGGTGCCCAGTTTTTGACGAATATCGTCAAAGTGGTTCCACATATCGGCAAATGTCGCCGAACAAACGCAGTGGAAGAGAGAGAAATTAAGAAGCTTGGCCTCAACCCGCGTCGCAAGAATGCGAATCGAGTGAGGAACGTCACGCTCATCATCTGTAGGACGGGCACTCTTGCCCGTTCTCTTTCAAACGGACCGAACGACGCGCAAGAGTGCCCGTCCTACGTTTCTCAACTCGCGATTGGTTACGCGGTTAAACGAGTACGAGAAGTTCCCTCACACCGTCAACTCATCAATGGGCGAGCCGTACGGCAGGATCGGCATCGGGCGACCGCGATAGTCTGGGAACGAGCGGTCGTAGTCGATCCCCAAGTGGCGATAGACCGTGGCCCACAGATCGTTCGGCGTTAGCGGTCGGTCTTTCGGATGCTCGCCCTTCGCGTTCGTCGAGCCAATGACCTGTCCCGTTCTCATCCCGCCACCGGACAGCAAGACCGACATCGCTTGCGGCCAGTGATCGCGACCGGGCTGCATCACGCCCGTCTGACTACCGATGACATTGCTGACGCGCGGCGTCCGACCGAACTCGCCCGTTACGACGAGCAACACCTTCTTATCGAGACCCCGTTCGTACAGGTCTTCGACAATGGCCGAGATCGTTCGGTCGTAGATCGGCAGGCGCGCTTCGAGGTCATCGAACATGTGACAATTAACGGCGTGCGAGTCCCAGTTGTACGTCCCCTGTTTGAGGAACGGGATGCCCGACTGATACGGGTTTTCCAAGACCATCGTCACAAATTTGCAGCCCGCTTCGACGAGGCGTCGTGCCATCAAAGCACGTTGTCCCCACACATGGCGACCGTAGCGATCTCGCGTTTCGTCGGACTCCAACGTGAGATCGAATGCTCGTCGCGCGGCGTCACTCGTCAACAAGCCCATCGCTCGTTCATTGAACTTGTCGATCGACGACATCAACCCCGAAGCATCGGCCTGGCGACGATACTGATCGAAGTTGTTCAGCAGTCGCGTCCGATCATCGAGTCGACCGGTCGCCTCAATCGTCGGGGCGAGGTTCGGAATCTTGAATTCCTTCGGGGTTGGATCGCCCACCACGAAGAAAGGCGTGTACGCCGAACCGAGATACGCCGAACCCATCGCGAACACATCGACTCCCTGCCGACCGTTGTCCGCGCCACAGACATAGTTCGGGATGCCGACATCGCGGTGTTCAAACGTCTTCGCCACGATCGAGCCAACCGCAGGCGAGTCATTCACCGTATCGACCGGCGTCTTGGGATCGCGTCCCGTCATCAACCGCTTGTGTCCGCCACCATGATCCGAAAAGTTGTGGGCGATCGAGCGGATGATGTTGAACTTGTGAGCCACCTTCGCGTGCATCGGCAACAGGTCGCAAACATCCAGTCCCGGCACGGTCGTTGGGATGGAAGAGAAGACGCCGCGATAGTCGCTCGGTGCCTCCGGCTTCATGTCATACGTTTCCATGTGAGGCGGCCCGCCGGGCAACCACAGGAAAATGACCGACGTGTCCTGAGGCACTTCCGGCAGATTTCCGACGGCTTCCGCGAATGCCCGCCGTCGGAAATAGTCGGCCAAAGTCAGGCCACCCATTCCGAGAACGCCTGCTCGCAAAAACTCACGCCGGGACGCGGGACCGGGGCACGGAAGAGCGGAACTCAAACGTGGAAGAGAACTCATCGAAGCATCCATCACGGGGAGGACAGTCGGCGGGACAGCAGGCAGGAGCAAGCGGGGCGGGATTATCAGCACCACACATCAGACAAGTCAATTCGTTCTGAGGAATCGACACCGCAAGCATTCCATATTGAGGAATTGGCAGGAATTGTCCGGACCACACCCACCCGCAACGTCAACGCGGAGGAGTTGAAGGACTCTGCCCCGCGCCGTGCTGCAAGTGAACGTGGACTGTGATCCGGTGCGGACTTGGACCGCGAACCGCTTTCGTACAGAATGCCCTCGCGACACCGTCGCACCCACAACCCTCCCTTCTACGAGATTGCCTTTCCGAATGCAGAGAACGCTGCTCAAGTCGAAAATTCACCGCGCGACCGTCACTGATGCTCAACTGCATTACGAAGGCAGCGTGACCATCGACATCAATCTGATGCAGGCGGCCGACATCATTGACCACGAGCAGGTCCATATTTTCGATGTCAACAACGGTAGCCGACTCATCACGTATGCGATCCCCGGCCCAGCGGGCAGCGGCACAATCTGCATCAACGGAGCCGCCGCACATCTTGTCGATCCCGGTGACTTGATCATCATCTGCTGCTTCGCTCAGTACGAAGAACGGGAACTGGCGGGACATCATCCCAAGGTCGTTCACGTCGATGCGAAGAACCGCCAGACGAAGTGATGACAACACCAGCCCGCAGCGTGAGCGAGGAGCGTCTCACAGACCGCTCGCACCATCACGACTGATGCCGCAACATCCCTTTGAAAACCAATCCCATGCGCATTGCTGTCATCGGAGCGTTCGGTCAGTTAGGGAGTGACCTCGTGCCACTGTTGTGTGAGCGAGTGATCCCGTTCGGACACGGCGACATTGAGATCACCGACCCCACGAGCATCGCTACGGTGTTCGCCACGGCTCGGCCAACGCACGTCATCAACTGCGCCGCGTACAACCTCGTTGATCGCGCGGAAGACGAGCCGGAAGTTGCTGATCGCGTGAATGGTCTCGGTCCGAGCCACCTTGCCAACTGGTGTGCGGCGCACGAAGCGACGCTGCTCCACGTCAGTACCGACTACGTCTTCGGAGCCGACACCTCTCGATGCACTCCGTTGGACGAAGCGGCTCCCACGGGACCAGTCAGCGTTTACGGAGCCTCCAAGCTGGCGGGAGAACTCGCGGTGAGATCGCTCTGTCCTCGGCACTTCATCGTGAGAACGTGCGGTCTCTACGGACAGCGTGCTGCTCGCGGCAAAGGAAACTTCGTCGAGACCATGCTCCGCTTGGGACGCGAACGTCCCGAACTGCGGATCGTCGCCGATCAACATTGCACTCCGACTTCGACCACCGACCTCGCTACCGCACTGGTGTCGCTCATCGAGACCAACGCCTTCGGAACGTACCACGCCACGAACGCTGGCGATTGCAGTTGGTTCGAGTTCGCCTGCGAAATCTTTCGCCTCGCCAACCTGACTGTGAAAGTCACACCCAGCACCGCCGCCGAATACGCCGCCAAGGCCCGCCGTCCCGACTACAGCGTGCTGGACTGTGCCAAGCTGGCGGATGTCCTCGGTCGATCACTACCTCCGTGGCAAGAGGCTCTGGCGCGGTACATCGCCCAACCGTAGGGTAAGCGTCTCGCTTGCCCGTCTTCTCTTCTTCTCTTCTTCTCTTCGCTCACTTTCTCTTCGCTCACTTGGATTGCAAAACGGGCAAGCGAGACGCTTACCCTACGTCCCCGACCAGAGCGACTGGATCAGCGCCTTGATCGCGACCCACCACCAGCCCGACCAGATGCCGTAGCCGATCACCGCCAAGTGAACTGCCACCGTCAGCCAGAAGACGGCACGAAATGAGGCCTTGATCGTCTTGTGTCGAAAGACACGGCCCCCGAGATACGCCCCCGGCCAGCCTCCCGCCAACGCGAACAGGTGGAGTGTTCTCTCAGAGATGCGAGGCTTCTCTTTCACTGCGCGCCGCTTGTCGATGCCGTACAGCACGAACACCACCGCACTGCACGCGACCGTCAACAACAGGTAAATCGCGAACAGCCCGGAAAGCTGTGTCTTCGAGCGAAACGCCTGCATCAGCAACAACGCCGCTCCGAACACCCACACGATGGCTCCAAACGTGAACCACCGTTGCAAGCGTGTCATCGGGTTCAGCCACTCCAACCAAGTCCGTCGGCGTGCCACGAGCGTTGTCCCTTCTCAAGTGTGTGTCCTCGTCCAAACACCAACCCGCCGCGTGAGCAAGGATTTCAAACGACCACATTCCTTGCTCACGCGGCGGGTTGGTGTGACCGAGTCTCCCGTCATTTCTTATTCCGATCATCGGTCGCTCAACAACAACATGCCACCTCAACGACGAACGTTCTCCACATCCCGGCCTCTTCTCTTTGCTTCACTCTTACAAGAGAACTCTCTAGCAACAGTCTTAGTAGAGGGGCCTAAAAAATGTGGATTGTCGAAATGAATTCCCTCGCAACTGGTGGCTGATTCAGGAGTTGTTCGTGGTTGTCCACATCGCGTTGCTGTGGAGGGTTTGTGGAACAACTCCGCACGAGGTGTCAGCAACGCGGATGAAAGTCGGGTGGTTCTCATCAGGGGTTCTCGTTCGTGACCCGAGCGTGTGGACAACACCGTCAAACAGCAGCTCGTCTCGACGAGTTCTCCACAGTCTTTGCACGAGCGACGGGTTTGCGAATGTCATGATCGCACCGCACTTCGAAGCCTGAAGCGCAAGCGAAGAATGAAACCCTTCGCGTGCGTTTCAGGCTTCAGCCGACAGCCCGTTTCAACTCGGCCAAACGCTGCCGCAGCTTCTGCACTTGCTGCCGCAATGTCGGGGCGTGAGGCAACTGTTCTTTGAGACGGCTCAAGCTGTGTGAGACGGTTGTGTGAGTCCGTTCGCCAAAATAGTTGCCGATCGCTTCGAGCGGTCGGCCCGTCAATTCCTTCGCGAGAAACATCGCACACTGACGCGGCACGATCAGTCCTTGATGTCGCGAGCGCGAACGAAGTTCAGCCGGTTCGATGCCGAACTCGTGCGCGACCGCCGTCGCGATGGTGTCCATCGACAGCGCGATCGACTTCATCTCCAGCCACGATCCGCGTTCGAGAAACTTCAAATCGACGACCGCCTGTTGAGTCTCACAGGCATGACGGAGCTGGTCGATCGAACGGGAGATGTCTCGCGGCGAGAAGGCCCAGCGTTCGGCCAGCCATTGAATCGAGGGAGCGATCGGTTCGCACAGCGGCAGGTGTTTCGCTTGAGCCAGCTTGACGATCAAGTCGCTGCGTCCCTCCAGCCCCGGCAGGGGCAGCGTCGCGCAGAGACCTCCATGGCAACGACTGATCCAGCGGTGAGAGAACTCGCGTAGCTCACCCGGCCGCTTACGACTCGTGACCAACACTCGCGGACCCTCACTGAGCGCGCGATCCATCAACGCAAGCAACAATTCTTGTCGCGCCGCGTCTCCTTCCAGACCGTGCAAGTCTTCGCAGACCAACACGTCGAGATCGCAGAACAAATCCAGCAACTCTTCCAGTGATTGCTGCTCATCGGCTCGAACGAGAGCCTCGGACAACTCCTTCGCTGTGGCAATCACGTAGCGCCGCTTGGGCTGACGGTGCAGGCATTCCAAAATCACTTGCCGCGCTAAGAGCGATTTGCCGCTGCCTTCCGGACCCGACAAAAACGTCAGGCCCACGGCATTTGATGCGGTTCGTTTGGTGAGGCTCGTCAGGCGCGAGAGGGCTGCGCGGGCGAAGGCGTGTTCGGGAAGTGACACGAACAATTCGGGACTCGACACGGCCGCGTGGCTGCGTGTCACAAGCTCATCGAACATTGAGAACCGACCTTCATGAGTCGAGTTCGCAAGCGTCCGTTTGCGGGTGATCATCCCTGAGAAGCAGCACGGTTTGAAACGCAAACCGGCCGAACAAAACCTCAACACCAACCCGCAGCGTGAGCAAGGCTGCTCGGCTAACCGTCTCGCTTGGCCGTCTGCACAACAACAGCGAGCAAGCCGGAGGCTTACTCTACGGTGCTCACGCGGCGGGTGGGTGTTGCGGGGCGGGATGATAGCCGTGGTCACTGGGAATTGCGAAGCCGCGCCACGACCTGGCCGATGCAACGCGCGGCATCGGCAATCTCTGCCTGAGTGTTCAGGATGCTCAGCGAAAACCGCACGGCAGACCGATACAAATCGGGTGTCAAACCCATCGCAACAAGGATCGGAGCTGGCTCGGCCGAACCGCTCGCGCACGTGCTGCCGAGCGAGCAGCAGACTCCCTCCAGATCGAGCGCGACGAGTAACGCTTCGCCATCCACGCCGGGGAATGAGATGTTCAACGTGTTCGGCAATCGCGCGGTGCCGTCGCCATTGACGATGGCCGGTGAACAGAGTTCGATCAGCGCCGTTTGCAGTCGGTCGCGCAGCCCGGTCACGAACCGAGTTCGCTCGTCCATCGCTGCACATGCCAGTTCGAGCGCCCTCGCCATCCCCGCCACCAGCGCGACCGGTTCGGTCCCCGGCCGTCGTTCCAATTCTTGATGGCCTCCGCGCATCAGCGGTGTCAGCCGCGTCCCGTCTCGCACGAGCAACCCACCCACTCCGCGCGGCCCGTGAAATTTGTGAGCACCAAAACTGAGCGTCGTCGTGTCGAGATCACGAAACGAAACAGCGATCTTTCCGACCGCCTGCACGCCGTCCAGATGCAGCGGCACCCCGCGCGAACGACATGCGGCGGCGAGCGGCTGCACATCCTGAACAACTCCCGTTTCGTTGTGGGCGAGAATGACCGCCGCCAACCGCGTGTCGCTCGGCAGCTCGCACGACGTGATCTGCCCGCGCGGATCGACAGGAAACTTGTGCAGACTCCACGCCCGCATCGCCGGTGCGCGACAGACTTCGAGACTCGACGGATGCTCACCGGGTGACAACGCGATCGTCCCAGTCAACCCGTGTGTGAGTCCCCGCAACGCGAGATTGTTCGCCTCCGTCCCGCCACTCGTGAAGATCAACTCCTTGGGATCAGCATCCAGCAGCAGCGCGATCTGCTCGCGACTCTCTTCCAACACCTGCCGTGCCTTACGCCCCGCCCGATGTGGACTGCCGGGATTCCCAAAACAGTCCCGCATCACGCGCGCCACCACCTCCACCACGTCGGGCAGCATGGGCGTGGTCGCGTTGTTATCGAGATAGATCAAAGTGGTCATGGCCCGAGGATAAGCCGAGCGGCAGGAGTTGTTCCACTCACACCAACCCGCAGCGTGAGCAAGGACGCTCCCACGCAGGAGAGGCGTAGCCGTCTGTTGAAAAAGTAGGGTAAGCCTCTGGCTTGCCATTTTTTTCAACTGCATTCACGGGCAAGCGAGAGGCTTACCCTACGTTTTTCAACAGGCTGGTAGGGGCAGCGTCTTTGTCAATTTTGGGTGCCACAGTCACGGAGCTTCGACGTGGCCGTGCGAGGAAGTGAAGTCTGCTTCGCATTCTCGCGGCCACGTCGAAGCTTCGTGACCGTGGCACACCATCCCCCAGATTTTAAAAGGGAATGGCCCTGCCGGAAGAGCAGGGCCATCGCTTCACCGCGTCGACAGCGAGCCACTCGTGAGGGCTTGAACACCGAACGCGGCGAGGAGCTTTTCGGGAAGCTCTTCTGGCGAGTGCAAGCACCACGAAAACTCGCGGTCGTGTTGGATCGACTCGATGGCGTGGCGCAGGCGGAGTGTCTCGCGGTCAGACTGGCACGACTCATACTGCTCGCGCGTGGATGGTGCGAGCAGCGCGTTGAGCTGCTCGATGCGGCGGGTTTCGAGAGCCGTCGGGCGGCGCGAAACGAGTGCTGCGATCAGGCCGTGTTTCTCCTCGACCCATGCGGCCTCGGGCGATCCGGACGCGACCGTGATGTGGCGATCCGGGTTGAACCGGAGATCACGGAGCTGGTGCCCAAGCTGTTGTTCGGTGAGACCCTCCGCATGTGATGGCGTTCCCAGCGGGAGATGAAACGTGGCGGAGACGGTCGCGAAGCGCGGTGCCGTCAATCCGAAAAGCTGCTCGCACAGCCGGTCGGTCATCGCGTCGTACTTCGCTCCGCCAATGCCGTGGATGAACAGATCGGCGAGGCACAGTCGCGTGAAGAGCGTCGTCGTCAGTGCTCGTGTCCGAAACCGCAGACCTTGTTGTGCGAAGTGTGCCAACGTTGCGATGGTCGCCTCGGCCGAACCGTCCTCCGTCTGAGTCCAGCGGGCCAACACGTCGCGACTGTCACGCAACTCAAGCTGTGAGCCGACGCGCCGTACGAACGGACGATCCCGTTGAAGATCGCCCGCCCGCCAAATCCAGAACGGCGCTTCGAGCCAATCGTCGCGCGAGGCCAGTTCGGGAACTGGATGAGAGGTGCTGCGCAGCCGATGTTCGAGTCGGTACTCACGCACCGCAGAGTTGTAGACGGAATGCACACGCGGCAGATGTGCGAGCAAATGCGAGGCGAATTGGCGAAACGGCGCGGAGTCGCAGACGCGCGACATCGGCAGTTCGAGGTTCTGGCATCCGAGTTCACGTTCGACCGACACACGCACCGCCGTCAGACAGTCACACAGACGGACCGACGTTTCGGACTGCCGGACTGCGGCGGACCAACACGAACCGATCCAAGGTGCGAACGACCAGTTCTCACGCAAGATCGTGCTGACTCGCGCGCCGAATGCCCGAAACGTGGTGGGATCAACAATCGCAGCCTCTTCCCACGGCTGCGGCGGGCGATCCGAGTCAAACGCGATGCGCTCGATGTGCGGTGCCGATCGCGGTCCCACTGGTACTCGCAACCGCACGCTGTCGAGTGAGTCGTTATCGACGATCAGATTGAGGGCGACTCCGCCGTGACGACGAGCCAGTCCCGCTGCGGCAAAGTTCTTTGCCCAGACTCCCGCGTGGAACAGCTCCGGCTGATGACCGGTCACGACCAACGCAGCCGCAGGACCGCGCGACACACCGAGTGAAGCGTCGTCGCCCCAGAGGGAGCTTGTGAAACGAACGGCCTCATCGAACAGTGCGACTCGCGCCCAATCCCGCAACCGCGACAACGGCATCCCCTGCACATCGCACGGCTTTGCGCTGAGCATCGCGTGATTGAGGCCGATCCATTCCGAAGCGGTCTCCAGTTCGGGCGAACACAAAATCGCCCCGTGTTCACGCGGCAGACGCAGCCGTGGCCATGTACCCGATGCGGGTGAGATCATTCGATTCGCCATGTCGCTCGCCTTAGGGGCTGTGCATTGACTACGCCCGAGAGTGATCAACAAACGTAGGGTGGGACCAGCTCGCTTCGAGCGCCGGCCCACCACTCCGTACTCGTTGGGAGCGAAACTGGTGGGCCGGCGCGGCGAAGCGCCGCTGGTCCCACCCTACGCCGCGACCGACTGCTCACTCTCGGGCGTAAATGACGAACAGACTCCTTACGGAGCGGATCCACACAGAGCCGGGCGAACGACAGCGGGTCTCGGAGCCGCATCGCACCGCAGTTGCATTGCGGAGATTTCGCGGTCGAGGACCTCGCGGTAGTAAGCCAGCCGACGATCGGCAATGTCGAGCGAGCCGCCGAAGGAGCGGTCTTCATCGAGATAGACCAGCGGCACGGGAAACTCCACGACCTTCAACTTCAATGCGGCGGCTTGCACCCAAAGCTGCAGCGGCATCGCGTAGCCCAGTTCAGTGATTCGGAGGCTGGCCAAAGCATCCACCCGGTACGCCTTGAAGCCGCAAAACGAATCTGTGAGGTCGAGACGAAACCGTTCGTTCAGCCACTCGGTGATTTGCATGTTGATCCGGCGTCGTTCGATCGGCGGCACGCTCGCACCCGGGAACGGCTTGAGGTAGCGGCTGCCCGAGACAATGTCTGCGGGTTGATCCGGTGAGGCATAGACGGCTGCGGCAAGCTCCGGGATGAGCTTCGGTTCGTGCTGGCCGTCGCAGTCGATCGTCACGAGGATGTCGTACTGACCAGCCAGTGCGTATTGAAACGCAGACCGCAGCGCCGCGCCGTAGCCCTGGTTTTGCGTGTGACGCAAGACGTAGATGTCTCGCTCGCGTGCCAACAGCTCTTGCGTGTGGTCCTGTGAGCCATCGTCGATGACGAGGATCTCACGAGTGTGTTTTCTCACTTCGGCCAAGACTTCGGACAGATGGCGTTCTTCGTTGTAAACGGGTAACGCCGTCAGCACGCGCGGAATCATGCGGTCACTCCTGCGAACGATTCAACCCAGCTAGTGCTTTGTGAGACTTCAGCGTCTTCTGAAGTCTCACGACTTCAGCGACCACTAAATTAAGACCTGACAAAGCACTCGGGAACCGCATCCGTGCGACAAGGGCGGGCATTCTAAGTAGCCTTACCAAAGAATCTAGGCCGGTGAGACCGTGAGAGAAACCGGCTCCATTTTTGAGGCAGACCACGCCCTACGTTGCCCCCACATTGAAAATGTGGCACGAACTCAATTTACAGTCGGTGTCGCCGCGATCTAAGTCGAGTTCGCACAGTTCAAACTGACTGTGGGGAAAAGACGTGGTCATCACACGATGCAGCTCTGGAAAATGAAACAGCACGACAGGAAGGCCTGTCGTGCTGTTTCGTCGTATCGAATGAGCCACGAGCAACTCGAAGTGACTACTTTTTGCCAGCTTGAGCAGCGGACTTCGCCGTCGCCGCCGCAGCGGCTGCGCGCTCTTCGAGATTGATTCGCGGGCTGAACCGACGAACCTTGGCGGCGATGGCCAATTTGTCTGCTTGGTTCGTGGCGAGACGGAACCGAGCCTCAAACTTCTTGAGCTTGACGGCGTGTTTACGGCGACGTTCTTTTTCGCGATCTCGTTCGGTACGCGGCATGATGAAAACTCTTCTAAGCGGCAATGTGAATTGGCAAAGACCGCAACCAAACTGGGCAAACGGTCGGAATCAAACTTGTGGCGAGGGGACGAACTCGATTCATTCAGGCCCCACAGAAGTGGCCTGAAGTCGGAGTTACCTCAGTTTTTTATGACAGGTTTTGCAGCGGACTCGCATCCCCACCAACTTGTCGCACTTGGGACAGCGCTTTGCCTTGCGGGCCAATTTCAGCTTTGTGCGTGGACGTAAAACCATGTCGTGCGATCCTCAATCTCAGTCAAGACAGGCCCGATGACTCCGAGGCGTCTCGGGCGGGCTGTTCAAGGAGGAGGGAAGATAACGGCCGATTCAAGACCACGCAAGCCATGCGATGCGACTGTTTTCGGTCTAATTTGAGAGTGGAAGCGACTACTGGTGAAGCTTCTTCCACCCTCAAATCCGCCGCCCCGATTACGAGCCTTATTCCCTCCCCTCGGCGGGGAGGGTTAGGGAGGGGGGAG
>JAYTQJ010000095.1:0-12276 GCA_043746775.1 Schlesneria sp.
GCCCCCGGACTTGTGCGTGAAGAGTCTGGGGGCTTACGCCACCCGGCTCGCCCGCCCTACTTTCTCATACGGGTGTACTGAGTCTTCTCATCCGTGGCATCTGTGCCATCCGTGGTGGATCAACCTCTTGGCCAAACGCCCCACGACGAGGACGCCTCCGCAAATCGAACGCCATTGCGTTCGAGGGAGGTTGAGTTCATGAAGGTCTTGTTAGTTCCGGCGGTACAAAAGTTGACGGAGATTCTGTTCGGCGGACTGTCGCTGAACGAGGTCTCGCACTGGCTGATGAATGCCAGTGTGTGGATGTTGTTGGGGATCGGCACGCCGCTCGTGCTGTTCCTGCTGTGGCTCAGCGTGAGGTACATCCCTCACAATCGAGTTGGCGTGATTGAGAAGTTATGGTCGGGCAAGGGATCGCTGGGCGAAGGCCGCATCCTCGCGCTGAATGGCGAGGCCGGTTATCAGGCGAAGCTGCTGCGCGGTGGTCTGCACTTTGGCTACTGGCGTTGGCAGTTCCGCATCCACAAGACGCGGCTCGTGACGATCCCGCAGAGCGAGATCGGTTACGTCTACGCCCGCGATGGTGAGCCACTCGCGCCGAGCCAGACGCTCGGTCGCGTCGTCCATTGCAACAACCTGCAAGATGCGGTCGCGTTCCTCGAACCGGGTCTGCCGGTGGCCGTGACGAACGGTCTGTTGCACGAGCACGATTCGCACGATGGGACCTCGCAACTCGTGCAGCGTCTGGTCGAAGAGCTGCCGCGCGGACAGCGCGGTCGTCAACGAGCCATCCTGCGTGAAGGTGTGTACGCCATCAACCCGGCTCTGTTCGTGGTCATCACCAACAACGATGTCTTCGCGCTGCCGCAAGTTCAAGAACCCTATGAACGGAAGGCGGTCAGCCAGTGGCAGGAGGAGTTGCGCAGCGTGGACGGCTTCCAACCGATCGTGATTGGCCGGCACAGCGTGTCGAGCAGCGCGGCGACTTCGGAGAGCGCGGCGAATGATGACAACGTCGGCATCGTGACGATTCACGATGGCCCGTCGCTGCCGACCGGAGAACTGATCGCGTCGCCTGTTGGTCCTTCAGCTCAGGAGGCGACCGCGCACGCGGCGAATGGTGTCGCGAACACGTCGCACGTCGCTGATCACAACAACTTCCAAGACCCCGAAGCGTTCCTGGCGGCGGGAGGCCGTCGCGGTCGGCAGTATCAGACGCTGACGGACGGCACGTACTTCATCAACCGCTGGTTCGCGTCGGTCGAGACGATTCCGAAAACGGTCGTGCCGATCGGTCACGTCGGCGTGGTCGTCAGTTACTACGGTCGCACGGGCCAGGACTTGTCGGGAACGGCGTTCCGTCACGGCGAGCAAGTCGCCGAGGGAGAGCGCGGCGTATGGGAACGGCCGCTCGGGCCGGGCAAGTACGCGTTCAACACGTATGCGGGGAACATCGTCCTCGTCCCGACGACGAACTTTGTGCTGCACTGGATCACGGGACGAACGGAGACGCACCGCTACGACGAGAACCTGCGTTCGATCGACCTCGTCACGCGCGATGCGTACGAGCCGTCGTTGCCGCTGTCGGTCGTCGTTCACATCGACTACCAGCGCGCACCGAGCGTCATCCAGCGATTCGGTGACGTGAAGAAGCTGATTACGCAGACGCTCGATCCGCTGCTGTCGGCCTACTTCCGGGACATCGCCCACAAACAGACGATGCTCGAACTGCTGCACGAACGCGACGTGATCCAACGTGCGGCGCAGGCCGAACTGAAACGCCGCTTCCACGAGTTCGACATCGAATGCGTGGACGTGCTGATCGGAAAACCAGACGCCGCCGGAGACGACGGCAAGATTGAATCGTTGCTCGAACAACTTCGCTTGCGGCAGTTGTCGATCGAGCAACTCGAAACGTACGAACGCCAGCGCGAGGCCAACGACAAGTTGAGAACGCTCAACGAGGCGAAGGCTCAGGCCGAGATGCAGACCTCGCTGACGAACGCCAAGCTCCAGGTGCAGATTGCCGAGAGCAAGGGTGACGCGGAAGTCGCGCTCGCCAAACGCCAGAACGATCGGGCCATCATGGTGACTCAAACCGAACTGACCAACACGCGGCTGAAGGTGCAGATGGCCGAGTGCGAGGGTGACGCCGAAGTCGCCCGCGCGACTCGTCACGCCGAACAGGTTCGGCTGCTGGCCGAAGCTGAAAGCCAGCGCAACCGACTCACCGGACGAGGTGAAGCCCAACGCATCCTGCAAGAGGGCCTGGCCGAAGCGTCGGTGCTGCAACGCAAGATCGCGTCGTATGGCGACCCGAGACTCTTCGCGCTGGCCTTCGCCTCGCGAGAGCTGGCTCACGCCACACAACCGCTCGTTCCCGAACGACTGTTCACGATGGCGGGCGGTTCGGACAAAGAGGGTGTTGGCGCGCAGAGCGGCATGTTGGGGACATTACTAAGCCTGCTCGTGGCCGAACGCGCGGGGTTCTCACCCACCGTGGGAGCCGATCAGCCGGAGTTGAAGGAGATGATCGACCAACTGACCCGCGACAGTGTGGCCTCGCTGCGCGAGGCGACTCTTGCGGACAGTGATCTCGCGGCCAGTGCGTGAGTCAGGTAGTCGAAGTCACGAGTGACTGTTCCGTCTGTTGCAGGTATTTTCGGTTGAAGCACGTCGAGCAGGCGAATCGCCTGCTCGGCGTGTTCGTTGGTAGCTCACACCAACCCGAAGCGTGAGCGAGGGCGAGTCCGTCGATCAACCTTGTCCTCGCTCACGCTTCGGGTTGGTGTGTCGAGTCAACCAGCTCAATGAGCGAACACGGGCAAGCCAGAGGCATGCCCTACGAAAGGCCGAGTCGATGTTGAGAACTGTTGAGGTTTCGGGCGTGCGGTTTCGAGTGGCTGATGAAGGACTTGGTCCGGCGATGCTGTTCGTGCATGGCTTCCCGTTGAATCACACGATGTGGCGGGCGCAGATTGACGAGTTCTCGAAAACGCACCGAGTGATCGCGCCAGACCTGCGCGGGTTTGGAGGGACTGACGGCGTGCTGTACTCGGTGTCGATGGAGCAGTTTGCGGATGATCTGGCGGCGCTCTTGGACGAACTCGCTGTGGAAGGGCCGGTTGTGTTCTGTGGTTTGTCGATGGGAGGCTACATCGCGTGGCAGTTCGTGCAGCGCCATGCGGCTCGCGTGGCGAAGCTGATCGTGTGCGATACGCGCGCGACGGGGGACTCACCCGAAGCGGCGGCCAATCGCTTGAAGATGGCCGACATTGTGTTGAGAGACGGTCCCGAACCGATCGTGTGGGCGATGATGCCGAAGTTGTTCGCACCGTGTAGTTCAGACCAGTGTAGTTCAGGCCCGAGCAGTTCGGGCCACTGCCCGGCTGCGATCGCCTCCGTCCGCCAGATGGTGTTGAACTCGAACCCGGTCGCCATTGCGGCGGCTCACCGCGGTATGGCCGTTCGCCCCGATGTGACGGCGTGGTTGCCGACGCTCACCGTCCCGACACTCGTGGTCTGCGGAGAACACGACGCGATCTCACCCCCGGCCGAAATGAAAGCCATCGCCGACGCGATCCCGCACGCTCAGTTCGTCCTCATCGAACATGCGGGCCACATGGCTCCGATGGAACAGCCTGAAGCCGTGAACGCCGCGATCCGACGATTTGTCGGTCGATGATCGTGGGTGCAGTCGCTCAGTGGTGGTCACTCAAATAAGCGCTGTGACGCATGGGATCGAGAAGGTAGCCCTGTTGCTCCGCGACAGGAGGCGCGATGAACCAAGAGCGTCGAATCAACTCAAACCAACGCAATACGCCTGTCTGCGATCTCGCTTCCTGTCGCGGAGCGACAGGGCTACCAACAAGGAACGACTGAACCCGATGATCGTTGTGTCGAGCCGCGTGATTCGTGTGGCGTGCGACCAGCGGCTACGATGTCGCCTCGACACAATGAACCGGCAGCGCGACGTGGCAAGCAAAGGGATGTTTCATGGGATGGTGGCTGGGAATCGGAGTGGTGTTGCTGGGAGTTGTCGCCGTGACGGCGGTCCCTCTCGCGGCGCGGTGGCAGCGGCGGGAGGCTCATCACGCAACGAAGTTGTTTCAAAAGCAGCGGGCTGAGTTGCAAGTGACGTTCATGGAGATGGCTCGTGCGGTCGGCAAGCCGCGCGGGCTGAGATGGCTCGACTGCGATTGGCTCGACGCGGTGACGTTTGCTCGCGACCGTCAGTCCCAATTGCTCACCGCCTTCGCTGGGATCAACATCCGGTTTGAAGCGATCGAGGGTGGCGACATGGAAGACGTGGCGGCGGTCGGCACCGTGCGTGACGCCGTCGCCGTGTTCCACTTTCAAAATGGTTCGTGGGGCACCGGCGGCAAGGCACTATTCAACATGGGCGTGCAGGATGTGGTCGAACGGTTGGCCGCGCAGTTCGAGCCACTCGCGGGGTAACGCGCAATGGCACTACTTTGGGGTGTAGCTGAAGTCGTAAGACTTCAGACGACCGTCAGAGGCGGCTGAATTCTCACGAATTCAGCTACGTCGTATCGATCGTGAATTCGAAATTCGCTCAAAGTCAGTGCCATTGAGGTAATGCGGGCAGGTGAGGAAGCACATTTCACACTAACCCGAAGCGTAAGCGAGGACGTGAGTGGAATCCTCGCTTACGCTTCGGGTTAGTGTCCGCTTCTCCCGCGTGGGGGATAACGCAGGCCGCTCGTCCGTTCACTCGTTCGCCCTCTATCTCTCAACAAGGAGTTCGCATCGCCATGACTACTCGTCGTCACTTTTGGAACTTTCATTCGGCGGGTCGAGTCGTGTTTGGCTCGGGTTCGGTCGCGAGACTCGGTGAGTTCCTGCGTCCGTGGAAGCCGTCGCGCGTGTTGATCGTGACCGACGCGATGCTGATCCGCGCGGGGGTCGTCGCTCAAGTGGAAGCACCGCTGCGCGCGGCCGGTCTCGACGTGAGTGTGTTCGATGGCGGACAGCCCGAGCCAGCGTGCGCGATTGCCGAGGCGGCGCTGTCGCAAGCGAAGATGGCTCGTCCCGATGTGATCGTCGCGGTCGGTGGCGGGAGCAACATGGACGTGGCGAAGATCGTCGCGGCGCTGCTGACGCACGGTGGTGCGATGCGCGACTACTTCGGGTACGGCAACGTCCCCGGTCCCGTGCTGCCGCTGGTCTGTCTCCCGACAACAGCGGGGACGGGGAGCGAGGTCTCGCACGCGGCAGTGCTGACCGACACCGAGAACCAGATGAAGGTGAGCATCCTCAGTCACTACCTGCGACCCGCGTTGGCGGTGGTCGATCCGCAGCTCACATTGACGTGTCCGCCGCAACCGACGGCCGACAGCGGGATCGACGCGCTGACGCACGCAATCGAAGCGATGACCGCCACGCACTTCAACGAACTCGATGTCTCCGCCGACGAGCCGTTCCCGTATGAAGGGAAGCAGCCGATTGGAGACTGCTTGGCCGAGAAAGCGATCGAGCTGATCGGACAGCACCTCGTCACGGCGGTGAACGAACCGAACAACCTTGCGGCACGAGAAGGGATGGCGCTGGCGGCGACGATGGCCGGGCTGGCCTTCTCGAACAACGCGGTCGCGGCGGTCCATGCGCTCGAATACCCGCTGGGTGGCGCGCTGCATGTCTCGCACGGCGCGGGCAACGGTCTGCTGTTGCCGCATGTGATGCAGTTCAATCTCAGCACGCGGTTGCCCGAGTTCGCCCGCATCGCTCGGCTGTTGGGTGAGGACACGAACGGTCTCTCGGACGAAGCGGCCGCCGCACAAGCGGTCGTCGCGGTGAAGCGGTTGAGCGTCGCGATTGGCATCCCGCAACGCATCCGCGATCTGGGCGGAACGCTCGAACAACTACCGACGTTCGCCGCGAAGTCGTTCTCGATCAAACGACTGATGCTGCTGAACCCGCGCCGCCCGACTGAGGCGGACTTGTTGGAAATCCTCCGCGCGGCGTTCTGAACTCATCGCGTTTCAGTGATCGTCTTGGAGGCGTTCAGCGGTGCTTCGGCAGTTGTGCTACGGCCTTTCGGAGCGAGGGACGTGAGTCCCCTGAAGGTGCGTGGATTGCTCCAGCGACCGTTTCCAGGGGACTTACGTCACCCCGCTCCGAAAGGCAAAAGCGGGGCTTACGCCCAAGAATGAGCGGGGCGTTGCCCACGCGGTTAAACGAGGTCGCTTGTTTGCCGCTCGCTTTATGTCTTCGCCCATTCGGCGGCGAGTTGGACCAGCACCTCGACGGCCGCCTGCATCTCTTCGAGGCTGGTCCATTCGAGCGGTGAGTGCGGGTTGTGTTCGCCGGTCGAGAGGTTCGGCGTTGGCAGGCCCTTCGCCGTGAGGATCGAACCGTCGGTGCCACCACGAATGATCGACAGCTTCGGTTCACGACCGAGCGACTTCATCGCATCAACCGCCTTCGAGACGGCGCGCGGTTCGGGGACGAGGCCCTCGCGCATGTTGCGGTATTGCGGCCGGACCTCGACCAGAATCTCGGCACGCGGATGCTCGGCACGCAATGTCGCCGCGATGTTCTCCAACAACTGAGCCTGCTCAATAAGATGAGCCGTTTCAAAGTCGCGCAGGATCAATCGGGCCGATGCTTCTGCGACTCCTCCTTCGACGTGATACGGATGAATGAAGCCATCGCGCCCGTCGGTCGTCTCGGGGCTGAGCCGCGCGGTGGGGAGCCGCGACAAGAAGGTACTCAGGATGCGAACGGCGTTGACCATCGCTCCCTTGCCGACTGACGGATGCGTGTTGATCCCCTTCACCGTCACTTTGGCTCCGTCGGCCGAGAACGTTTCCGAATCGATCTCATCGCGCCCGCCGCCATCTAACGTGTAAGCGACCTGCGCACCGAGCTGCTTCAAATCGAGCTTGTCCGTCCCGCGACCGATCTCTTCGTCGCAGGTGAAGCAGAGCCGCACGGGGCCGTGCGGCACTTCGCTGCCGCGCCGCATCAACTCCGCCGCCGCCGTCATGATGACCGCGATCCCCGACTTGTCGTCCGCGCCGAGCAACGTTGAACCGTCCGTCGTGATGACCGAATGACCGAGGCACTTCAGCAGATCGGGGTTCTCCGACACACGCAGCACCTTGCCGTCCTTCGGCAGGACGAGGTCTCCTCCGGCATAGTTCTCATGCACGATCGGGCTGACGTTGGTGGACGAGTACTCGGGCGACGTGTCCACATGCGCGACATACGCGATTGTCGGAACGGCGTGCGAGACCGTGCTGGGAACGGTCGCCAACACGATCCCGAACTCATCGCACATCACATCGGCCAGACCCAACGCGCGGCACTCGTCGGCCAGCAGACGGCTGAGCGTCAGTTGCTTCGCTGTGCTCGGGTAGGTGGTGCTGGTCTCATCAGCTTGAGTGTCGATCTTCACATAACGCAGGAAGCGGTCGAGGAGTGTCGGCATGAGGGTGAGTCTCGTCTGGGTTGATTTCGAGTGTTCGAGTGCGTGCAGATTAGTAATGGTCTTCAAAGTGGCCATCATTGCTCTGCGTGATGAGCCTTGTGAGATCAGACGCCCCCTTGCGAAAGGCTCATCACGCGGAGCGATGATGGCTACTGAGGAACAACTCTCTGCTGGCTTCACTGTGCCTATGTGCCTCTGTGGTTCAATCCTCTTGCTGGAGCGTCAGCGAAGAAGGTTTACCACAGAGACACAGAGACACAGAGGCACAGAGGCACAGAGGCACAGAGAAGGAGAAGTGGGAGAATGAAGTGGATCGGCATCCAAGCCACTCAGCCCACCGTTCCTCC
Source organism: Schlesneria sp. (assembly GCA_043746775.1). Lineage (GTDB taxonomy): Bacteria > Planctomycetota > Planctomycetia > Planctomycetales > Planctomycetaceae > Schlesneria. Next base: position 7,801 of record JAYTQJ010000095.1, read on the forward strand.
CTTACGAGTGTCCCTCACGGCACGGGAAAACTACTTTGGTCGAAGACGGTACGCACCCCACGGAAATCCTGGACGTAGGGCAGGCACCACACTGAAACGTGGCCTCTCATAGAAAAACCAACCGTCCCGAGCAACCATCGCACATGCCAGATGATGCCGCGCACCGTGAATTGACACCCCTTTGAGGCCAGTTAGAATCGCGACCGACTTTGGACCATTCAACTAACACCGTGCTGCGGTGACTGCGAATCTTGTCATGAAGAAGTGTGGACGCTGTTCCAAACCCGCCGTGCTGCACATCACCGAACTGCGGCAGGGCGAGGTTCAAGCGCTGCACCTCTGTGAGTCCTGCGCGAAGGAGTATCTCAGCCAGTCCCCCGAAGAACAGGAACAGGTTCCGGCAGGTGCCTCGGCCGATTCCGAGCCTGATCTGGATGAGATGATCCATCAGGACTGCCCCAACTGCGGCATCTCCTTCAAGGAGTTTCGAGCGGGCGGACGACTCGGGTGCCCGCACGACTACACGGTCTTCGAGGACGAGCTGCTGCCGCTGTTAGAGAACATCCACGGTGAGACCGAACACTGCGGCAAGGTTCCCAAGCGAGCACCCGATTCCAGCCACCGACAGTTCAAGCTCATCAAGCTGCGCACCGATCTGCGTGCCGCGGTCGAAGACGAACGTTACGAAGAGGCGGCGCGCATTCGAGACGAGATTCAGTCGATCACAAACGATGATCCGATCAGTGAACCGCGTGAGGTTTAGCGATTGTAGGATGGGCACTCTTGCCCGTCCGTTCTTACAAGCAAGACGGGCAAGAGTGATGTTTCCGACAGTTGTGGTGTAGCTGAAGTCGTAAGACTTCAGATGATCGTCAAAGACGGCTGAATTCTCACGAATTCAGCTACCTGATTAAGGCTTATGTGCAAGACGGGCAAGAGTGCCCGTCCTACACCATCAAAGGGAATCGCGTGGACCTCGAGTCCCTGACACGAACGAGCGGCGAGTGGCTACGAGCCACCGGTCCTGAATCGGACATCGTCATGTCCAGCCGCATCCGGCTGGCACGCAATCTCGCCCAGTATCCGTTTCCCGCGCGCGCCGACGACGGCACGCGAGCCGAGATCGAAGACCTGCTGCATGGACTGATCGAACAGCGGCCCGGTGGCAAGCGGCTCAATTACATCCCGGTCAGTACGCTCGAACCGCTCGACCGACAGATGCTCGTCGAACGGCAACTCATCAGCCGTGAACACTCCGAAACGCAGGGGCGACGCGGCGTCGGTGTCAGCGACGAAGAGAACGTCAGCCTGATGGTCAACGAGGAAGATCATCTGCGGATGCAGGTGTTGCACAGCGGCTTCGCTCTCGACGAATGCTGGGCCGAGATCGACCGGATCGACGACGCCATCGAAGCCGAAGTGACCTACGCTTTCAGCGAACGGTTGGGCTATCTCACCGCGTGCCCGACCAATTGCGGAACGGGCATCCGCGTGAGCGTCCTCCTCCACCTGCCCGCTCTCGTTGCGACCAAGGAAATCCAAAAGGTCTTCCAAGCTCTGCAAAAGATCGGCTTGGCGGTGCGCGGTCTGTACGGAGAAGGGAGCCAGGCGATGGGCGACTTCTATCAAATCTCCAACCAGATGACGCTCGGCAAAAGCGAAGTGCAGCTCATCAAGACGATTCAGGATGTCGTGCCCAACATCCTCGGCTACGAACGGCGCGTCCGCACGGCGCTGGTCAAAGAGAACCGGCAAGGTCTGCACGACCAAGTCTCACGCGCCTACGGCATCCTGCAGACCGCGCAGACGATCAGCTCCGAAGAAACGATGCACCTGCTGTCGAGCGTTCGGATGGGGATCAACATCGGCCTGATCGACGACCTGCAAATCCCGCTCGTCAACGAACTGTTCGTCCACACGCAGCCCGCCCACTTGCAGAAGATCCGCCACGCCAAGCTCGAATCAGCCGAACGCAACATCGCCCGCGCCGCCTACATCCGCCAACGCTTGGCGGAACGTCACGTCGATCGGAATTGAATCAAACGTGCGTCGAGTGTGTGTTGTTCGCGTCTTGGCTTTGTCCCTCGCCCCGGCCTTGCGGGGAGAGGGCTAGGGTGAGGGGCTGCTCATCCATGACGAGCATGTTGGGCCGGTTCCACCGCCTTTGTTGTTGCTCGTTTCATGTCACCCATCGTTTCCAGCCCCTATTGTCATGTATGACCAAAGAGAAAAGTCCGGCTTGCAATCGCAAACCGGACCTGTTTTTAAAGTCGCTACGCTGTGCAATATCACCGCGTCCGAGTATGGGTTCCAACTGTAACAAGACTCCATGCCTCCTTTAGCCAGCGGCTTTTTCAGATTTGGTGGACGGCGTGTAGCGCAACTCCACGACCTCTTCGGAAATAGTGACGCCACCGTATCTCACTCGAACAGTCACGGTTTCATTCACAATATGACGAAACGACATGTCTGTGGAATAGGTAACAACGTCTCCAACCACTTTGGCCTCTGCGTTTGTACCTTGGAGAATGTGCTCCTTGCCGCTCGATGCGATTCTAATCAGGTGAACAATCGCCTTCGGCCGTTGCAGACGCTGTGTGCTACTTGGCAACTTAAAAGAGCCAGCAATACGCATCGGTCCATTGACGACAAAAGGCGAGGCAGCTTTCGCTTTTGAACCGTCCTGATTGTGGATCACAATTGTCACATCTGACACCGGTTTCCCAGTGTCCGAAAGTGGCTGCGGAGCGACTGTTTCTCGATTGCATCCAATCGACAAAACAATTCCGACACGAGCAAGCAACGCAGAGGTACTATTCATTGTTGTTACGCTCCTCCGCCGCCGCCATTGATCGTAAATATTCTAATAGCAGGACCAACAGGGAAAGCTGTAAATCCTCCAGTTGGGTCGTACGGATTCGTCACTCCGGAATTGTAAATTCCAATAATCGTTTCACCCGTTTCTGGCCAACCTGTATTCGGCGGTTCAAAGTTATGATCCCATGTCATACCCTCTCCGACCTGTAAATTCTTTGAACTCATCACCGTCCCGGTCGTATCACTTGTGGGGTGAATCAACTTCAGCACCTTCGTTTCGTTTTCAATACCTGCCCCTTGGCACGGTATGGGCGAACTCGCAGAGAAATCGGCACCATTTCCCGGATCGGTAACAGTCCAAGCACCAAAGGTTGCGGTGCCGCCAGCAAACCCAAGTAACATGCCGATACAGAATGCCAGTCGTCGCTTTACCATTTGCATTTCCCCTTTGAAAAACACGCATCACAGACAATCACCACCTTGGTGATCATTCCCATTTCTAGTCCCAGCGGTGCCCCATAGGCGATTATCAACGGATGAATTCGCTGTTGAAACATGCCCATCAGCATAAAGTACATTCACGCAGTTCGCATGTTTACTTCGAGCCGTAAATGCGGCGTATTCATAATTTCCGTCATTTGTGCAACTATTCTGGCCCGGTGATAGCACATGGTTGTACGCTGCAATTCCCAGATTGCCGTCAATCCAAGGGCCTGCACAACCTCCTACATTGTGATTCGTTGCTGGTTGAAATACCGACATCGACCTGCATCCTTCACTGAATTGGGATCTATCGCTAGTACGCGGCTCCCATTGCCAAAGCACTCGATCACGCTCTTGTTCAAAGTTTGAGATGAGATGCTCTGACACGGCGGCCGTGTTAGACAGTCCGTCGGTAATGTCTGCCATCCGTATGTAACCTGAAATGCGGAAGACACCGTCCGCATTTTTATAGCCGCACCACGCGCCGTGATTTCCGACATAACTGGTTGGATATCCTCCGTGTCTGAGCGGAGTCGTTCCAAAGGGATCACTCGGGCAGGCGTAGAGTAGTATCCGAGTTGCCGCTAGTTTGAGATTATTACTGAATGCACTTGGCTGAGAGTCGAGCGAAGCAAGCTGGTACAGATCTGCACGATCTACATACGGAAGTATCATGACGTGGAGAGACAAGCCACGGTTCATTCCTGCGGGGAAGGAACTGTGCGTCGAGTGGTAGCTATGTAAAGCAATACCAATGTTGTGAAGATTCGAGCGGCATTGCGTCTTGCGAGCAGCCTCACGGGCCATCTGAACCGCAGGTAACAGCAACGCCAGCAGAATCCCGATGACCGCTAGGGACACCATGAGTTCAATGATCGTGAAGCCACGCCTCATTTCAACCTCCGCAAGATTCCAAATCGTCATCCGCGAGTAGAGTAGCGACGCAAAAAACAATGTCAACGTTCACATATGAAATAATTCATGTTCGTAAAAAATACAATCCGCTGTTAAAAATGATCACCGAAAGATGCGATCCACGTCATCGAACACGGCGAATGGGGCGAGACCTACGCGGGCGACAGATGGATCGGCAACACCGAGCGAAGCCCGATGGTGCGCGAGTGAAACTGAGTTTGGTCGTTTCACCGCGTGGGCAACGCCCCGCGCGTCAAGCGA
>JAYTQJ010000096.1:0-12266 GCA_043746775.1 Schlesneria sp.
CCTGTTGAAAATCGTAGGATGGACGACCTCGTCCGTCCGTTTTCAACGAGAAATCACTCGGACGAGGGCGTCCAAGTTACGTTCTTCAACAGGCTGTTAGGGAGGGGGGGTGAGTGGCAAATCGACTTGAACCTCCTCCCCCCTCCCCGACGAGGGGAGGGAGAATTGCGCTGGCCTATTCGGGAAGTGATTCCGGACCCATTCCTTAACGAGTCACTTGGTTCGGCTCTCAGTGCGGCGCAGGGCATCCGCGAGCGCCTCTTCCATTTCTGGCACGAGGACTTTGACGCTCTCACTGCGCGTGGCCATTTCGCGTGCTTGCTCGCCCAGCTTGCGGAGATTGGTTTGATCTCCCTCCAACCCCGCGATGATGGCGAGACCCGCCTTGCCGTGCGCTTTCTGCCAAGCGTCGGTCGAGGCCTCAAACTGCTCGAACGTCTCCTTCGCTTTCAGCTTTCGCTTCGTCTTGAGATAGATCAGCGCGAGATTGATGTCCGCGCGGCTCTTGATCAGTTCCGTCGCGTCTTTATGCCCCTTGACCGCACTCCACGCCGCTTCGTCTCCCGGCCTGCCCATCGCGTAGTAGAGCTGGCCCTCCGCGCTTGGCAGCACCTGAACACGAGGTGGAGCCGTGGCCTCCGTCAGGAACGGATCGGGCGTTCGCATCGCCCAACCGATCCCCGCCGTGCTGGCCATCACCAACACGGACGCGGCAATCATCCACTTCATCTGGTCACGCAGAGGTCGCTCCCAAAGTGGCTTGGTCGATCGTGTCAAAGATGTTGTTTGACGGAACGACGCTTCCGACGGCGGCGTCTCCTTGCCGGTCGCTTGTCGCAGCAATGCCTTCAGATCATTGGCGACGGCGAGTGCATCGACCGGACGATCCTCTTTCTTTTTCGACATCATCCGTTCGATCAACGCGACCACGCCGGGCGGGACATCGGGCCGCGCCTCCTTCAATGACGGCGGTGCTTCGTTGAGATGCTTCACCGCCACCGCGAGGGCCGTCTCACCCGTGAATGGCGGACGTCCGGTCAGCATGTGCCACGCCATCACGCCCATCGAATAGATGTCGCTGCGCGCGTCGAGCGGCTTGCCGTTCACCTGCTCGGGACTCATGTAGAGCGGCGTTCCCATCGTGACGCCGACTTGCGTCAGTGCGACCTTTTCCCCATGCAGCGAGAGTTGCGCGAGACCGAAGTCGGCGACCTTCGCTTCACCCTTCTTCGTCAGCAAGACGTTCTCGGGCTTGATGTCGCGATGGACGATGCCGCTGGTCGCGGCGACCTGCAACGCGGCGGCGACTTGCTTCAGGATGTGCAACGCGATGGGAACTTCGAGCGGCCCCTTCCGCGTGATGAACTCCTTCAAGTTGCGTCCCTGCACGTACTCCTGCGCGATGAAGTGAATGCCGTCCTGTTCGCCGACCATGTAGACCTGAACGATGTTCGGGTGGTTGAGGCTTCCGGCGGCAGTCGCCTCGTGGCGGAACCGCTTCACGTAGCTGGCGTCGGCCACGAAGTCGGGCCGCAAAATCTTGACCGCCACCTGACGCCGCAAGCTCGTCTGCTCGGCCAGCCAGACCTCGGCCATGCCTCCCTTGCCGAGTCGTCTCAACAAATGAAACTCACCCAACGTCAGACCGGTCAGATCGAACGGCATCGGCGGCGACGAAAAATCACCACTTCCGGACGTTGCGTTGGCAGCAACCTCGGGCGTGGAGTCACCATTTGTTTTCTGAGTACCATCCGGGCGTTTCGGCTCGGGCATCATCTTCTCCGCGCTGAGGCATCGAGTTATTGGCGAGGGGATTCCGTTGATCGCTCACGTGAGCCACTCAGGCCCCTCCACATCGGTACGACGCGAGCGGCGGCTACTGTAACATGCGTCTCAAAAATCGTCTCCCAGCCAAGCACTCACCGCCTCCAAAGGAAACGCCATGTCTCGCACCGATGATCTGGCCTTGCTGCGTGAATACACCACCAGCGAAAGCCTCATCAAACACATGTTCGCAGTCGAAGCGGCTTGTCGCGCGTACGCCCGCAAGTTTGGTGAGGACGAAGAGAAATGGGGGACCGTCGGGTTGCTCCATGACTTCGACTATCAGCGCTGGCCTGATCCGCCCGACCATCCGCTCCAAGGGGCGGTGATCTTGCAGGAACGCGGTTATCCCGACGACGTGATCTATGCGATCAAGTCTCACGCGGACTATCTCAGCGAGACTTGCCCGCGCGTCTCGCGGCTCGACAAGACGCTGTATGCCTGCGACGAACTGTGCGGGTTTCTGACAGCGTGTGCTCTGGTTCGACCGCCACGCTTGGAGGGACTGACTCCCGCCAGCGTCAAAAAGAAACTGAAGAACCTCGCGTTCGCGGCGTCGATCCATCGCGCAGACATCACGAACGGCGCGGCCGATCTCGGCGTGGACCTCGACGAACACATCGCCTTCTGCATCGCCGCGATGCAACCGATCGCGGGTGAACTCGGCCTGCTGCCGGTCGCCAAGTAACGCGGCCATGAATGACGCAATTTGTAGGATGGGCACTCCTGCCCGTCCGCTCTTCCGATTTCAAACGGGACGGGAAAAAGTGCCCGTCCTACAAGTCGGTTCGATCCTTCCACTCATTCCAACAAACACACACGATGACTCCAACCGACATCCTCACCGCCACCGCCGATCACGTGCGCGAAACACTCGAAGGAGACAGCTCGGGCCACGACTGGTGGCACATTGATCGAGTCCGCCGCAACGCGCTGCTCGTGGCGCGAGAAGAGGGCGCGGACCTGTTCGTCACCGAGTTGGCGGCCCTCTTGCACGACATCGCCGATTGGAAGTTTCACGGGGGCGATGACACGGCCGGCCCGCGCGCCGCGCGTGAGTGGCTCGTCCGGTGTGAGGCCGATCCCGCGCTGATCGAACAGGTCTGCGAAATCATCGCGACGCTGTCGTTCAAAGGGGCGGGCGTCGCCACGGAGATGCAAACGCTGGAAGGCCGCTGCGTGCAGGACGGCGATCGCCTCGACGCCATCGGAGCGGTCGGTATCGCGCGTGCATTCGCGTTTGGTGGCCACTTCGGCCGCGCGATGTACGACCCCGATGTCCCTCCCGAACTGCATCAATCGTTCGCTGCCTACAAACAAAAGGGTGGCCCGACGATCAATCACTTCTACGAGAAGTTGCTGCTCCTCAAAGACCGGATGCAGACCGCTGCGGGACGCCGCCTCGCCGCCGAACGACATCAGTTCATGGAGCAGTACCTCACGCAGTTCTTTGCCGAGTGGAACGGACAGTCGCACCACATCACCGGCCTAACGCCGCAATGAGGTCCGCCAATTCAGCCGCTTGTTCCGCTGGGTCGATCACCGTGTGAGCGATCTCCGTTTTGACGAGTTCCCGAAACCGGCGGCGCAATCTGTGGATGGCGACTTTGATCGCATTCTCGTTCATGCCGAGCGTCGTTGCGGCGACGGCTTGAGACGACTCGACGTTCCCCGTCAGCCACGGTTTGAGGACATCAAACTGAGTCGCTTTGTCGGCGAGCGTCATCTCGGTTTGAAGCTGATGCAGGGCGCGGTCGATCAGCGTCAACGCCCACTGTTTCTCGAAGGCCGCTTCGGGTGAAACCGCATTCGAGTCGGGCACGTCGATCCCCGGTGAGGTGTCCGTCCCCGCATCGAGCCTCACTTGGTCCGCCCCTCCGCCGCGTTTGATTGCCTGCTCCCGATCACGTGCGTCCGACAAAAAGTGCTTCACCGCGCCGAGCAGGTACGACCGAAAGCGGCCTCGCTGCGGATCGGCCTGCGCGAACGCGCGACCGGTCAACACGCGGGCAAAGAAGTCGTGAGTCAGGTCTTCAAACGATTCGCCCCGCCGCACGCTGTGCCTCAGGAACGCCTGCACCGGCGCGTAGTACGCCGTGCAAAGCTCGTTCAGCGCCGCGCGGGCCTCCGCCGACTCGCCTCGCGCGAGCAACACGCACGTCCAGTGTGTCGTCGAGAAATGTGAGGATGAAGACGGCATCAAACCTCTTTCCCAACGCTACCGAACCCAAACCCCACCGGGCTTGCCCCGGTGGATTCAGGTCTTTGCACTACTCGCTTGTATGCAGTGGCCCATAGAAAAATGCTGCGGCCAAGAACGACGACTATGCGTAACGAAGTAACAAAACGAGGAAACGAGACGAAGTAACGAGTAAGTGCAGAAACCGATTTCCACCGGGACAAGCCCGGTGGGGTTTGAGCTGGATGTGGGGACAAGCCCGGTTGGGTTTTGTTTGGAGGTCGGGTCAAGCCCGGTGACCTTGCCTCATTTCGCTGCCCCGAGGTCGTATTCCCCAACTGTACCGAGGAAGCAACTGCGCATCAGAACCGGCTGCATCTCAAATACGAAGGCGATGTTGTTCATGTACCGCAGTGCCACGCCGAGCGGTGCCTCTTCCGGCGAGAAGCCGAGTACAAGATGAACATGATCCGGCAGGAGGCCGACACGCGACAGCAGGTCTCCGTGCGCCGACGCACACCGCCGGATCATCAGGCGGATTTGTTCGAGTCGATCCGCAGAAATCCGTCTCCGCCAGTCGGTCACGAATGCGAGATGCACGTTACAGCGGTAACGGCCGTGTGATGTGAAGCGCGGTTGCGACAGGTCCATCTCGGGATTACCGACTTGCAAGTCGAACAGTTCGGCTTTGTCAGCCCCTTCCACGGCGTGGTGCTTCAACTGCGAGGCGACATATTCCTCGATCTTGGCGCGCCGCGTGGAACCAATGCTGTGCAGATCGTAATTGCGTTGAAACGCCTTCGGCCACCGGGTGCGAAGACGTACTGCAATCGCCCTTTGATGGAACGCACGACATCGACCGGACGCACGGAAGTCTTGGAACTCACGAGGAACTGGCTGCAATCCGCAGTGGGAAACCTGTGACGCAGGATACGAACGCCATCCGCTTCGGTGACAGGCATCAACTCGGCCAGCCAATCATCAGTCGCAGGAATCAACTTCCAGAACAGCGTCACGCTCCAGTCCAACTGATACGCGGTCGAGCAGTTTTCCGGCGTATAGATTGGCGAAATTCGCGACTTGTCCATCTCACCACTCCAACGAAACCCCACCGGGCTTGCCCCATCACTCAACCCAAAACCCACCGGGCTTGCCCCGGTGGAATCCGGTCTCTGCACTACTCGCCTTAATCGGCAAACGCAGTCCGGATGCACCAGCTCGCTGCAATTCAATCTACGCCTCAGCCACTCTAACTGCCGCGTCCGCGAGTTCAATCACTCTGAGTAGTGCAAAGACCTGAATCCACCGGGACAAGCCCGGTGGGGTTGTGTTTATCGCGGGGCGTTCTCGGGAATCATCGCATCCGCAGGGGAGTCCTCGAAAATGCCGTCATCGCTCATGGGCGCGGGTGGTTTTATGGACTCACGCAGCTCATGAATGTTGGCATCCGTGACGAACTCGTGCTTCGTGAAGTAGCCGCCGCTGCGAGTGAACAGTGACTTCGACTTCTCTGTCAGCACGACGAGACATTCGTCGGGAACGCTCAGTTTGGAAATCGACCTCGGAACGAACTTGAACCGCACATGAGCCGCCTGCGTTCCCTGTTGCCAGTCGGACTCCGTGGCCGCTGATTTCGAGTTGGCTTCAGCGAGGAGCTTGATCGTGTCCGCCGCGATCTTCGCTCGCTGGGTCGAGTCCGTTTCCATGAGCAACGTGCCGGTCTCGGCATCCGCGCGGAAGTCGTAGGCACCGGGCGGCAGCAGGTAGCCCATGATGCGCGGATTGTCTGTTCCCGATGTCCAGTCGCAGGCGATGTAGTCGCACGGATAGTCGGATACGAAGGCTCTCGATTGGCGCGAGTCAGCCGTGTGCTTGAACGTGAACGTGAGATCCTTCATCGGCACGGAATGTCGTACCAGCGCCGAGAAGTGCGGCTCGACCAGAACTTCGCCCGCATCGCCGTTCAATCCAATCGGCTGCTGAAACGTGTAGACCTCGGCCTGTTGATCGACCACGCGAATCAACCCGAGCCGCTTCGCTTCGGCCTCGGCGGCGGAGAGGGCTTGAGGTGGTTTCGTTGGCTCTCTTGGTTGAACTGCGTCTTCGTGTCCCGTGTGTCCAACATGTGCAACGCCGGGACGGCTGGCGATTGGTGCCGTCTTGGTGATACTGATGGCAGCTTGAGGCGGTTGAATTGGGGGCGGAGACGGAAAAACGAGCCTCTTCGTCAACGGCAGAAACACGATGCAGGTGACAACGACGCTGAGTCCGGCCAAGAAATTCACTGTGTTGGAGACACGGCGTGGCCACGGTGAATCGGCCAAGCGAGGCCCCGTCTCGTGTTCAAGTCGCGTCCCGCGCGTTGGCAACAAGCCGAGCAAGAGTGCCAGTCCCACCAACCAGAACGCGACGACTGCTGCCACCGTGCGCAGGGCATCGTCTTGGTTGACTTGTATGCTCAACGAACCGCGTGCCGTGTGGTGGGTCACGTCCCAACCGTGGCGAATAACTCCCTCGAATCGAGGTCGAGTCGTGACCTTCCAGTGGTCCCGGTCGATCAGATTGACCAGTGGAAACTGTGAGTGATTCACGAGTGTGTTAGTCAATTCGTGTGCGGTCTCGATGAGTGATCGGGCTTCTGCCGCAACCTCCAACCGGTTGGTGTCGATCCCCGCCAGCTTCATCTGGGCCAGCAAGTTCTCCTCGGTCAGTGGGACATCATTGGGCACCGTATGCGACCGGCGGATCGTCAAGTCAGGCAGAGCCACTTCGACGCTGCTGCCACTTCGTTTGGTATCCGACTGCCTGATGAAAGCCATCCCCCAGTAGGCGCGATCGGGTGTTGGCTCCGTGCGATTGCCCCGCGCAACGGTGTGACTCCACACATTGCCGCGCACGAAGTAGCCGCCCGACTTGGCTTCGAGCATCTCAACGCTCTCGTCGATGCGCATGAACGTGTATCGCCCATAGGACTGAACCGCCTCGAACGCGCCCCAACCGACGAAGATCGACAGCACCGTCCAGCCGAGCGGATACCAAAGCCGCGCGGACTTCAAACTCGTAGGCACGTTGAACGGCGAGTGCGTTACCCAGCACCATGTCGAGTAGAGGATCACGCCATCGACGACCGGATAGAGCAGCCCCGCGAAGTAACGAGCGAACAGTTGCCAGTCTACATAGCGATCTAGCGGCGCAACGAAGCCCAAGTACAACATGACATCAAGAGCCAATAGTGGCAGAAACCAAGCGGCGATCATCGCCGGAAGTATGCCGTTGCGGCTGTGGTCGCGATGCTGGCGGATCAGGTGTCGCCAGCCGAGGAAGATCGGGCCAAGTGTTCCTCCCACAATAAACAGGATCATCAGCGTGATCATGCAGCCGACCCAAACTGGAGACGGCGGCATCGGAGGATTCGCGGGATCGAAGCTTGCTCTAAAACCAACCATCGGCGACGCCGCAAGCGGTATCCCGAAGAAGAGCGCAGCCAACGCCCACCAGCCGCCGCTCCCCGATGTGTTGCCGCTCACCGCATAGCGAGCCGTGTCAGTGGCGATCGGTGAAATTGGCGCGGGGTTTTGCTCGCCAGTGAGCTTTGCATTCGCTGGCGGCTCAAAGCAGCCGTCCGCAGTACGCGGTGCGGTCGTGGTTGAGTTTGGTAGTTCGGACGAACGGCGTTGTTCAACGGGATACGGCGTGAACAACCAACGCAGAGACGCCCCAGCACGACGAGGCGAAACGTGGCAGAGCCAATATCGCCAAATCAAAATCAGCAAGGCCGCATCGACGACCACGCACAGCGCGACCGCCACAAACTGCCCGGCATCGCGCGCGTACCGCCACGGCTGAGAGAGGTACTCGATCCCTGCGGTGATGGACTGAAAGAGGATTACGTCCAGAATCCAGATCGGCGCGGTCACGATCATTAACACCAACGGGATGACGCCGCTCAGAACGCTCACGACGAACAGTGCGAGCAGAACCCGTCCGACATCCGTCAGTAACCAGCTTGGAAAAGGCGGCCCGACGGTCTGCTGCACATTCACTGGCGGTTCAATGCCGTGGCCTGCGGTATCCGACGAGTTCGGTCTTCGATGTGATGCAGCCGCAACGGGAACCGGTGGCGGAACGGGGCGGGGTCTCGGCGTGGACGAGATCGTTTCGACTTCCGTCTTCATCTCACCGGCCGATTGCTGGCGGAGTTCTCGCTCCTTGGCGAGTGCTCTCAACACGACTTCGTCGATGCGCTGGTCGATCTGCTGGTTGGCGAGCGACTTCTCGGACGGCGGAGCGAAGCGGCCCATCGGCAGTTCGCCCGTGAGCATCTCGTAGAAGACGACGCCCAACGAAAAAATGTCAGCGCGATGATCGACGGCGTTCGGGCTGATGAGTTGTTCGGGAGCCATGTAGAGCGGTGTGCCGAGGACCGCGCCGGGCGCGGTCAGTCGCGTGACGGCCAGCTCCGATTCGCTGGCACCGCCGGGGACGAGTGAATTCGACGGTGCGTCGGCCTCCGGATCGAAGACCTTCGCGATCCCAAAGTCGGCGATCTTCACTCGACCATCGACATCGAGCAGGATGTTTTCCGGCTTGATGTCGCGGTGCAGGACGCCCTTGGAATGAGCGTACTGCAACGCCTCGCAGACTTGAGGCACGATGGCCAATGCCTGATCGGGCGTGAACCGGCCGGCGCGCATCGCCTCGCGCAGGTTCACGCCATCGACGTATTCGAGCATGAGGTAGAAGTACGAACGGGTGTCAGGCGCAGTCGTAGGGTGGGACAAGCTCGCTTCGAGCGCCGGCCCATCATCTTTGCGGTCACCGTTCTTGGAAATCATCGCACCGTCATGGTGGGCCGGCGCGTCGAAGCGCCGCTGGTCCCACCCTACAGTTCGTTCCGCGACGATCGCCTCACCAAAGTCATACACCCCGACGATCAGCGGGTGTTGCAGCTTCGCGAGGACGCGGGCTTCGCGCTCAAACCGTTCGTGGAATGAAGGCTCTTCCGCCAGATGCCCCGGCAAAATCTTGAGGGCCACCAACCGGTCGAGCTTCGGCTGTCGCGCCTTGTAAACAAAACCCATCCCGCCGCGACCGATCAGTTCGAGGATCTCCAACTGCGGGAATGCTGCCGCGAGTTCCTCGACCGACGGCGCGGTCAGTCGGGGATCGTTGGTCTTCGCGCTAGAAGACCTTGCGCGGGCGGAGACTGGAGCGGGACGGCGTTCGTCGGCCTGGCTCAAGTCCGCGGGGTCGAAAACGCCGCTCAACCCCGATGACTCGGCGACCGAGGCGACTCCCAACAGCAGGCACTTCGGGCACAGTCCCTGCGGCGCGGTGGCGGGAATCTCGGCTGAGCAGGCCGGGCAGCGACGCGGTTCGGAGGAGGTGTTCATGCAGTGTCCTGAGGAGTCTCAGAACGAAGGTTACAGGGAATCTCTCGGAAAGTGCGAACGAGGCAAACTCGCGCGGTCCGCAAACGAAAGAGACGAAAAAATGAGAAAGGACGTGTCCGACGGAAGTCAAAGTAGTAGGCACATTCCCATGTGCCGCCCACCGCATTGGCCGAGGAATCACAGACGGGCGGACGGCACTCGGAGAGTGCCTGCTACTTTTGTCGGAAACGTCAGAGCGAGGAATTTCGGTTCATCAGACCTTTTGGGAGGGATTCATTGGAGAGCGATGGACGACAGCGACCGGTCTTCATCCCTTCAGGATGAAATCGACATCGAACCACTGCGGAATCGTTCAATCGAGCGACGAGAGGTCGTAGACTTGGAACGTCTCGTTGCGATAGACCGGTTCCAATTCCAACGGCCCCAGTCGGTCGGTCAGCAGGTGTGTGATGCCCGTCTCGCGACGCAAGCCGCGCAGCTCGTCCGCCGAATAGAACTGATCGACGTACCGGTCCTCGTACCACTTCTTCAGGAAGAGCAGGCGGCGGTTCCACTCGACGATCCCGGCGGCGTCTTGCGGGCAGTCCTTGAACGCGACGTATTCGGCTCGACCGGCAAACCACTTGAACGCCCAGCCGTTGTGCGGAGCCTGAACGAGTGCGTCGCTAGGAAGATGTCCGTCGATCCACCGACAGGCGTCAATCCAGTCGGCCCGCAACTCGCCCGAGTAGCGGTTGGTCTCAACGACCGAATAGGCTCGCGCGAGTGCCAGCACGAACAGCACGGCACAGAGGCCACTTGTGGGCATAAGCCCTGCATTTGTCTTTCGGAGCGGGGGGCATAAGCCCCCTGAATCGGCGTCGTTCGCAGCACGAAACTCGCGATCACCAACGGCGTCACTCGCCATTTTCCGTTCCCACCATCCCAGAGCCACAATACTCGCCGCCAGCGGCACGAGCACATCGGCCAAACGAAACGGATAGAACTTGAGCAGCGCCGCGCGTTCCATGAACCACGGCATCGTTGCCGCCGGTCGAGTCCCCGCTCCCACGAGCAGCCCCGCCACTGCAAACACCACCGACCACGCCACGACGCGATCAAACAACCGCCTCGCGTCCGAACGGGCTTCGTACCTCAATCCGATCAACCACAGCAGCAACAACACGGCATAACCCACATACGCCCGCAGCGGGAACAGCATCGGGTCGAGATGATGGGCGAGTCGGTAGTAAACCTGAATGTATGTCGCCGCCCGCTTCGTCTCGCCAGCAGCCGATTCCCGCAACAACTGCACGACGGGGATGAGGCCGGGTAACGCGAGCAGCGCGAGAAGCGACAGCGCGAGAAGTTTTGATTTTTGATTTTCGATTTTCGATTGAAGGAGCGGCCGCATGTTCGTCGTCCCCACTCGAAAATCGAAAATCGAAAATCGAAAATCCGCAAGCTTGGCTCCCGCGAACGCCAGCACGCCCCACGCGCCGACTACGGGATGAAAGGCGATGGCCAGCCCCGCCAAGGCTCCCGCCAGAACGATTCGCGCGGGAGAGCGGCCTTCGACACCAACCCGAAGCGTGAGCGAGGACGCGGCGCATCGCGTGAGCGAGGACGCCGTCCCCACTCGCGTGGAATCGTTATCGATCGCGTCCTCGCTCACGCTTCGGGTTGGTGTGTGGGAACCGCTTCGCAGCAACTGTCCGAGTGACGCGAACAACAAGCCGTAAGTGACGACCTTCCCCTCGATCCCGCCGACGAGCCATTCCCCCGACAAGTTGCCGCACGATTGCAGCGCGAGAAACATCCAACACACGAGCAAGGGGGCTTCACGGCGCGGCAACAGCTTCGAGATCAGGCTGATCCAGCCGACCGCGAGGATCAGCATTGCCACGGCGCGTGTGACGCACGCCGTCTGTTCAAACGACAGCCACCGCGTCAGCCAACCGGTCGTCGCGAAGAACATTGTGTGCGCGTTGGACGACGCGAGAAAGAAGTCGTTCGCACACCACTCGGGCTGCCAGTAGTGGCGTGCCTTGGTGAGATAGTGCGGTTCGTTCACGGCCGGGATCGGAGCGGCGATCGCTCCATACACGAGCAGGCTCAACCAGACGGCGACGACGAGCGGCCAATCGCATGACTTCGAGAGAGCAGGCTTGGCACGGACTTCGGCGGTGGGCATCTCGATTCCCAAGCAGGATTGCAACCGGGATCAGGCCATTGGTTTCATGCGCGACTCGCAGGTATCAGCCAAAGTAGCCGTCATCGCTCCGCGTGACGAGCCTTACGAGTTTGGTAGCCCCGACTCAGACGCCTATTCTCAAAAGGCTCATCACGCGGAGCGATGATGGCTACTTTGTGTCGAGACCAATCGGGATCAGGCAGCTTGCTCGAATGCACTCAACGAAAAACCCCCGCAGGAACGGGGGCTTCTCTTTGAGCAAAGTGATCACGGGATTACTTCTTCTTCGCCACTTTCTTGGTGGCCTTCTTCGCGGGCTTGGCGGCGGCAGGCTTTGCAGCAGCGACGGGCTTGGCTGCGGACTTCGCGGCGGCTTTCTTCGGAGCGGCAGCCTTCTTCTTATCACCGAAAATGGCGTCGTAGTTCTTCCAAAATTCCGGGGTCGTCCCCGTTCGCACGATCGGTCCGCTCATGTGGTCATTCCTCTGTCGAAATCATAGTCAGGGTAAAGCTGTCGCCTCATAACGAGGGTCAAGCGTGGCAGGTTCAAGTGAATGCTCGACACGAACTCTCTTGAAGAGCGGCTGATTCTTCTGGCAGAGCCAAGGACTGTCAAGCAGGTGCAACGCTGCACAGGGGACTTCGCCGTGTTGAAACCGGGATATTGTGGGTGCCACGGTCACGGAGCTTCGACGTG
>JAYTQJ010000097.1:0-28479 GCA_043746775.1 Schlesneria sp.
ACGCCCGTCCGCAGTGGTCGTATTTCGTGACCCAGACTGGGTACGCCTCGACCTGCGATTCCCAAGCCATCACTGTCCGATAGACCGGTGGCGCGTCAGGCCGATCACATGCTGTCGCCTCACTGACTCCCATCCGCCCGCCAAAACAATCATGGCCACCCACATTCGCCGGATTGGTGTCTGCTTCATTGGCGTACTCATCGCGTCTCTCTCTTTCTGTCGCTGCGGACGAAGACTCATGTCGCGGGTGAGACGATTCACCCACCACGCACAGAAAACGGAGTGCTTCCACAAATCTTCCCGAAAATCTTCTGGTTCCCAGGTTCCCGCTTGGAAACCCGCGATACGAGAGATGAGTCACACCCCTCAACAGAGCGGACACGAGAGAAGTTGATGTGTACCGAAGACGTTACGCACTCTGATTGTCAGTGCTTGGCGAAACGACACCTCAGCCAGCCGCGTCGTCATCCGGGTAGTGCCACGCGACGAGGGCGTAGAGCAGGGCGGTGATTAGGGCCGCGCCGCTGGAGGTCAGGTACATCGCGGTGAAGCCGTGGTGGACGATGATCCAGCCGAGGAGCGGGGCGAAGAGGAGCGAGCCGAAGTCGGTGAAGCCGAGGATGATGGCGGTGCCGGAGCCTCGGCATTCTTTGGGGAAGGCTCCTGAGCCGAGAGAGACGACGGCGGGGAAGAGGAGGGCGTGGCCGAAGCCGCAGACGATGGAAGCCGGAATGAAGTGCCACCACTCGGTCGCGAAGGCGAGCATGGCGTGGCCGACGACGTGGCCGAGCAGTCCTCGCACGAGCATCCAGTGGCGGCCGATCGTGCGACTCCAGTTTGAGACCAGTAGCCGAAACACAAACGCCGAGATCGCGTAGCCCGAGAAAAAGGCCGCGATCCCGTCGATCTTCTGCGTCGTGGCGAAGCGCGTGAGAAACGTCTGCGTCGCCGTGACGCCGAGTCCCATAATCATCGCCGCGAGAACGACGGCTCCCGGCCAAAAGCGGAACAGCAGTCGAAACGCGGGCGGCGACGCGGCCGTGCGCGGGTGAGGTTGATCGCGCGTCAGCAGCACGATGATGACGAGATAGACCAGCCCGATCGCCGCCGCGCCGCCGAACAGGATCACAAACTGAGTCCGCTTGTCCGGCACGAGCCTGAGTACCAGATCGCCGATGTTCGAGCCGACGATCATCCCGACAAACCCACTGCTCCCGAGGTTGCCGATGATCTCGGTCCGACGCTCGGGCGGAACGTGGTTCTGAATGTGCGTCATCGAACAGGCAAACATCCCCGTCAGCCCGACGAAGTACGCCACGCGCGCGACGTAGATGACCCACGACAAATCCGTCGGCACCAAGAACGAAGCACATCCCACGACGAACAGCATCGCGCACAACGGCCACATCCGCCGCGTGCCGTAATCGTCCAGCACGTGTGAGACGCTCAGTCGCACCAACACGGCCACGGCCGTCCCCAATGCAACGATGATCCCCGTGTCACTCTCCGTCCCGCCGAGATGATTCACCAGCTCGGCAAACCGAAACGTCAGCGCGTTCCCCAAAATCAGGGCCGAGTTCGCCAGATAGGCCAACCAAAACGTGCGTCCGTAGACGCCCGACATCTGGTCGAGGGAATGGCTCGCAGTGGGTGGCGATGACGGAGAAGGCATGACGTCCGTGTCGTTTGTTGACTGGCGAAGTGAATCGACGGCTACGAATTGTGTTTGCGTCGCCGAATCCAGTAGTTCGGGCGTTGTGCTCCGTGGCTGACAGCCAAGACGAGGGCATGGTCAGCTCGGATTTCGTAGTACACCGCGTAAGGAAACCGCTGCATTCGAGCAGAATGAATCCCGAAGCGGGCATCCGCAGTTTCGGCGAGCGGATATCGCTCGGGGTTCTGCTCGATGTTCTCCAGCATTGAGTAATACTCGCTCAAGAACTCTGCTCCGACTCCAGACTCTTGCTCGTCGTACCACACGGATGCGGTACGTGCTTCCTCGGTTGCCGCATGCAGCACGACAACATTCATTTCGACGCTCCACCCGCTGCTCGGGCATCAAGAGCGGCTTGGACGATGGCCACGGATTCCCGCCAGTCGCAGCCAGTGATCTCGCCAGCGTCGTAGGCTCGTGACCGTTCCATCGCGACCGCGACCCACTCCGCCTCGATTGAAGCGGCGTCATCAATGGGCTCGAGGCTTGAAATGAGTTCTTTTGCGAGTGCGGCTCGCTCGGAGCGAGGAAGGCTTAATGCTTCCTCTAACATCTGCTCAACAGAGCGTGGTCCCATTGTTGTGGCTGACATGGCGTGACGTTCCTTTCATGGTTTTCTAATACTCACCCGCCATACGCACTATATCGCCTCAACCCGCGCGACAAAGCGAGCCGGTTGAGGAAGAGGAGGATCAGCACCCACACGATGCCCGTTCCCAATTCGAGGGCCAAGGCGGCGTGATCGTACTTGTGGAGCATGATCGCGGCGGGGACGTAGGCGAGGTACTTGAACGGCAACAGCAGCGTGAGGTTCGCCACCCACGGCGGGAGCCAGTCGAGCGGCAGCATGTGTCCCGAGAGGAAGTAACTGACGAGCATGTAGACGAAGACCAGCGAACTGACTTCCAAGAACCAGAAGGCGACGAGGCCCATCAGGCTCTCGATCAGGAAGCCGATCAGAAACGCCAGCACGAGCGAAACACACCAACCCGCCAGCGTGATCCCGTCCGGCCAGCCTCGGAAGTAGTCGCGACAGAGCCAGAAGACGAGTCCGAACGGAATCGCCGCCATCACGTAATAGACCAGCTTGTGAGCGACTCGGTGCCAGAAGAGGTAGTCGATCAAGTCGATCGGCTGGATGAGAAATTTCTTGATCGAGCCGTCTCGAATATCGCGAGCGATCCCCGTCGTCAGCCCTGGCATCGACGAGAAGGCTCGCCCCACCATCACCAGCAGCGAGTAAGCTACCATGTCGCCATACGTGTACGCATTGATGACCTTCGTGTCGCCCGGCCCCGTTGCTTGATAGATCGCTCCCCACAGAAAGACCTGCGTGACGATCGGCAGAAAGCGGACCAACGTCGCGAACATGAAGTCGGCCCGATAAACGAGCCGCTCCTCAATCGAGGTTCGCAGGATGCACCATTTAACGCGGAGAGAAGAGGACATGTTGACCGTCTTGTCCCCTCGCCCCGCCCTGTCTTCAGGGACGAATACTGGCGGGGAGAGAGTTAGGGTGAGGGGTTCTTCAGCGACACGTTAGAGTGACGCGAGAAAGACGCGTCATGCGGATGGTCACGACGTTGGCGTGGGCCTCCACTGATCGAGGCACCTCTGCACCCAATCGCTGCGGATTTGGCTCAACGCTGGTTCAACGGCCTCACCGTACTTGAGGGCATAGTCGTAGCCTGACCGTTCGTACGTGTCCGCGAAGACGGCTTGGAGATCGAGCGAAACATCGGCGTCTCCTTCGGCGAGTGGAATCGGAATCACAGGGAGACCGTGGTCGAGCGACCAGTGATAGACGCTGACCTTCGGCCGTTCCGACGCTCGCGAGACAAACGTGTAGTAGTCGGCGGGGGGGAGCGGCTCTTGCATCGGGAGTCGCATGCCGCCACGCAACAGGTCGATCTCGATAAGGTTGACCTTGCTGTGCGTCAGAGCATTCCGCTTGGAAAGGTATTCGGCGCGACCATCGCGCGGACTCTTGTTGGTCGGCGAGAGAACTTCGATCACGGTCACAACTTCTTCGGAGTCAATCGCGCGCAACACGAGGTACGCCTCTTCAATTTGCTCTGTCAGTGGCAGCGTCAAAATATCTGGCTCGACAATTGTCCCCACGCTGCCATCGACCGCGTCCATCCAACCTTCGTCTCGCACGACGGAAACATCGGGCGCGAACATCCGCAGCCGATCGCCATCTTCCTTCGCGAGGTAAACATTCTCTTCGACATCGACCACGTATCGAGGCCGCACCGATGGCATCAGGGCATCTCGGATCGACGAGATGATCGAATGATGAAACCCGCGCCACTTCTGGCTCTCAATGAACGGGTCCATACCTGGAAACGGCGATGGCATGGTGTGGCTCCTCATTGGACTCGAAGGATCTTGCCGGGGCGGTCATTGGCCGTCTGTTACGGGTTCTTTGCGAGCGAACAGTTCCGCGATGACATCTTCCAGCGGACGTTCCTGCACGCCGACATCTTCGATCGTATAGCGGTCGAGCAGGGCGGCGAGGACTTTGGGGACGTCCTGGCGCGGGACTTCCAGCTTCACGCGGGGAGGCATTCGTTCGACGATCTTGCCGTACCGTTCGAGGTCTTCCGGCAACTCGGTCCCGGCGAACTGCAATTGAATCTGTTTGACGCTGCTGAACCGGTCGAGAATTTCATCGAGCGGGCCGTCGTGCTTGATCTCCCCCTCGTTGATGATGATGGCTCGGCGGCAGAGGGCTTCGACATCCTTCATGTAGTGGCTGGTGAGCAGCACCGTCATCTGTTGTTCTTGCTGGTAGTGCCGCAAGAAGCCTTGGACCTTTCGCTGCGAGACAACATCCAGCCCGATGGTCGGTTCGTCGAGGAGCAGCACCTCGGGAGAATGGAGCAGCGACGCGATCAGTTCCATCCGCATCCGCTCGCCGAGCGAAAGCTCGCGCACCGGCTGGCCGACCAGTTTGCGAACCTCCAGCAGATCGGTCAGCTCATCGAGACGACGCTGAAACGGTGCGGATTCGATCCCGTAAATCTCGCGATGCAAGATGAAGGACTCTTGCGCAGGCAAGTCCCACCAGAGTTGGTTCTTCTGCCCCATGACGAGCGAGAACCGTTTGCGATAGGCGTTGTCGCGCTGCCACGGGACATAGCCCAGCACAGTCGCGGTTCCTGTCGTCGGATAGATCAGCCCGCTGAGCAGCTTCAACGTCGTCGTCTTCCCGGCCCCGTTCGGCCCGAGAAACGCGACCATCTCGCCCCGCTCGATGGTGAAGCTGACCTCTTTTACCGCCTGAACGACGTTGTATTCGCGTTTGAACAGCCCGCTGAACGACGCCTTCCACCCGGCCCGTTTGCGGTAGACGCGATAGTGTTTGGCAAGGTTTTTAACTTCGATGATGGACATGGGCGGGATGATATCGGGGCAGAGGGTGTTTTCAACGCGAGGTCTCGAAACGAACAAGCCCGAACCACAGGACGGCTCGGGCTTGAGTTCGTGTGTACTCAGATATCGCTCAGCGAGCGGCGGTTTTGGCGGCCTTAAACTGCGAGAAATAATCGAGTGCAATCTGCAAGACCTCGTTGTTGTATTCCGTCTTGGCGAAGATCGGCTTATCGGACTTCGTTTCGTTCTCTTCTTCTTCCTTCTCAACTTCCTTGGCGGCTTTGTCGTCATCCCGTTCCCGCTTCATCGCCTCTTCGTTGAGCGACACCGTTTTGCGGTTTTTGCGGGCGAGATAGCGTTCGATGTCCTTGGCAACCTGCTGGAACTTCGGATCGGCAGCGACTCGCTTTTGGCTCGCTTCCTTCAACGCCGCGACAACTTGCGGGCTGTTGTAACCGTACGCTGCGAATTTTGCGGGAGCGATGTGATCGAAGGCGAGAGCGTTTTCCAAGAAGGACTCACCCAAATCCATGTGGTCAATCAAGGACGGCAGCACGACATCGGACTCGACGCCACGATTCTGCGTGCTGTCGCCGTTCACGCGATAGAACTGATTGATCGTCAGTTTGACGGAGCCTCGGTCCTTGCTCCCATTGAGCATTCGAAACATCTGACTGCTGACGGGCATGACGTTTTGAACGGTCCCCTTGCCGTGCGTCGTGACATCGCCAATCACGATCCCACGGCCATAGTCCTTGATCGCCGCCGCGAAGATTTCCGAGGCAGACGCCGACAGACGATTGCAGAGGACGAGCAACGGGCCGGAGTATTCGACCCCCGGCTCTTCATCGTCGTGGCTCTTGATCCGGCCGTTCTGCTCTTTCACTTGGACGACGGGGCCACGGTCGATGAAGAGGCCCGAAACTTCGATCGCCTCGCTCAACGCACCGCCGCCGTTCATGCGGAGATCGACAACGATGGCATCGACGCCACCTTGAGTTCGGAAGTCATTCAAGACTTTCAGCACATCGCGGGCGGTACTTTTGAAGTCGTCTTTGCCCTGCTGAGCGCCGCTGAAGTCGCGATAGAACGAAGGGATATTGATGACGCCGACACGGCCTTTCGTGCCGGGAACACGCTCACCAGTTTGAATGATCTCCCCTTTGACCTCTTGCGCGGTCAGGGCGATCGTTTGGCGAGTCAGTTCATAAACGACGGTCTCGCCCGTTTCCTTGAGAACGCGCAGTCGGACCTTCGTCCCGCCGTCACCGCGAATCAGCCGGACGACTTTATTCAGCTTCATCTCCAAAATTTCTTGGAAGTCTCCCTCCTCTTGACCAACAGCGGTGATTTTATCGCCGACCTTGAGTCGCCCGTCCTTTTCGGCGGCCCCTCCCGTGACGATTTGCTTCACGACGGTCACGCCATCTTCCGCTTGGAGCGCCGCGCCAATCCCTTGCAGGCTGAGTCGCATCTGAATCTCGAAGTCCTCGACGGATTGCTTCGACATGTAGCTGGAGTGAGGATCAAAACAGTGAGCCATCGACGAGAGATACATTTCGAGAACTTCGTTGTCCTCCATGTCGTGAGCGCTCCGCTTCACGGTGTCGTAGCGCTTGTGCAGCCGCTTCCGACCGTCTTCGGCTGAGACCTTGTCGAGCTGCAACGTCAGCAGGTCATACTTGACTCGCTTGCGCCAGCGTTCGTTGGCCTCAGCCGCATCGGCCGACCACGCCAACTGGTCGCCATCGATCACCATCGACTCATCGAGCGCGAAGTCATGCGGGGCGTCGATCAGCTTGTGGGCCACCGCCAACCGCTCATCGAGTCGCTTCAAATAGAGTGCGAAAACTTCGTAACCGAAGTCCGCTTTCCCCTGCTTGAGATAGTCGTCCAAGTGGTCGCGATACTTTGCAAACCCGTCAATGTCGGACTTCACGAAGTAGAGCTTCTGGGGATCAAGCTCTTTGACGAACCGCTGCACCAGCATCGCGGAGATGCGGTCATCCAGCGGTTTCTGGCTGATATGAAACTTGCTGATCATGCTGGACACATACTTAGCCGTGTCTTGATCGGCGGCAGTCGTTGTCGAGGCTTGTTGAGCAAAAATCGTCGTGGCAACGAGTGCCATTAAACCAACGGTTAACGTGGTTTTGGCACGCGACAGTGGAGAAAGCAACATGAGGTGTTCCGGTCGTGGGGAGTTGAGAACGGACAGCGATTGCAGGGATTAGGCTACCTTAGATCAAGGCGGCGCGATGGTAGTCGAAGCCCTGAAATCCGACAAGAGGCGCTGCGGCGCGTGGTCGATGGCGTGACATCTGTCAGAGAATTGCCGTGTTCAGCCGGTCTTCAGTAGTGGCGTTACCGAAGCCATGCGGCTTCACGAAGGTCCGTGTTCTTACGAGATTCGCCTACTCCAGGCGTAGTCCTGACGCCGTGAGAGCCAGCGTCGATGAACTGCGGTGAAGGCTGGCATGTCACGGAGATTTAAGGTGAATCAATTCCTGTCACCTGTGGAGTTTCGTCCCAATCAGCAGCCTGTTGAACAACCCGTAGCACAGGCGGCTCGCCTGTGTTTTCCAACTCGAAATGCGAGCAGGCGAGCCGCCTACTCTACGTTTTTCGACAGACTGGTAGCCGCTTACACAGCCACAAGGGTTCGACATCTGAACGCTCCCTTTGCCTCGATTCGTTGTGTTTGTTCACAGGTGAATGGCGGGCATCGATCACAGAACTACCTCAGCGAGTTTGTCCACTGACGAGGAATCTTCCGTTGTTTTACATCAGAAATGAGGGGAGAGACACCGCTGGAACGACTCGGGCTATTCTCTTAATTCAACTGCCTGAGTTGTCCAAATGCCGGGAGGGGACTGTGTACCAGCTCCAACCTAATGTGGTGGGCACTGCCCACCCTACGGGAGGTCATACGGTCGAATTACAGAGTGTTAGATCGTTTGCAATAACAAGACTCGGAGGCTAGGCTTCTGCTAAGCGTGTGCGTTGTTGTTTCGCCACCAGATAAAACCGGAACAAGTGAGGTTATATGTCACGAGCAGAATCTGAAATCAGCGTTGCCGACTTGGAACGAATTCTCGATGCGCGGAAGTCGCAAGTCCAAGAACTGGGTAAGCGACGGGATGCACTTCACAAAGAGCTGGCCGAGATTCAGGAACAACTCCAAGGAATCGTCGGTGCTGAAGTGAAGATCAAAAAGAGTGGGGCCAAGCGGGGGCGTCCACCGGGCAGCGGTAAACGTGGCCCTGGCAGGCCTCGCGGAAGCAAGAATCGCGGTGCCCGCCCCAAGAATGAACGGTCCCTGAGGGATGTTATTTCAGAACTGTTGAGCAAGAGCAAAAAGGGGCTGACCCTGGAAGAGTTGACCCCAAAAGTTGTGGAAGCTGGTTATAAATCGAACAGCTCGAATTTCAGCAACATGATCTACCAAAACATTTACAATTCGGAAGGGATCGTCAAGGATCCAGAAACCGGCTGTTATAGCCTCGTTCAAGAGTGATTGCGGTTCACGGACCTCCCGACGTTTAACGCTGGGCGGTCCGTGTTCATTGTGTCGCAGATCGCGGCGATGAAAATGGCGGGCGGAGGGTATCTTCGCCCGCTTTGGCTTTGTGTGGCGGCTGTGCGCGTTTTTATACCGCTCACGGATGAGGATGGCACATTTCACACTAACCCGAAGCGTAAGCGAGGACGTGTGTTGCATCCTCACTTACACTTCGGGTTAGTGTCAGCGTGTACCGCATGAGGTATCGCTCACAGCAGAGTAACTTGAGATCGGAGCGAGTGGTGATGACGAGTCAGTCAGACGGTTCCTCATTCACCATAGACCGGTCGGAGGCGGTGGCTCTCGTCATGGAACTCATGGCAATCACCGGTCGCAGCAAGCAGGAAGGGCACGTCGTTGCGTTCGTTCGAGAGCGGCTGCTTGCCGCAGGCGTTCCTGAGTCGTGCATCGAGACCGACACCGCCAACCGACGGATTCCCGGTGGTGGTGAGACGGGGAACTTGATCGTCAAGCTGCCCGGTACGAAGCGTGGGCCGCGTCGGTTGTTGATGGCTCACATGGACACGGTGCCCATTTGCGTGGGAGCAAAACCGGTGCGGAAGGGTGACGTGATTCGATCGTCCAACCCCGCGTCGGGCCTCGGTGGCGATGACCGGGCAGGGGTGGCTGTCGTGCTTACGGCAGCACTCGAACTGTTCCGTCGCAAGCTGCCGCACCCGCCCGTTACGCTGTTCTTCTGTGTTCAAGAAGAGATCGGCTTGTACGGGGCGAGGTATGTTTCCGCGAACAAACTCGGCTCGCCCAAGTTTTGCTTCAACTGGGACGGTGGCGAGGCCAACTACGTCAACATCGGAGCGACCGGCGACTACGCGATTGAAGTTGAGATTGAAGGGGTCGCCAGTCATGCGGGCGTTCACCCGGAGCGCGGCGTCAACGCGATCGCCATCGCGTCTCTGGCGATTGCCGACCTCACGCAGAATGGCTGGCACGGACTCATTGAAAAGGGAAAGCACCGGGGGACGAGCAACGTCGGGATCATCCACGCGGGTGAGGCGACCAATGTCGTCACACCCAGCCTCACGCTGCGGGCCGAGGCTCGCAGTCACGATCCCGTCTTCCGCAAGAAGATCGTGGAGGCGTACCGGAAGGCGTTTGAGTTGGCCGCGAAGTCAGTGAAGTCCTCCGACGGTAAGACCGGTCGTGTCACCTTCAACTCCGACTTGAAGTACGAATCGTTTCGACTCAATCCCCAAGAACCAGCCGTTTCGCTGGCCAAACAAGCGGTCGAAAAGATCGGCCTCACCCCCGAACTGTGCATCGGCAACGGGGGGCTGGATGCCAACTGGATGACCGCTCATGGTTTTCCCACCGTCACCCTCGGTTGCGGACAACACGACATCCACACGACCAACGAATGGCTTCACGTTCCCAGCTTCCTGCAAGGCTGTGAAATCGCACTGCTCTTGGCGAGCGGCGAGCTGGGGTGAGCAACTCGCGAACGCGATCTTGCGGATGCGCGGAACAGACTCATGCCCATTCCGAGCGGATTGGATCGCACCACATAGCAGCCTGTGGACGAACGTAGGGTAAGCGTCTCGCTTGCCCGTGACTGAAGTTGAAGAAGGGGCAAGCGAGACGCTTACCCTACGTTTTTCAACAGGCTGTTGGGCGAGCGGCAAGAGTTTGCACGCGCAACGTAGGATGGACGCCCCGTCCGTCCGGCTCTTCCGGGTAAACTCGGACGGACGGGGCGTTCATCCTACGGGGAAGCGATTTCCTGCCGCTCGCCTTATCCGCCTGCAATCGCGCCGACGATTAGGAACGGCTCAACACCCGACGCGACAGCGGCGGGCAAGAGCGTATCGGGCGGTTCGTGCGAGAAGTCTTGTTCGCATGTGAAGAATCGCAGCAACGGGCGGCGTTTGTGCGTGACGTGATCGCGAACCGTACCGCACAGGACCGGATATCGTGCCTCCAACGCATCAAGAATGGAACCGGGCGTGACACAGCCCACGACCTCGACCGTGACTTCTGAAGAGCTTGTCTTGGCGAGGTTTTTGAGGTGGTAGGGCAGGGCGACTCGCACTGAGGAAGTTGTCGCGTCGGGAGTAATCACGGCAGCGTTTGAACCTCGATCGAAAGGACAGCCGGGAGGTTTTGAACGATCGCGTTCCATGAGTCGCCTCCGTCCGCCGAGGCATAGACCTGACCGCCCGTGGTGCCGAAGTAGACGCCGCAGCCGTCGAGCGTATCGACCGACATGGCGTCGCGCAGGACGTTGACGTAGCAGTCGCGTTGCGGCAGCCCGTTGGTGAGCGGCTCCCAATCGGTCCCTCCCGTGCGGCTGCGGAAGACGCGCAGCTTGCCATCGTGGACGTAGTGTTCCGAGTCGCTCTTGATCGGCACGACGTAGACCGTGTTTGGCTCGTGAGCATGAACTTCGATCGGGAAGCCAAAGTCGGTCGGCAGGTTACCGCTGACGTTGGTCCACAGATCGCCCGCGTTGTCGGTCCGCATCACGTTCCAATGCAACTGCATGAACAGCACCTCGGGGCGCGACGGGTGCATCGCCAGGTTGTGGACGCAGAAGCCGACTTCGACATTCGGGTCGGGCATGTATTTGGACTGAAGCCCCTTGTTGATGGGCGTCCATGTTTCGCCACCATCTTCCGTGCGGAAGGCACCGGCGGCCGAGATCGCGATGTAGATGCGGAGTGGGTTCGACGGATCGAGCAGGATCGTGTGAACGCCCATGCCCCCTGCACCTGGGTTCCATTGGGTACTCGACGGATGAGTTCGCAGTCCCTTCAACTCGTTCCAAGTCTGACCTCCGTCCGTCGTCTTGAAGAGGGCCGCGTCTTCAGCCCCTGCGTAAACCGTGTCGGCGCAGGTGAGCGACGGTTCCAGATGCCAGATTCGTTTGAACGCCCACGGATGGGGCGTGCCGTCGTACCAGAGGTGAGTCCCCGTCTCACCGTCGTAGACGAACTTGTTACCGACTGCATCCCACGTCTGGCCACCATCGTTCGAGCGTTGAACGACCTGACCAAACCAGTCGCTGCACTGAGACGCATAGATGCGGTTTGCATCCACGGGCGATGCCTTCATGTGGAAGATTTCGAGACCGCCAAAGTACGGCCCGTCGATCTGCCAATTCTTCCTCGCTCCATCCGACGTGAGAATGAAGGCTCCCTTTTTCGTACCAACGAGAACGCGAACTTGGGTCATGGGTGAGGCTCCGGGAGCAAAAGAGTAGAAGCGATTTCAAAACCAACCCGCAGCGTGAGCAAGGACGATTTCAAGCCGGACATCCCGCCGCCCTCGCTCACGCTGCGGGTTACTTTCCGAGTTTGATACAGCTCCTAACAGTGCCTCAGAAACTTCGCCAGGTCAACGACAGTCGCCCGTGAGTACCGCCTCTACTTCGTCTTGGAATGCTCCGCCAATTCGGGCAGCCGCAGGATGTAAACCGTGCCGTTGCCGTTGGCGGTGATGAGGTGCTGGCCGTCCGGATGGGGGACGATTTGCCGCAGATGGCCGTGGTAGTTGATTCGCCGTACTTCGCGGTTCTTGGCCCAGTCGTAGATGCCGACACCGTGACCACCCGCGACGATCAGCCGTTTGTTGTCGGCGGTGAAGAAGGCGTTGTTTAAGCCGGTATCGAGTTGCAGCCGGTACTCGCGTGGCGGCGTTTCCTCCAAGTCCCAGACGATGCTCCCTTGCTGTGAGAAGGCGAGGAGCACATTTCCGTCGGGAGATAACGTGAGTGGACTGCTAACGGAGCTGTTGTGGGCAAAGGCGAGTAAGTCTTGCTTCAGTTCGTGCAATGGTTTGTCCGGTTCGGTCAAACTCCACACGCTGACCGTGTTCTCGTTCTGTCGAGTGGCGAAGCGTTTCGAGCCGAATTGCAACGTCGCAAAGGCATCGACCGTACTCACGGGATTGGTTGATGCCCAAAGTTCCCGCTCGTTGCGGAGGACGAACCACCCGCGCTTGGTCAGTTCCCAGTCACGACTTAACAAACGGTTGCCGTGGTAGGAAATCAGGCTGGGTTCCAAGGGACTAAAGCGTGAGAACTCGGAAATGGGATCGGAAGCTGAGGCGGGTGGATTCGTTTTCAGATTCCAAACGCCGGGGTGTACCCGTGCGAATTGAGAATCGTGCGAGAATGTCGGTGGAATTGAAGGATCGCAAGCAGCCTTCCAATCGACTCGTTGCGGAACCGCGCCGTCCAGCTTCCACGCCGTCGTCATCCCGTCCGCTCCTGAAGCGATCAGCGAACGCCCATCCGGGGAAATGGCGATTTGTGCCACGTTGCTGCCGGGAAGGGTTGGATTTCGTCGTTGCGGTGGATTCGCCGTCATGTCCCAAACGTGAATCCCGCCGAACTGGTCACCTGTCACCAGCGTTTTCTGATCGGGTGACCACGCCAGCGAGGTCACCGCCGCCATGCCCTCTAGCAGCAAGTGCCGCCTGACCCAGCCGGCGTCCTCGTGGACATAGATTAGAATGCCCAGCCCGGCTGCAACTGCGAGGAGTTTCCCATCCGGCGAGAAGGCGAACAATTGGCCTCCATCAACCTGATGAAGCAATTGGAAGGGCGTTTGAGAGACATCCCACAGATCAATCTTGGGGTGCCCGCCACCGCCCGCAGCCATGATGGAGTCGCGGGGACTCATCGCGGCAATGTTTCCCGGAACCTGTTGGTCGCGGAGCGTGAAGACGGGATCATCGGCGTTCGACCAGTCGATGTCCCACACGCGAACGGGCCCATAGAACGCCTCTCCCCCAGCCAAACGCCGCCCATCGGCGGAGAGGGTCAGGTTCATCATTCGCTGCTTGGTTTCATACTTGACGGACTTGATCTGCCGGGCGGGTTGAGCCGAGAGATCCCAGACCAGCAGTTCGCCGGGAGCATCCGTCGCCAAAATCACCCATCGGTTGTCATGAATCGCCACATCGCTGTGAAAGACATCTTTGTCCGTGGGCAGCGTGTGAGCCAACGCGATCCGGGGATTGGCAGCGTCCGTCATGTTGACCGAATAAATGCGATTGAAGGAGTACATCCATTTACCGTCCTGCGAGAACTCAAAGCCTTGAGCAGAAACTGTTTGAGCGACATCCCCCACCAAAGCACCCAGCGGACTATTCAATGTTTTTGTCAGGCGGAGAATTGCGGCGTTTTGTCCGCGGTCGGAGACAGTCACGAAAAACTCACCACTGGGATGAAACCGGGTTTGCAATACTCGAGTCCAATGCCGCAACCGATGCTCGCCGATGACGGCCACCAGTTCTTCCGGTTGCCAATCGAAGCGTTCGGATTCGGGAATCTGAGTGGGGTCCAACGCCGCCAGCGTGATGGAAGGCTGCGGCGCGATCCGCTTCTCTGGCTCTGAAGCGGCCTTCACCACGGGTTGAGCCGGATCGGCAGTCGCCTGCTTCACACTTGGACCTTCGGCCTCCTTCTGCTCGACCGACTGGAGGACGGTTCCCGGCGGAGTTTCCACCGTGAGCTTGGTTTCGCTGCCGTCCTTGTTCTTCAGGGTGATGACAATCACCGCGAACAACAGGCAGGCAGCCAGTCCCAGCGCGACCCGCTGGATGGCACTCTTCGTCCGTAGGATGGCCGCCCCCGGCCGTCCTGTCTTTCGAGCGTCCGTGGTTTCCAAAGCAGGACGGCCGAGGGCGGCCATCCTACGAGCCACCTCACGCGCCGAGGCCGGTCGCGCGTCTCGATCCTTCGACAAGAGCTGCTCCATCAACTCCGACAGATCGTTCGGAACCTCACTGCGCAGCGACTTCACCGTGGCAGGCGTCACCGTCGCCAGCGACATCAGCGTCGCCATCACATCCTTGCCGCCGAACGCCGACTGACCGGTCAACATCCGATACAGCACGCACCCCAGACTAAACAGGTCCGCCCGCGCATCGACCGTCTCACCGCGCGCCTGTTCGGGAGCCATGTACGCGGGCGTCCCAAGGATCATCCCCGACTGAGTCAGGTTCGCCGTGTCGCCCACCGACCGCGCGAGACCGAAGTCGAGCAGCTTGGCTGTCTCAGTCTTGTAACCCGCCGCGTCAGCAAGGGAGTTCGCGTCTTCTCCTCTCTCCGATGATTCTGACTCGATGACTTCATGACTCCCTTGCTGACGCGGCGGGTTACGAGGCGGATGCTGAACGAGAAACACATTCGCCGGTTTGATGTCCCGATGAATCAGTCCTCGCTCGTGAGCGGCGGCCAGTCCCTCGGCCATTTGTTTCGCAATCGAGACGGCTTCGCTGATCGGCAACTGTCCCTCGCGCTTCAGTCGCGCGTCGAGCGGCTCGCCCTGCAACAACTCCTGAGCGAGAAACGGTACGCTCTGCTTTTGTCCGGGCACGATCGCCTGACCGACCTGATAGATCGTGACGATGTGCTCGTTGTGAACGGCCGCCACGGCGCGGGCCTCGCGCAGGAATCGCTCGGTCGCACCGGGCCGCGCGGCAAACTCGGGCCGCATCACCTTCAGAGCGACTCGCCGTTGCAGGTGCATGTCCTCGGCGAGGAACACGCCTCCCATGCCGCCCTGACCCAGCAGCTTGAGAATGCGGAACCCACTCAGCCGCCCAATCTCATCCGCCCCCTCGGCCCGAGTGAAACTCGACGACCAGTCAATCTCGGGCATTGCTTCCGAGCCAGCCTCACCCGACAGCACAGTCGCCCACTCCGAATCATTCAACTTCCGCGTCGGCAACTCGCGTAGCTTCTGAATCAACAGACTCACCCGCGCGGGTAACACCGCTGAATCCCCTTCGAGCGTCTCGCCCGCTGCAGAAGACTCCGAACCAACCACCTTCACCCCCACAGCCGCCCCGCGCATGGCCCCAACCAACGTCTCGTTCGCCACCAAATTCAAAGTCGCCTGAGCACACTGATCACAGTCGAGCAAATGATCTTTCACCTCCGACGCCTCCACGTCAGCCAAGCCACCCAACAACGCCGCTTCCAACCTCTTCGCATCCGGGCAAGGAACTTCAGTCTTCATGATTGGCCTCAATCCTCTGTCTCGTCGTTCGTGAATGGGTCGATGTCGCGAGAGAACATGCGGTGATGGAACAGCGATTCGTAGACTGCGATGACTCCCGTTCGGATGATCGATGCCTCGAAGCAGTCAGCAGTCGATGATGAATCAGCGAAATCAGGCATCGAGAGTATTAGGGACTCTCGATGCCGTTGACCACGAATGAAATCCTCGTGTCGTGTCCGAGCTTCAGTTCATTCAAGTGAACGACTGGACAACAGGGACGATGGTCGCAGTCCGAAGCCGGGCAGAGAAGGCAACGCATCCAGAACTTCTCCAGCGGCATACTGCGGTTGAACCAGCATTCGCACACCGCTCGGTACCGCAGCCGGTGTGTACCGAGTCACCAAATCTTTCATCCAGGCGAAATGAATGTCACACCGAGTATTCCAGCACTTGTTTCCCCAGCCTGTCTCACCCACTCCCCGACCATCGCCGCCCGTCGTGATTGTGGCGATCGCACCATTGGCGTTGAACTCCGGTCCACCCGAATCGCCGTGAGCCGTGCTGTACTGTTCGCCTCGGTCGAACTTCCAGATGAGCCAGTCAGAACCGACTTGCTCAACGCGCGCCGTCCCTTTTCGTTTCACTCCACTCGATCCGTTTTGAGTTCCCCCCGAACCCGTGCCAGTGTCGCCGAACCCAACAATGGTCACGACCTGCCCCACGTATCCGGCAGATGTTTGGATGTTGGCGGGTCGCACACTTGTCGGAACAGCCTGAGACAGTCGCACCATCGCGATGTCGCCCAGCGGCAACCCGTTCGACGCATAGCGACCGTAGTTCTGGTGCTTCGCATATCCATCTGCCCAGTAGTAAGTCCCATTCACGAAGAACCCGATGTATCCGCCCTGCTTCAAACAACCATCGACCACATGGGCTGCCGTCAGCATCCAACGACTGTGAACGAGCGTGCCCGTCCCCACCAGTGGCACCTGACCGTTTGTGTAGGCCACGACCTTGCCGACGTTGGGGAACTCGGATCGAGCATCGACTCCACCGATAACACGCTGCGGCATTCTGGGTGGATCTGCTTTGATTGGCTGAAAGCCCTTCGGTGTGGTCGTTTGGCCCAATCCTTCCGTCGTTTGAGTGATCGCCAGCGCACACAACACAATCGCCCGACTCGCCTGTAGAAAGTTCCAACTCTTCATGATGTCCCCCCATTTCTGATTCACGTTGCGCCACTCTCGGTCCCCTCGACGAGGGTGATTTACCAGTTGCATCGTTTGGCCGATCCAACCGAGTGGACATCCAAGGAAATGCGCGTTCCGGCGGATCGTTACACGGAATCTGGAAGTTTCCGGAAAATCGCCGGGGCGAGGCTGACCAAGTAACCCGCAGCGTCAGCGAGGGAGTCCGAGACTCGGCGGCGATCGCCGCTCCGGGAATGAACTGGTTGGCTTCAGTCGAGTGCTGCGAATGCCACCGTCATTGATGTGGAGAATGACTCCCTTGCTGACGCAGCGGGTTACTTTCGCTGCGGGCTGCTCATCCGGCGGGTCAGTGGTCTCGATCTTTTCGGTCTTGGGCGTCGGTGACATAGATCACGGCCGCTTCCAAGCTGGCTTCCGTGGTCAGGAACCGGATGCTGCCTCGGTCGGCCCACCAGTTTTCTCGCGTGCGGTCGAATTGGTCTTTCAGGCATCGAGTCGCCCAAGCTTTGAGATCGGCGCGAATCTTTTTGGGCCGCGTGTTCACCGCCGTGACCACGACATGGATGTGATTTGACCGGCAGTTGACGGCGTGCAAATACCAACCGCGATGCTGGCATGTTTCTGCAATCTGGTTTTCCACCGCGCGGCGCTGAGATTCGTCGAGGACGACACGCATCCTCGGTCATGGTGACCAGCGCTTCCAATTCCCGGATCGGGGAGTTTCCAGCCGCGCTGATACTCGACCCAGCCGCGTTCATCGCCCGGTAGCCATGTGCCGTATGTGACCCACGTCAGGAAGTAACCGAGCGGCTCGTCGTTCATGGGCGGCTCCGAATCTCAAGTAACCCGCAGCGTCAGCGAGGGAGTAAAGCTTCCCCGCCGAACGGCACTTCAGTTCAAACAGCACTGCAATCAAAGTACAGCTCGGTACGGGGGGAGCCAACGAACTTTTTGCTCTGGTTGCCGATGTGGGATGAACGACACTCCCTCGCTGACGCTGCGGGTTACTTGGGGAGGTCACTCGTCGAGGAGGTCGCGCAGCTCGGTGCGGAGGCGGGCGAGGACTCGCGAGGAATAGACGCGGACGGCGTTGGCCGTGATGCCGAGTTCTTCGGCCACGTCGGCGGCGGGGCGGGATTGGACGATGTGCTGCCAGCAGGATTGCCAGACTTTTTCCGAGAACTCGGCCTGCATGATCTGCATGGCGCGCTGGACGAGTTGTTGCCGATAGTCGGCTTCCCAGAACTCGGCCAGCGTGGCGGGATCGGCGATGGCACTCAGGGGATCGGAATCGTCGTGGCCGTTCACCGTGGGAAGCTGCTTGCGGCGGAAGCGTTCGCGGCACTTGTTGACCGTCACCACTTGCAGCCACTTGCGGAATGAGCCGTCTCGCTGGCGTTCAAACGACCGCAGCTTGGCGAGCAACGCCGTGAAGACTTCCTGTACGAGGTCTTCCGACTCCGCCTCATTCAGTCCGGTGCGTAGGCTCCAGTGAAAGAGGAGCGGCGTGTAGAGATCGACCAGCCGATTCCACGCCTCGTTGTCGCGACGCATCGTCCCACCATCGGATTGTGACTGCTGGCGGACTCGTTCGAGGAGCGTCAGTGAAGTAATGGTCATGAAGCGGGGACTCAGAACGCACACAGCCGGTCATGAAGGGACACACGTATGAAAGATAATCAGCCCGCACGTCAAAGGGCAGCTCAGGAACTGTCTCGACTTCATTTGACCGTCATAATCAGGACATTTCTGAAGGTCGGTTTGACTCGGGTCAAACTCCTCCTTACCATCCTGCCCGATTGAAGTCCCGGCGGGTGATGCCCGATGCAAGCTGAGTGAATGACGATGACCAACACCTTTCCGTACATGAACGACTCAACCGTCACATCCAATGCCCCGAGCATTCGGATTGAGGTCGTAATTATTAGCGGAGTCGATTAGCGATCTCGGGGTGGTGACGTTACGAACCATGACAAGCCCTCAGGTCACTCCCTGAGGGCTTTTTTGTTTCCGCAGTTCACGTTGAAAGTTGAGCCATGTCCCGCATCCAGATCTACGACACGACACTCCGCGACGGCAGTCAGGGCGAGGGGGTCAATTTTTCTCTCCAGGACAAGTTGCTCATCACGCAGAAGCTGGATGACATCGGCGTGGACTTCATCGAGGGGGGCTATCCGCTCTCGAATCCGAAGGACGCCGAGTTCTTTCTGCGCGTGAAAGACCTGCCGCTGAAGCACGCGAAGGTTTGCTCGTTCGGCATGACGCGACGCAAGGGATGTGCGCCCGAGGACGATGTCGGGATGTGTGCTCTGCGCGACGCACGAACGGCCGTCACGACGATCGTTGGGAAGACGTGGGATTTGCACGTCTTCGAGGTCTTGCACATCGACGAAGCCGAGAACCTCGCGATGATCCGCGACTCGGTGGCGTTCCTGAAGTCCGAGGGGAGCGAAGTCTTCTACGACGCCGAACACTTCTTTGACGGCTATCGAGCCAATCCCGAGTTCGCGTTGAAGACGGTCGTCGCGGCTCAAGATGCCGGGGCGAGCATGATCATTCTCTGCGACACCAACGGTGGGCGTCTTCCCGAGGATGTCGCCGCTGCGGTCGATGCCGTTCGCAAAGTGTTGACGGTCCCGGTCGGAATCCACGTCCACAACGACGGCGATCTCGCCACGATCAATTCGCTGACGGCGGTCGATCACGGCGCGATCCAGGTCCAAGGGACGATCAACGGCATCGGCGAACGGTGCGGCAACGCGGACCTCATCAGCGTCATCGGCAATCTCGCGCTGAAGAAGGGGTACGAAGTCTTGAAGCCGGGCGGGGTCGCTCATCTGACCGAGCTGTCTCGTTACGTCTACGAGATCGCCAACATGAATTTTCGTAATGGCCAACCGTTCGTCGGGACGAGTGCCTTCGCGCACAAGGGGGGGATGCACGTTCACGCTGTCAACCGCTTGGCCGCCAGCTACGAACACATCCCGCCTGAGACCGTCGGCAACCAGCGTCGTGTTCTCGTGAGCGAACTCTCGGGCCGCTCGAACATCATCGCGAAGACGACCAAGTACCAGATCAACCACGACAACGCATTGATGTCGCGCATCCTCGAACGAGTCCAAGACCTCGAAAACGAGGGCTATCAGTTCGAGGCGGCGGAAGCGTCGTTCGATCTGCTCGTGAGGAAAGAGGCGGGAGCCTACGCGCCGAAGTTCCAGCGGATGCACTACCGCGTGAACGTCGAAACGACAGCAGGGCAGGGGACCATCACCGAGGCGACGGTCAAACTGAGAATCAACGGCCACATCGAACATGTCGTGGGCGAGGGCGATGGTCCCGTGAACGCACTCGACAACGCCCTCCGCAAGGCGCTGTCAGTCACGTACCCGAACCTCAGCGAGATGCACCTCGTCGATTACAAAGTCCGCGTGATCAACTCGGCCGAAGGGACCGCCGCGCGAGTCCGCGTCGTCATCGAAAGCAAAGACCACACGGATGTCTGGAGCACCGTCGGCGTCAGCGAAAACGTGATCGAAGCCAGTTGGCTCGCCCTCGTCGATAGTGTCGAATACAAGCTGTACAAGGACGCGGAAGCAATTTAGCCCCCTGTTGAAAAGCGTAACTTGGACGCCCTCGTCCGAGTCTTTTCGAGTTGGAAGCGGACGGACGAGGGCGTCCATCCTACGGTTTTTAACGAACTGCTAAGCCCCGTCAGTGAGAGGAGTGTGTGCCATGAGTGTCGCATTAATGGAGGAGAGCTTTCTCGATGACGTTCGAGAAGGAATCACCTTTAACCTCGCGCCGCTCAATGTCGAGCAGTACCACCAGATGGTCCGTAACGGAATCCTGCACGATGGCGATCCCATCGAATTGATTCAGGGATCGCTGGTGTACAAGGATCGACGAGACAAGACGGGGGGGATCATGACGCACGGCGCGCGACATCTGCTGGTTCTGAAGAGACTCACGGCAATCTTGAATCGCTGGGCCGAGGACAAGACGTGTCACCTACAAGCCCAAGGGCCGATCACCGTCAACGACACCAGCGAGCCGGAGCCGGACTGCTGCCTCGTGCGCGGGACTCCCGACGACTATGCCGATGAGGTTCCTCACGCCGACGATGTGCTGGCCGTGTTCGAAGTGGCCTATAGCTCGCTCCGCTCGGATCGCCGAATCAAGCAGCGGCTCTACGCTCGCGCGGGCATCCCGTTCTATGTCATCCTCAATCTGCAGGACGATGTGATCGAAGTGCTGTCCGAACCGTCCACCGACGAGGCTCGTTACACGGCGCAAACTCTGCATCGCGACACAGAGACCATCGCCCTCCCACTGGGTGACTTTGGCCCACTTTCGTTCGATGCTGACGATCTTCTTTAATGCCGGAATGCCCCTTTGTGATGGAGACGACGATGACCTCGATTGAACTCACGCACGAGAATGAGCAGTTCGTGGAAGAGGCTCTCGCGCAGGGGCAGTACCGTTCGCCGGACGAACTGCTGAACGACGCCGTTTCGCAGCTTCGCGGCTATCGGGAGCTGATGCGCCGCATCGACGAGGGAAACGAACAGCTTCGAGACGGTCGTTACATTGAAGTCGATGAGGCCGGACTGCGCGAGTTCTTCGACGGCGTGAAGGCTCGCGGGAGGGAGCGAGCTGCGGCGAGGAAGAACTCGACATGACTCGCTTTCGTCTCACCGAACACGCTCAATCTGACCTGAACGAAATATGGGAATACATCGGCGTCGAAAAGGACAATCCCAAGGCCGCTGACCGCTTGATCGAAAAATTCTTTTCGCAGATGGCGCTCTTGGGATCGCAGCCTCGTATCGGACAGCGGCGCGACGAGTGGAGTCCTGATCTGCGAGTCTTTCCCGTTGGCAACTATGTCATTCTGTACTATCCCGATGGCGAACTGATCGAAGTGATCGGCGTCGTCTACGGCGGACGCGACCTCCCGGCACTGTTCGATCGAGGTCGCCGCCGTCCCGATTCGTAAACCTGTTCTTTACCTCTTGGCCTCAGCCCACCAACCATGACCACCGAAATCCCGAAGCAGTACGATCCCGCCGCCGCTGAAGCCAAGTGGCTCCCGTTTTGGGAGGAGCGAGGCGACTTCAATGCCGATCCACCCGCGCCCGGCGAAGCCAATCCGAAGCCGCCGCATGTCATCATGATTCCGCTGCCGAACGTAACCGGGGCGCTGCACATGGGCCACGCGCTGAACGGCACGTTGCAGGACTTGCTGACGCGCTGGCGCAGAATGCAGGGGTACGAAGCTCTCTGGATGCCGGGGACCGATCACGCGGGGATCGCGACGCAGGCGATGGTCGAAAAACGGATGCTCGCCGAAGAGGGGCTGACGCGCCGGGACATCGGGCGCGAGGCACTGATCGAGCGCATCTGGAAGTGGAAGGACGAGTATGAGGTTCGCATCCTCTCGCAACTCAAGCGGATCGGCGCGAGCTGCGACTGGCGGCGCGTGCGGTTCACGCTCGATGAAGTCTGTTCGCGCGCGGTGCGGCAGACGTTCTTCAAGATGTTCCAAGACGGATTGATCTTTCGCGGCAAGCGACTCGTGAACTGGGACTGCTTTCTCCAGACCGCCGTCGCTGATGATGAGGTCTATGACGAGGAGATTGATGGGCACTTCTGGACGTTTAACTATCCCATCGTTCGGGAGGGCGAGGCTCCTGCCGAGCCGTTCCTCGATCACACGCCAACACCCGACGCGGCTCGGCAGGAGCCTCGCCCTCCCGTGGCGTGGTGTGAGACCGGTGAACGCATCTCGTTCTCAACGACCCGTCCCGAAACGATGCTCGGTGACACGGCGGTCTGCGTGCATCCGACCGACGAACGGTATGCGCACCTCATCGGCAAGCATGTTCGGATTCCGGTGAATGGCCGCGTCATCCCCATCGTGGCCGATGCGCTGTTGGCTGACAAAACGCTCGGGACCGGCTGCGTGAAGGTGACTCCCGCGCACGATCCGAACGACTACGCCTGCTGGACTCGCAACAAGGAGGAGATGGGGGAGCCGATCAATCTCCTCAACCCGGACGGCACGCTGAACGAGAACGCCGGGCAGTGGCAGGGCCTGGATCGCCTCGTCGCGCGAGACGCCGTGGTCGCCGAAATGGAACGGCTCGGCCACTTCGAGAAGGTGGAAGACCGCAAGATTCCGCTCAAGCACAGCGATCGCTCGAAGACCCCCGTCGAACCGTACTTGTCCGAGCAGTGGTTCGTGAAGATGAGCGACTGGGAAGACGGTCGCCCCGGCCTCGCCCAAACCGCCATCGACGCCGCCAACGACAGCCGAGTGATGTTCTACCCCGAACGCTACAAACAGTCGTACCTCAGTTGGCTCGGCGAAAAACGCGACTGGTGCATCAGCCGACAACTCTGGTGGGGACACCGGATTCCAATTTGGTCGAAGCTCCTTGAAGGAAGCGATCTCCCATCTGATTCCGCATTCGACGTTAAGTTCGATATTCCCGAAACTCACGCAGTTCATTGCCGAGTTGTTCGTAGCACAAGTTCAACTCAGAGTGTGGCCCTCGTATGTGTTGCTCCTGGTTACAGCGACATCGAAGCGAGACTCGAAAGGGCAGGCTTCTCTCAGGAGGAAGACGTTCTCGACACCTGGTTCAGTTCCGCGTTGTGGCCTCACGCGACGTTGGGCTGGCCCGACACCGAGCACAATCCGCCGCTCGCGGTAAAGAGTGAATCTGGTGAGCCGGGCGGCGTCAGCCCCCGGACTGCTGATTCTCGCGGAGATGTCCGGGGGCTGACGCCGCCCGGCTCACCAAATCTCGATGGACCCAGCCCATCAACCAAGAACGAAGCCCTTCCCTACTTCTACCCCGGCAGCGTGCTCGTCACGTCGCGAGACATCATCACGCTGTGGGTGGCGCGGATGGTGTTGACCGGTCTCTACAACATGAAGGACGTGCCGTTCAAGCATGTCTGCATTCATCCGAAGATTCAGGATGGCTTTGGCCAGACGATGTCGAAGTCGAAGGGGAACGGCGTCGATCCGATCGAGTTGATCGAGAAGTACGGCTGCGACGGGATGCGGTTCACGATCGCCTCGTTCGCGGGCGAGACGCAGGACGTGCGGTTGCCGGTCGGGTACGAGTGCCCTCATTGCCAGGCCGTGATCCCGCAGGAGCCGCATCACCTGAAGTTCAAGTCGGGCAAGCCGAAGATCAAGTGCGCGAAGTGCAAGAAGGAATCGCAGTACGCCACCCCCAACTACACTCCCGACGAGGGCGAGCCGGTCGCGCGAATCACGATCGAACGCTTCGAGTACGGCCGCAACTTTTGCAACAAGCTCTGGAACGCGGCTCGGTTCGCGATGCTGAATTTGGAGGATGGGAAAGGGGCGAGGGCTGAGGGGCAAGGGACAGAGAGTTCTTCTTCTCCTGCACTCGCCACTCACCACTCGCCACTCACCACTTCCTCCCTCCCCATCGAGGACCGTTGGATTCTCTCGCGGCTCGCGACCGTCACTGACGAAGTGACCTCGCTGCTGAACGTCTACAAGTTCGATGCAGCCACGCGGACGTTGCGCGAATTCGTCTGGAACGAGTTCTGTGACTGGTACCTCGAAATGATCAAGCCGCGTCTGCGAGACGAGGTTCTCAAGCCGGTCGCTCAGCGCGTACTGGTGACGGTCCTCGACACGACGCTGAGGCTTCTCCATCCGTTCACGCCGTTCATCACAGAAGAACTGTGGCAACGTCTCAACGAGATCGCCCCGTCGCGCGGACTACCGACTCCGACGCCCGCCGCCGACGCAATCATCGTCGCGCCGTGGCCGAGTGGTCTTGAAGCGTGGCGCGACTCCGTGCTGGAAGCTCGCTTCCAACGGTTGCAGAGTCTGATCGTCGCCGTTCGCAACGTGCGCGGCACCTACAACATCGCCCCGTCGCTGACGCTGCCGGTCTCCGTGCGATGTACGACCGAAGTCGCCGCCGACTTGCATGCGGTGCAGGCTCAATTTGAGTTGCTCGCCAAAGCAACGTTGACCGCTGCTGGCCCCGAAACTGTACGTCCCAAGGCGAGTGCCAGCTTCTCGCTCGGTGACGCCGACGGCTATCTGCCGCTCGAAGGTCTTGTCGATCTGGCCGCCGAACGGCAACGGCAACAGAAAGAGGCCGACAAGTTGCGCGGCTTCATCGGCGGAACGGAGAAGAAGCTGAGTAACGAAAGCTTCGTCGCGAAGGCCCCCGCCGAAGTCGTCGCCGAAATCCGCCAGACGCTGGCCAACCAGCAGAAGCAACTGGCGAGCATTGAGGAAATCATCGCTCAATTGGGCGACGGCTGACGCAAGGCATTGCTTGGCGTATCATCGCTGCCGGATGGCACAATCAATGTGATGATTCTAGGCCATCAAGTCATGAAACTGAGGACCACCATGTTTCTACCTGTTGAACTTCAGCAGTACGTCGGTGCCCAGATGGCACTCGGAAGTTATGAGACGTTTGATGATCTCGTCGCGGATGCCTTGGTCGCACTGCGCGACAAGCAGCGGGCGGAACTGATCGAGCAAATCGACATCGGTCGTCGCCAGATTGAGAACGGTGAATGCACGGTCATTCACAATGAAACGGAAATGGATGCCTTCTTCGACGGCATCATCCACCGAAAGCGGACGGAGCCTGCCGCATGAAGTTGGATGTCGTTTTCTCAAATGTCGCGGAACTGGACCTCATTGCCATTCATGACTACATCGCCGAGTTTCGCCTGGAGGCGGCGCAGAAAACGTTGCTCCAGATTAAAGCGGAGTGCGGGCGGCTTGGTTCGATGCCGTTGACCGGCTCCAAGTGCGACAGCTTGCAACCGGGGCTGCGATTTCGAGTCGTCGGCAAGTACGTCGTCTTCTACCGGGTGACAGACGATGTGGTTTGGATTCAGCGCGTTCTCCACAGTGCCCGTGATTTTGAAAAACTGCTGTGAACTTGAGTCGATCGTCAGGAGTCGAATCGTGCTTGTCCAAATGGAACTGTCCCGGATCATCATCAGTGAGATCAATGACCAACAGGTGATCTTCCTGCGCGAGGTCGAAGGGGACCGCTCGTTCCCCATTCTGATCGGACTGTTCGAGGCCACGAGCATCGACCGTCGCGTGAAGGGGGAGCTGCCTCAGCGACCGCTCACGCACGACTTGGTTAAGGCGAGCATCGAGGCTCTCGGCGGCGAGATTCAGGACGTGGTCATTCACAGCTTGGAAGACCACACCTATTACGCGGCCATCCGCATCAAGAAGGACGGCGAGTTGATCGACGTGGACAGCCGCCCGAGCGATGCCGTCGCACTGGCCGTTCATTACTCGCCCCATCTGCCAATCTATGTGGCCGATGAAGTGCTGGACGAAGCGGCGGGTTGATCGTAGCTGCGGCATCCTGCCGCCGAGTGCCTCCATAAGTTGGCCGCTGTAGATTGGCCGCCCTCGGCCGACTTCTTCCGTCTGAACGTGTGATCAAAGCAGGACGGCCGAGGGCGGCCATCTTACGTGGTCGTCCTGCCCGGTCAGCTTGGGATCACGATGTCGAATCATTGCCGTGCGCCTCATGCGGCGGTTCGGTCTCATCCGGGCTTGGCGGATTGAGCAGGCTCGCATGTGCGATCGTCCCGCCTCCTCCGTCGACTCCCTCAACAAGCCACTTCGGCAACAGATGCGGCGGGAGCCAATTGGCCTTGTATGCACTGATCAGCAGGCCGATGACAAGCGTTCCGCAACTCCACGAGAACGCCGTGACGGCCTGCTTGCCGAACGTGGCCGAGGCTTGGCGAAACCCTCCCAGCGTGAGGCCGTAGCCCAACAAGAAACCGGTCCCGCAGAAGCTGGTCCAGTACGCGCGGCTCTGGCTCGCGTGAGCACAGACGAATCCGATCCCTGTGAGAATGGCGACGTAGAGCAGTCGCCACAGCAGCGGAACCTCGGCCGCTGCAGGAGCCATCAGCGCGAGCAGCGCCGTGAGCGGGATCAGCATCGCACCGGCCTGTCGTAGCAGCGTGGAAAGGGCGTCGCGATGAATGAGGCTCAGGACCAGTACCGTCACAAACAGCGCGTGGTAACAGACCGTCATGCGGAAGCTGGCGAGTGCTGTTTGCGGCAGCAGGAACCACCCGGCGACAGTCATCAGCGAGGCCGCGGCGAGCGTGATCGCGGACGAGTTCCGTCGCAGACCGATCACCGCGATCACCAAGCCTACCGCCAGAAACGGCCACGGGTTCACAGCAGGCAGCGTGGCAACGCCGATCGTGCGCGGTCCGACGACCGAGAACAGCAGTACTGAACCGAGCAGCCCGTATCCCGCGCCATTCGCACGACGCAGCACGGCCCACCCGTAGAACGCGGTCACGAGACACGCGCCGATCCAAACCGGCGAGGCGAACGTCACCGTCAGTCGGATCAGAAATCCGAGCATCACGCTCGTCTGGGACCACGGCCACGCAAGCAACATCAAACACGGCGCGGCCAACAAAGTGCGTCGCACGAGCCGCGCGTTGCCGCTCTTCATGCCCGCCTCAAACACCAGCAACAAGATCGCCAGCGCAAACGGCACGAGGAAATAGGGCCTCCAAATCGTGTCGAGGACGATGCCGAAGCGGCTGTCGGGCGAGGACCAGATCACACCGGTCGGACTGTACGCCATCACGAGGGCATACGACCGGAGCGCGACCGCCACTGCGATCATCCCAAACGCCGTCCACGGAAAGAGAGGCCACGGCCACGGTGTCCCGTTGTTGACTGTGTACGCACGACCGAGTCTCACGGCAGGCAAGAGAGTCAGGCAGAGCAGGGCGGCGATCTGCGGAAACAGGAACACGGTCCAATCGACGTTCCTTGGCTCGGGTCGCGGATTCAGTTCTGGCGAACACCACCACGGCATCACGTAGAACAGCCCCAAGAACAGAGTGAACGGCACGAGATAGGCCGCACCCAACCGAATCCCCGCGCCGCGCAGCGTGAACAGCATCACCGCCACGGAGAACAGGAAGCCGCAGCCCAACAGAGCCGCTCCGCCAGCGGACGATTCCATTTTCACAAACAGATCGTCAGCACTGACCGACACGGCCAAGAACAGCAACAGCAACAGGAGCAAGATCGACCGAGCGTCGTCCCACACCTTGCCGAACCTCACGATGACGACGCCGATC
Source organism: Schlesneria sp. (assembly GCA_043746775.1). Lineage (GTDB taxonomy): Bacteria > Planctomycetota > Planctomycetia > Planctomycetales > Planctomycetaceae > Schlesneria. Next base: position 28,000 of record JAYTQJ010000097.1, read on the forward strand.
GTCGCGAGCACCAGCGTGTACCCGGCCAACACGCCCATCATAATCCAACAATTGATCGCGCCGATGTTCTGTTCGCCGTATCCGTTCCGCACCGCGTACAGCATCAACAGAGCACTGATGAAGTAGAAAGGATTGTGAGTCCACAACCAACGCCCGACCTGCTGATGAGATTCCCACATGGCCGCCTCCTCAAGAAATGAGAACGGAAGTGCGACAGGGGGAGGCCGGAGATGTGATTGGAGTGGCCCCCCAAAACGTCGGCCGAATTATACCGAGGCATTTCGTCTGTGAATGCCCCCTCGCCGCCAAAGAACTAAGGCCATCGCCTTGTTCCACTTTGTTGGTCTGTGGTGGGAGATGCTACGCCGCCCTCGGACAGTGGCGTGTTCAAACGACTCTCAGAGGCTGTCCGAGAAGTCGATTTGCTGCAGCTTGCCTGAGATGTTGGTCTTGGGTGCCACGGTCACGGCTTTGCGTGGC
>JAYTQJ010000098.1:0-5221 GCA_043746775.1 Schlesneria sp.
GGTGCCACGGTCACGGAGCTTCGACGTGGCCGTGCAATGTGGAAACCACCATGACATTCGGGCACGGCCACGTCGAAGCTCCGTGACCGTGGCACCTCAGAATGAAAACTGCGACGGCCCTGTCACGAACGAGGGCATCCTTGCAGAGTCTTCGTCGATGAGCCAATGATCGCCGCCCGCTCGACCTCGTTGGTCTCAACACAAAGTAGCCATCATCGCTCCGCGCGATGAGCCTTCTGGGAACAGGCGACTGAGTCAGGGCGACCGAACTCGTCAGGCTCGTCACGCGGAGCGATGACGGCTACTTTTGCTGACCTTGATGTGTTGTGTCGAGACCAATGGCCCGAAAGCAGACTATGTCAGACGTGACGATCCTTAACGCCACTCTCGTCTTGCCTGATCGCTTGCTCGAACGAGCTTGGTTGAACATTCAATCAGGACGCATCGCAGCATTCGGGGCACTCGAATCCTTGCCGACACAAACGGGTCCGGCGTGGGATGCGGCAGGCCGGTTCCTCGCACCCGGTTTCATAGACATGCACGTACATGGAGGCGACGGCGCGGACTTCATGGACGGCGATGAGGCCGCATTTGCGAAGGCCATTGCGGCGCACCGGCGGCACGGCACGACGGGTCTCGTTCCGACCAGCACCGTCGCCACCCACGAGCAAACGCTGCGGTTCTTGGAACTGAGCGAACACTTCCGTGCGGCAGGACAAGTCTTGGGTGCTCACCTGTACGGGCCGTACTTCAACGAGGACAAAGTCGGCTGCCACCCGCTCGCCTCAACGCGCCCCCCCACGAAGTCCGAGTACTCCGAATACCTTCGCTTCGCCAACACGATGTTGGTCGCGACGTGTGCGCCCGAACTCCCCGGCGCGAGCAACTTCTTTCGAGACGCGGCGGCGGCGGGCATCCGACTCAACGCGGGTCACTCGAATGCGTCGTGGTCTGAAATGCAGATGGCGTTCGATCTCGGGATGAGGCACGTCGATCACTTCTATTGTGCGATGAGCAGCGTTCCCGGATTGCGCGAACGTTTCGGTGTCCCGATGCAGGCAAGCATGGCCGAGTTCGTTCTCGGGACAAACGAGATGACCACCGAGATCATCGCCGACGGACGACATCTCGCTCCGGAGCTGTTGCGGTTCGTCGTCCGGATGCTGGGAGTCGATCGCGTCGCTCTCGTCACGGACAGCAACCGCGCGTTGGACATGCCTCCCGGCGAATACATCTTCGGGCCTCGCGATGCAGGCGTGACGATCGTGAGCGATGGCGAAGTTGGCTGGACGGCCGATCGCTCCGCGCTGGCCAGCAGCGTGCGCGGCATGGACTTCATGGTGCGCCACATGCACCGCATCGTCGGCCTTGACCTCCCACAGGCCGTTCGCATGGCGACGCTCACTCCAGCGAAGATTCTCGGCGTGGACCGCAGCCTCGGCAGTCTCGAAGTCGGCAAGCAAGCGGACTTGGTATTGCTCGATGAGCAACTGGAAGTGCGCGGCGTCTGGATGAACGGCGTGCGGCAGTGAAACGCGAACGTCAACAGAACGACAGATCATTCCGATGAAGTCCTGACGCGCGAACTAAGGAACTGGCGTGCAATCACTTCCCGGCTTGACGCAGTGCTTCTGTGAGCGGCAAGGCGCTAGCCCAATGGCACTGACTTTGGGGTGTAGCTGAAGTCGTAAGACTTCAGGCGACCGTCAAAGTCGGCTGAATTCTCACGAATTCAGCTACGTCGCACTGAACGTCAATTTGAAAGTCGCTCAAAGTGAGTGCCATTGGACTAGCGCCCAACCGCTCACGGGAAATGATTGCGCGCCAGTTTCTAAGGTCTTGAGGCAACAGAGCCTTCGCTCGCGCGTCAGGCTTCCTGGCAACACTCCACCTTGAGACACGATCACGCGATCTCAATCTCGGTAGTGCTTAGTTGCTTCCGCCGCCGTCAATACGTTGTGCATGAAGTCTCGAAAGGACTCTTCGTTCCCGGAGTACGCCACGACGGTGGTGTTATTGCCGCTGTGAATGATGAGAAACCGGTACTTCACCAAGAAGTAGAACGGCAGCACGGCGAGACCCAAACCAAAAAACGGCAGCAGCGCGAGGCCCGCTCCCAATAACGCCGGGTTCGGTTGAATGCGCATCTCAGCCGAATCGACTTCCGTCAGCAGTAACTCGGCGTGACGCTGCGAGAGGATTCCCCGCGTCGTTTCAATCAGTCGCGTTCCTTCCAGCTCCAGCGTCGTCGTCCCGAACATCGACGGCACGATCTGCCCGCCGAACGATGCCACGGCCCGCCGCCCTGTCACGCGCAGGATCGACGATGGGTCACGAGGCGTCGTCGTTGTCGCGCCCCGATCGTCCGCGTCGTAATCTTCCGCCTCGTCAGCCTCCGCCGCAGGCACGACGATGGTCGCTTCGCAATCGGGACACTTCGTCCGCTTCCCCGCATGTTCTCCCTTGAACCGCATCTGCTTCCCGCAAACGCAGGTGTAATCCACAGTCGCCATACCGCTCGCCCTTTCGTCGAATCGCCCAAGAGGAGGAAACATTTTGAGTGGTGCCGGTCTTGCGCCAGAGCTTGTAGTTTGAGGGTAGCCGAATCTCGTGAGAGTTCGGGGATTTCTGAAGTCTCACGACTTCAGCTCCCCCAAAACTGAGGGCTGACAAAGCACTAGCCAGCAGTCTATCTGGAAGCCGTGACAGAGCGAGGGACTCGCACTCATTCGCCTCGTGTCAAAGCCGCAGCGATCCGATCCACGTCATAGACGCAGCCGGCCCAGGTGCCTCCACTCGCACGCTGAAGCAACGCCCAGAGTCGAGTCTCATCCGGCAACTTGGGATCGCAGTGCAGAGGCTGCGACGGAGACCGTTCGGCAAGCAACTTGGCCCCCTCTTCGGGAGTGAGTTGTTGATCGGGAGTGCCGATGAAGTTGAGAGTCCCCGTCAGCTTGCGGGTATCGATCTCAATCTGGATTAAGTCGCCATCGCGCAGCTTTCCAATCGGCCCGCCATCGAGAGCCTCGGGGCCAACGTGGCCGATGCACGCGCCCGTCGAGACTCCCGAGAAGCGTGCATCGGTGATGAGCGCGACGTGTTTCCCAAACGGCAGGTAGCGCAGAGCCGAAGTGATCTGATACGTCTCCTCCATCCCGCAGCCGAGCGGACCGCGACACATCAGGACGATGATGTCTCCCTCTTTGATCGGCGTGAGGTTGGGGAGGGGTTGAGGGACGAGGGTTGAGGGCTGAGGGTCAGACGTGAGAGGTTCTTCGCTTGTCCCCTCGCCCCGGCTCTGCGGGGAGAGGGTTAGGGTGAGGGGGGCTTTGCCTGTTCCCTCGCCACTCGCTTTGGCGGGGAGAGGGTTAGGGGTTTTGCCTTTCGCCTTCTCCGCTGGCCGTCCCTTCCCCTTCACGGCCGCAATCGCATCCCGTTCCGAAGTGAAGACTCGCGCCGGCCCCGTCTTCCGATAGACGCCGTCCGCGTCGATCACGCTTTTGTCGATCGCCGTACTCTTGATGACCGAGCCTTCCGGCGCGATGTTGCCCAGCGGGAAGGTGACGGTGCTTGTGAGTCCCCTCTCTCGTGCAGCGGTCGGCGACATGATGACCGTGTCGGGATCAACACCGTCTCGCGCGACGAGCAACTCGCGCAGACGTGTTCGCCGTTCGGAATGCTCCCACCATTCGAGCACGTCACCCAATCGACGGCCTGCCACCGTGAATGCGTCCAGCTTCAGCAGCCCGAGCGTCCGCAGATGCAGCATCAATTCGGGGACGCCTCCCGCGAGGAAGAACCTCACCGTCGGATGGCCGATCGGACCGTTGGGCAGGCAATCAACCAGCCTCGGTACTTGGCGGTTGATGCGGCTCCAGTCCTCAACCGTCGGGCGAGTCAGCTTCGCTTCAAACGCAACGGCCGGAATGTGCAGCAACAGATTCGTCGAGCCTCCGCAGGCCGCGAAGACAATCATCGCGTTATGAATCGCGTCGGCAGTTAGCACGTCGCGCATCGTCTGACCGAGCCGTTCCATCTCGACGACGGCTCGCGCGGAGCGTCGCGCGGCATCCAACCAGATCGGTTGCCCCGACGGCGCGAGGGCGGAGTGCGGCAGGGCCATCCCCAACGCCTCGGCCACAACCTGCGAGGTCGCCGCCGTGCCGAGGAACTGACAACCTCCACCCGGCGAACCACACGCGCGGCACCCCGCCTCGGCGGCCTCTTCGAGCGTGATCTCACCGTGCGCGAAGCGGGCACCGATCGTCTGTACCTTTCCCGCGTCCTCACCCGTCGCGGGTGGGAGTGTGACTCCACCGGGGACGATCACGCACGGCAGATCCTGCTGCGCGGCGAGGGCCATCATCATCGCGGGCAGCCCCTTGTCGCACGTCGCCACGCCGATGACCCCGCGCCGCGTCGGCAACGACCGAATCAGCCGCTTCAGCACGACCGCCGCATCGTTGCGAAAGGCCAGGCTGTCCATCATCCCGACCGTCCCCTGAGTCCGCCCGTCGCACGGATCGCTGACGTACCCGGCAAACGGCAACGCCTCCAGCCGATCCAACTCCTCGGCCGCCGCCCGCATCAGCAGCCCGACCTCGTAATGCCCGGTGTGATACCCGAGCGCAATCGGCTTGCCGTCCTCGCCCCGAATCCCTCCCTGCGTGCTGAGGATCAAAAACTGTTTCCGCAGCAGTTGCGAAGGGTTCCACCCCATCCCGGCATTCTGCGTCAGCCCAAACAAATCGCCCGACGGCGAGTTGAGCAGCATTTCCTCGGTCAAAGGCAACTCCCCCGGCGGCCCGTCTCCTTTGGAGATGACCTCCCACAACGTGGAGTCTGAAGAATCGAGAAGGGAGTCGAGAGAGGATGTCATGGTTGGCGTGAGTCCAGTAAAGGTGATTGCGACAGCTTGCTGGGAATGCCGAGCAATGTCAGAACATGGTTGGGGTAGCTGAATCTCGCGAGCGATTGGGGCGTTGCTGAAGTCTCATGACTTCAGCAACCATAGTTCAACGAACATCGACCGTGCGCAAGGCACCAGAGTTACCAGAGGCTGTCCGGAAACTGAACTCGCCTCAACAGATGCAGAAGTATTGCTTGACCGTGGCGCTCTGAAAACAAGCCTTGATGCGTCCGCCAAAAGTAGCCTTCATCGCTCCGCGTGAAGAGAGCCGAACGCGGAATGGCGCTGTTTCCCGCGTCTCCGGGTCGCTGG
>JAYTQJ010000099.1:0-12219 GCA_043746775.1 Schlesneria sp.
GATCGTGTCGGAGAATCGTGTCGGAGATCAGTGATGAAACCGTGCGTCTGACGCTCAAAAAAACGAACTCAAGCCGTGGCTGCGCGAGCAGTGGGTCATCCCCCCCGACGCCAATGCCGAATTCGTGTGCCACATGGAGGACACGTTGAATGTCTACGAACGACCGTACGACCCCCAGCGGCCGGTGATCTGTTTCGATGAGGGCACGAAACAATTGGTCAAACATGTGACGGAACCCATTCCGGCCAGCCCCGGCCAACCGGAGATCATCGACTACGAATACGAACGCAACGGAACCGGGAACATCTTCATGTTGTCCGAGCCGCTGGTTGGTCAACGCCAAGTCCTGATCACCGAGCGACGAACCATGACCGACTATGCCGAAGCCATCCGTTATCTCGTCGATGTCATGCACCCCCAAGCCGACAAGATCGTGCTGGTTCAGGACAATCTCAAGACCCACAAACCGGCGTCGTTGTACGCCGCGTTCTCACCGACCGAGGCCCGCCGCCTGATCGACAAGCTGGAAATCCACTACACCCCCAAGCACGGAAGCTGGCTCAACATGGCGGAGATCGAACTGGGTGTCCTCGGGCGCCAATGCCTCGATCGACGCATCCCGAACCTCGCCGTGCTGAAATCCGAAGTCGCCGCCTGGGAACGAACTCGCAACGTTGAGCAGGTCCGAATCAACTGGCAATTCACCACTCCCGATGCACGCGTCAAGCTCAAACGACTCTATCCTGTCATCGAACCTATCAACTTAAAATTGGCAGACCACTAGGACCGTTCGACACTTTCAACAAACGTATGCTCGAAGAGCACAACTTCAAAAAGCGTAAGCGAGGATGGGTGACAATAGTTTCCATTACGCCTCCTCGCTCACGCTTCGAGTTGGTGTCGTACCCCTGTTCACGCACCCGTCTTCATTCTCGCTCCCCTCAATTCGCGCGGCCACTTCTTCATACCGAGGCCAGCACGAGGTCGCGCAGTTCGGCCACGAGGAAGAACGATCCTGTGATGGCGATCAGGTCGTCCGGTTCGGCCCAACGCTGCGCGAGTTTCCAAGCGGCGGCGGGTGTCTCGGTCGTGTGAGCCTCGCGGTTCGAGATCGACCGCACGAAGGCGAGCAACTCGGCCGTGGGGACGGAACGCGGGTTGTCGAGGTACTTCGTGAAGATGATCGTGTCGAACTGGGGCACGAGGAGCCGCAACAGTCCCGACACATCCTTGTCGCGTGTCGCGGCGAAGATCAGCAGTCGATGGCGTGGATGAAAGTCTTCACGCAACGTGCTGACGAGTGCGCGAGCCGACTCCCAGTTGTGAGCGGCATCAATCACAACGGTCGGTCGCTGCGAGACAACTTCAATTCGCCCCGGCCAACGCACGCGCGACATGCCAGCTCTCACCGCAGCATCCGGAATCGAAACGCCCTGCGCCCGGAGTTCGTCGATCGCAGCCAGAACCAGCGCGGCGTTGGTCGCCTGATGCGCGCCGCGCAACGAGACCGGGACATCGCTCCACATAGACCGTCCCGTTCGAACATCGACCGTCGTTGGAGCCTCGTCAGATTGGTTTCTGGCGGTCACATGGACTTCCCGCCCGAGCAGGCTGAGCGGCGCGGTTCGCTCGTGCGCCATTTGCTGGACAATCTCAATCGCGTCGGCGTGCGAGACGCCGCTGACGACGGGAACGCCGAGCTTGATGATGCCCGCCTTTTCCCACGCGATTTTGCGGACGGTGCTGCCGAGAATCTGCGTGTGATCGCGGCTGGCGTTCGTGATGACCGTGACGAGCGGGCAACAGACGTTGGTCGAATCGAGCCGTCCGCCCAGCCCCGTCTCCAACACGGCAAAGTCGGCGTGGCGGTCCTCGAAGTAGAGCCACGCGATGGCCGTCGCCAACTCGAAGTACGTCGGCTGCATCTGGCCGGGGAGGCCGTCCATGTGAGCGATCGTCGGCAAGAGGCGCTTCAGAATCGCCACGAACTCATCCGGCGATGGCTGTACTCCATCAACCGTCATTCGTTCCTCAAACGCCGAGATGTGCGGCGAGATGTAGAGACCCGCGCGATGACCGGCGGCGGTCAGTACCGACGCGAGCATCGCACACGTCGAGCCTTTCCCTTTAGTCCCGGCCACATGCACGGCGGGAATCCGCTCGTGAGGACTGCCGATCAGCGAGAGCAGCACGCGCATCCGTTCGAGTTTGAAGTCACTCGTCGAATACGCTTCGGCCTGCACCCGCTCGTAGTTGATGCGGCCGTAGAGGAACTCGATGGCAGCGGCATAGGTCTCGATGCAGGCGGGCATGGCCGGAACCGTTCTGAAGTCCGGCCTTTCTGAAAGTCGGACTTCTCTCCGAGGGACAACCTCATCCAAGAGAAGTCCGGCTAACAAGGCTAAGCCGGACTTCTGTGTCACTCTCGTTAGCGGTCGATCTCGCCCATCACGATGTCGAGCGAGCCGACGATGGCGGGGATGTCGGCGATCAAAATGCCTTGGCAGAGCGGGCCGGTGACGGAGAGGTTGCAGAAGCAGGAACTCTTGGCTCGGGCGCGGAACGGTTCGGCGTCGCCATCGCCGACGACATAGAAGCCCATCGCGCCGCGAGGCGCTTCCGTTTCGAGATAGACCTCGTCGACAGGCAACTTCTGGTTCATCTTGAATGGAACACGGAACTCACCCTTGGCGGTTGGATAGCGATCGAGCGATTGGCGGACGATCTCGATCGACTGCGCGACTTCCATCATGCGGACGAAGAAGCGGCACCAGTTGTCGCCGAGGACGACTTCTTTCGGTGTCTTCCCATAAGCGGCATCGAAGGGAGCGACCGGAATCTTGTAGTTGTAGCCTTCGTACATCCGAGTGTAGATCGGTTCACCATCGCGTCTCAGGTCGTGATCGACGCCACTGCCGCGCAGAACCGGGCCGGTGCAGCCGTAAGCGATCGCCATCTCGCGCGTCAGGATGCCGAGATTGGCCGTCCGCTTGATGAAGATGGCGTTACGAGTCAGCAGCGTGTGGTACTCCTGAATGCGCGGCCCCATCCAGTCGAGGAACATTCGCAGGGCATCGACCCATTGCAACCGCAGGTTCGGATCGCGTCCGGTCAGTTGGGCGAGGCCGGGCGGAATCGTGATCTCGCCGGGCAGATCGTGCGTCGCGCCGCCGATGGTCAGGTAACTGTAGGTCAGTCGCGCACCGCAGGCTTCCTCGAACAGGTCGAGGATGATTTCGCGTTCGCGGAAGGCATAGAGGAATGGGCTGAAAGAACCGAGGTCGAGGCCGTAGGCACCCATGCCGACGAGATGGCTGGCGATGCGGCCCAGCTCGGAAATAATGACTCGCAGGTTCATCGCTTTCTCGGGAACTTCCATCCCGATCAGCTTCTCGATGGTCAGCGCGAACCCGAGGTTCATGTTCATCGCCGCGAGGTAGTCCATGCGGTCGGTGTACGGAATCCACTGCGGTGGCGAGAGATTTTCGCCGATCTTCTCGGCGCAGCGATGCAGGTAACCGATGTGCGGCGTGACCTCGTGAATGATCTCGCCGTCGGTCTTGAGGAGCAGGCGCAACACACCGTGCGTACTCGGGTGCTGCGGCCCCATGTTGACGAGCATCTCGTCGGTGCGAACATCGAACTCGACGATGCGCGGGTCTTCCAGTGTCAGGCTCATGTCAGTCTCTTTATCTTCGTGGGACGGACCCCTTGGTCCGTCGGTCTTCGGCAACCTGCGTGCTGAGCCGTCCTACACTAACCCGAAGCGTGAGCGAGGAACGCTGATCGGCATCCTCGCTCACGCTTCGGGTTAGTGTGGGACGGCACCCGTCACTTGCCGCGGACGCCGTGGTATTCGAGGGGGAATTCGTAGTCCTTGCGCAGCGGGTGCCCTTCCCAGTCTTCTGGGCAGAGGATGCGACGCAGGTTGGGATGGTTGGTGAAATGGATGCCAACGAGATCGTAGGCTTCGCGTTCATGCCAATCGGCGATGCTCCAGACGTGCGAGACGCTGGGGACTTCGGGCAATTCACCAGCGACGCCGTCTCGCCAGCGAGGCAGCTTCACCTTGAGTTTGCACCAGTGGCGATGCGTGTAGCTGTAGAGATGATAGACGACTTCGACGTGTGGTTCGCACGGCGTCTTCTTTTTCGGGTCGGTCTCCAACCAGTCGGAACCGGTGAGATCGTTCAGCGAATCGAGCACGATGTCTTTGTCGGCGTGCAGGAACTTTGCCACGTCGGCGATGCGATTGGCCGCGATCTCGATCCACGGGTCTTTGACGCCGGTCTTGAGTTCACGGATGGCGTCGATTCCAAACTTCTCGACCAGCCGTTGATGAATGTCTTCGATGCGCATGTCGGCTTCCGAGAGTGGACGTTTGCTGGACTTGTTTGTTGACGAGATATCGGATGCCGCACTCAAACACCAACCCGCCGCGTGAGCAAGGACGAGCAGCCTGTTGCAGAACGTGGAGGCATCCTTGCTTACGCGGCGGGTTGGTGTGGAAAAGCCTTGCTCACGCGGCGAGTTGATACTGAACTTGGAATTTAGCTGGCCGTTTGAGGACTGGTCTTCCGCATCCCTTGATCGGAGGCACTCGACGCGGCTGAGGACAACTTGGCCTGTTCTGCAACGGCGCGAACCCAATCGAGGTCGCCCCGCTTCCAAACGTAGGCAAAACCAACGAGCAGCACACCGAAGAATGCGAGGACATCGACGACGGCCGTCCAGCCGAGCATTAACGCAGCATCGCGCGTGATCGCCGTCTCTGGGGCGAGAGTTCCTGCTGGGAGCGTCAGAAGTTGCTCGCTCAGTTGGACTCGCTGAACTGGCGACAGCATCGAGTCAGTCAGTTGCATTACGTTCCCGTAGACCGCCGCCCACGGGAAGAAGAACACCACTTCGACATCGAAGATGATGAACAGCAACGCGACGACATAGAACCGCAGGTCGAACTGGATGTAGCTGCTGCCGATGGTCGGCTCACCGCACTCGTAGGTGGCGTCCTTCTCCAGCGAAGGAGCTTTGGGGCGGAGCAACTTGCCCAGCAACAACGGGGCAAGCAGGAAGCCGATCGCCACCACGGTAAAAACCAAAAAATGTCCGACGATATCCGTCATTGGCTTCTGTCTCGCTTCTGTTCCATTCGGGAGGTCAGTTTGCTTCCGTGTCGGTCAGCTTCAACTCTTGTCGGCCTGAGAAGCCCGCATCCAATGTGTGCCAGTGCGTGATTGTTGGCTCACCGAGTTTCCAGCACAGGTAAACTTCTTGGCCGTCCATCATCGCGGGAAAGTCAATCAAACCGATCACCGGATCTTTGAACTCCACGCCCAACTCAAGCAACTCATCGACGAAGCCTTGCAGCCGCTCAACATCTTTTTCGAGGTCCAATCGAATCTGTTCGACCTCTTCGTCGTAGAGATCGCCGCGTTGAATGTTGCGGGCGTCTCCCTTTCGCAGGCCGTTCAGTCTTTCTTCGCGATCACGAACATCTCGGAACAGTTCGACAATGTCACCGACGATCATTCGGACCAGCGGCAACATGCGATTGGCGGATGCCACAGAAAACATCGGGCGCGACGCCAGCTTGGCACTCATCGAGTAAGACCTTTCGCTGTCACTTCAAGACCGTTGATTTCGGAACGCAGGATGAATGAACGTCGTCATTGATCTTGGGGAGCGAACTGGAAGGGACTTGGCTCACCCTTCACCCAAACCGGTTCGTAGAGCACTTTGGATTCGGCGACGGCGGTAGGGTTGAGAGTGGCTTGGCCCCACGCCACTTCGAGCGGCAGCTTGGCGTAGTCCACGATGCAGCCATCGCGACTGAAGCAACTGAGGTCATGATTGGACCCCATGAAGATGCAGTCCACGGGGCACGGCTCGACGCACAACGCGCAGAACATGCACTTCGTGTAGTCGATCGTGAAGCCATCCACGCGGAAGCCCTTACCGACCGGGCTTTTCGATTTCTCGATGTAGATGCAATCGACGGGACACGCGACCGCGCACTTCTCGCAACCGATGCAGGTTGTCAGATCGAAGCGGTGGAAGCCGCGATAGCGGGCTTTCACGGGGACGGGGACCTCGGGGTATTCGTACACCTCGGTGAACGTTTTCCGGCGATAGGTCATCAGCATCGTGCGGGCGGTGACCCACATGCCGCTGAGTAATGTGGAGACCGCGACCCAAATGTTGCGGCACCACTCACCAAAACCCCACAACCACGCCATGGTTGGCTCACAGAAAAGTTCAGGAAGACCGGGAAGGATCAGTCAATTGAGCCACACCGCACAATCACTGAAGAGCGAAAGATGTCGGGTGATCATGGCTCAAAAAAGCTGAAAGCGGCGTCGGATTATAGGCCGCGCGAAGTGAATCGCAAGCGACGCTAAACAGCCTGTTGAAGAACGTAACTTGGACGCCCTCGTCCGAGTGATTTCGAGTTGAAAACGGACGGACGAGGGCGTCCATCCTACGTTTTTCAACAGGCCGTTAATGCTGCCGAAGTGCGACACGCGATGTTCTCAAGAATCGGAATCGAGGTCCGTGGAGTACGCGCGCACCAGATCGGTAACGGCCTGTGCGTGCCGGGTCAGGTCGTCGCGAAGGCGTTGAGTTTGCGGGCCATAGCCGAGTCGGCGGGCCAACGATTCCAGGTCGGCGGAGCCAGCGGGTGGGACCGTGAGATCGCGTGCCTCGCCACGAACCATCCGCAGTGCGTCAATCAATCGGCGCAGAAAATGGTAGGCGGCGCAGAGTCGTTCGTGATCGGCGGCGGTCAGCTCACCGACTTGCCGCAGCGCATCGAGTGCCTCGTGCGTGTTGGTCGTTCTCAATTCGGGATGCTGGACGCCGCGATCGAGTTGCAGGGCCTGCACGAGGTATTCGAGATCGACCAATCCGCCGGGGCTGAGCTTCGCGTGAAACGCCGTCGCGCCGACGAGCGATCGCAACTGACGCTCGCGCATCGCGCGGATCGCTCCGAAATCGACCGGCCGATGCGTGTAGACCAATTCGTCGCGCAAAGCCTTCAGTCGGATGCCGAGTCCTTCATCTCCGGCGATGGGCCGCAGCTTGACGAGTGCCTGCCGTTCGTAAGGCCACGCGGGGCCGTCCTGTTGGAAGTAATTGCGAAACGCAGCGAGCGACACGGCCAAGCTCCCCGCGCGTCCATACGGTCGCATCCGCAGATCGATCCGAAAAATCCCTTCGCTGCGGGCGTGAATCGCATGGCTGACGCTCTCGACAAGGCGCGAGTAGAAGTTGGCGTTGTCGATCTGTTCTCGCGGCGAGTTCGTGCGGGAGACCGCCTCTTCACCAACCCGCAGCGTCAGCGAGGGAGAACTCGTGAGGCTGATGATCGGAGGCGAGGCTTCGCTGACGCGAGACTCGTCCTCGCTCACGCTTCGGGTTGGTGTGGGATGCGACTGAGTCATGCCATCCGAGTCGTAGACAAACAGCAGTTCGATGTCGGACGCAAATCCCAGTTCGCGGCCACCGCATTTGCCCAGCGCGTTCACAGTGAGGCGGCACTCGCGATTGTCCTCCGTCGCGGGCGATCCAAATCGTTCGGCCAGTTCTGCGTGACAGAATTCGACCGCCGCCGCGACCACGACTTCGGCCAGATCGGTCATCTCGCGACCGAATTCGTCCACACCGCCGCTGTGCCCCAAGATGTGCCGCATGTCGATCCGAAAGAGTTCGCGATCTTTGAACTCGTTCAATCGCGTCCGGCGTTCGTCCGCCGTCGTCGCGCTGTTCAACTCGCGGTCGAGAGCGTCCGCGAGTTGTGGCTGGGTCCGTGACTGCTGCAAGCCCGCGATGTCGTGCAGGACCGGAAACAGGTTGGCGTACTGGAGTCGCAGGAAGTCCTCCCACAAGAAGTCGCTCACGCCGAGCAATTGCGCGAGTGCGGCCATGACTTCGGGCCGTTCGAGCGACGACAACTGATCGACCCAATCGGGCCGTTGGAACAGGTCGCGCAGAAAGCTGCGAAAGTGGAGCAGCGCGGCTTGAGGATTCGGAGCTGCAGGTAGCAGATGCGTGAAATGTTTGATGAGAACCACGGCCGCTTGCAACTCTTGCAGCCGAGCCGCGTCGAGAATCTTTTCGCCCGACTGGGCATCGGTGACGAGCAGCGTGTCGTGGGCGCGATGGCTCTCCGCGCGGATCATCACCTGTTCGATGCTGACGCCGCTCAGTGTCAGCGCGTTCGACAATTCGTAGAGAAAGCCTGGCGTGTCGTCGCCCCGAATGTGCAGCACGGTCGCTGTCGCGTGACTCTCGTTATCGAAGCGGACTTCCAGAGGAGCGGGCTTCGTCGCGGCATCAGCGGCGACTTCGAGAGCGTCGGCCACACGCTTGGCCAGCCGCCCCTGAGCCTCGTCCACTCGACCTTCCTGAGCCAGACAGACCAACTCTGTCAGGTCTCGTTCGTAGTGCGACCAAACTTCGGGCGAGACCTCACTCACGGACGACTGCACCTCAAACACATCGACGAAGCGATGTGGAGAACGCTCGCGCAGGCTGTCGGCTCGCGGGCGAGTCTCCGTCGAAACGAACCCCTCAATGATGTTAAGGCCATTGGCGAATAGTAGACCGCAGATCATCGACAACTCACCGGGGCAATCGTGCCCGACGACGGTCACACGCCAACGATTTGGCGGCGGCGACGAACTCTCACTGCGTGGCGGATCGCAATCACCAGCATCTCGTTCCCCGACGACCCGCACAGGACGTTCGGCGTTCAGTTCGGCCAGCAACGCGGAATGCCGCTGTTGTTCGTCGGCGTTGAAGACGGACGCATACGTTTCGAGCGGCGGTTGCGGAACACGATCTCGATCCCGCCGCGATTGCTCGCGTTCCCGCTCCCGATCCGGAATCGGCGGCGAGGTGAGTGGTTCCACCAAGACCCGATCGTGCGCGAGGTACTTGTCGAAGATCGAGCGGATCGACTTGCGATGACTGTCGAAGTGAGCCAGTAAGAGTTCCGACGTGCCAAAGTCGAGCCGACGCGCCAGCGCGGTCAGTTCGACTCCGTCCGTCGGCAGCGAGTGCTCTTGCCGGTTGTTCATCAGTTGCAGCGAGTGCTCGATGGTCCTCAAGAAGATGTAGCCGTCGGTCAGTCGGCGGTACTCGTCGGCGTGCAACACGCCCGCGTCAGTCAAGCGGACAAGACCATTCAGTGTGTTGGAGGAGCGGACGTGACGATGCTCGGCACCATGCACCAATTGCAGCGCCTGCACGAGAAACTCGATATCGCGGATCGAACCGCTGCCAAGCTTCACTTCGCCCCACTCGCGTCCGCGACGACGCAGGTCCGCCTCAATCCGTCCCTTGGCTTGTCTCACCGCCGCAACCACGTCACCGGGAGCCGCTCCGAAAATGTAAGGCTCCGCGCGACGCAACAACTCGCGTCCCAAGTCTCTCGGCCCGGCAATGACACGAGCCTTCAGTAACGCCTGCTTCTCCCACATTTCGGCGTGAGACTTCAGGTACTCCACGTACGACGGGATCGTCGTCACGAGTTCTCCCGACCGTCCCCACGGTCGCAGTCGAACGTCCACGCGATAGAGAAAGCCCTCGCCCGTTGTGTCCTGCAAACTCTTGACCAACCGCTGCGCGAGCGGCAATGCCTCGGTCGGACTTCGATCGGTGAGGAACACCAGATCAATGTCCGAACTGTAATTGAGTTCCTCACCGCCCAGCTTGCCCAGCGCTAGTACTGTGAGATTCGTTGAGTGCAACATCAGCTCATGACCGACCAGCGTGAGGCAGGCCTGAACCAAACTGTCGGCGAGCAAGCTGAGCTGCACGGTCGCGGCCCGCAGGTCGATCAGCCCGAAGGCATCGCACGCGCCGATCCGCAACAGCTCCCACCGCTGATACCGCCGCAAGGCGTCCATTCTTGCATTGAAGTCCGGGGCCGCTGCAACCTGTGAGAGCGCGTCGTTGAGGAACTCCTCGCGACTCCGCATTTCGGCGAGACGCCGGTGGCGAGTCAGCTCACGCAACGACTCGGGGTTGCGCAGCACAGTCTCCGTCAGATAGCGGCTGGTGGCGAACAGCCGGACCAGCATTTCGATCGAACGCGGGTTCCCGTCGAGAAACTGAAATAACTCGACGCGATCACCGGCTCCCTGCACGAACCGCTCGAAGTCAATCAGCCCCGCGTCCGGATCGGGGACCTCCGACAGCAATCCGAGCAACTTGCGAAGACATCCGAAAACCATCTCCGCAGTGAGCGACTGATCCGTCAACCCGCGCAGCCGGTCTGCCACGCCACCGCCTTGAAAACCGAGGCGAATTAAATTCTCAACCATCGCGCTACGAGCGTTGTCGTCTCCGTCCAGCCACGCCCGCAATGACTCCCACATCCCGATGAACTCCTGCCGACCGGTCAATCCGTGCTGACATTCCCGATCGATCAGCCTGTTGAGTAGCCCTGTAGGACGGGCACTCTTGCCCGTCCGTTTTCAAGCGGGAGGACGGGCAAGAGTGTCCGTCCTACAGGGTTGTTCAAAAGGTGGCTATAGGCGACGCGCGGGCGCAGGACAAGAACGCGGTGGGAGATCACGTCAGACCACGAATTGGTTCGCCGTGATAGACGTGATGCGGGCGGCCGAGGTCGTCGTGCCAAGCCACTGTCTCGGGGAGGCCGAGTGACGAGTAGATCGTCGCGGCGAAGTTCTCGGGAGTTTGTGCATCAGTCGCCGGGAAAGCCCCCAGCTTGTCGGACGAGCCGACCACGCGACCGCCTTGAATTCCGCCGCCAGCCAGCCAGACGGTCTGCACCGCGCCCCAGTGGTCTCGCCCAGGGAGCTTGTAGTGCTGAGGCAAGTGCGAAACTTTCGGCGTGCGCCCGAACTCGCCCGCCATCACGATCAAGGTGGAATCGAGCAGGCCGCTGTCGTGCAGATCATCGAGCAGAGCGGACAAGGCTCGGTCGGTCGGTGGGAAGAGCTGGTCCTTCAAATGCGGGAACGCTTCACCGTGAGTGTCCCACGTTTCGTTGTTGCCGAGGTTCACTTGGACCATGTTCACACCCGCCTCAACCAATCGGCGCGCCATCAGCAGCGACCAACCGAACGAGTTCTTGCCGTAGCGAGTTTGAACTTCGTCAGGAGCCGCCGCGACATCAATCGCCTTACGAACGCGACCATCTGTGAGCAACGAAATCGCTCCCTCACGATAACGGTCGAACGATTCGACACGAGCAAATTGTTCGAGGTCCGCTCGCTGTCGATCGATGTGGCCCAGCAGCTCCATCCGATTGCCGAGTCGGCCTCGCGAAAATCCCTCAGGGAGCGACAAATTGGGAGCTTGGAAGAGCGCTCGTTGCGGCGTATTCGGTCGATTCTGATGGTCGAACTCGTACTCAGGATGTGCTCCGTAACTTTTTGAGCTAAACGCGGAAGCCTCAATGAACCAAGGGTCGCGATGGCTTCCCATGATTCCACCAAACTGCCCGGGAAGAACCCGACGAGAGTTATGAATCAACTGCTCGGGAAGTACTGCTGCCGGTGGCAAGTTGTTGCGAGGTTTCGTGACTCCCCCCACCACGGACGCGATCGACGGCCAGTCTTGCGGCCGAGGCAGTGATGGATTGAAAGCGGGCGGAGTTTCGGTTCGCCCCGTCAGCATGATGTGATGGCCCAGCGAATGGTCGTTCGTGGGATGCGTCAGCGATCGGACTAGCGACCAAAGATGACTGCGTTGCGCGAGCTTCGGCAGATGCTCGCAAATATCGAGGCCCGGCGTTTTCGTCGCGATGGAATGGAACTCACCCCGAATGTTGTCGGGAGCCAGCGGCTTGGGATCGAAGCTGTCGTGCTGACTCAGTCCGCCCGAGAGAAAAATGTAAATCACCGACCGAGGCGGAGTCGAAACGACCGGCGCGGCAGCGGCCTCACGCAACGCGGCCACATGATTCGACCCGAGTCCCAACAAGCCAACGCTGCCCGCTTGCAGTGCCGTGCGGCGCGAGACACGAGGATGAACGAGCGGGCGGTGTTCCATGACGGACTCCCCTTATTAAGTACTGGTCAACCTTTTGTATCGGCTGATTCCGTTGCGTGAGGCTACTGGCAGTCCACAGGCCATGCAAGGTGAGTCGAAGTGGCGGAAATCCGGCTTAGGGGCTGTGCATTTTCAGCTTCCGAGAGTTGCTGCCGAACGAACGATCAGGGGTCAGGTGGTTCAAAGTTCATTTTT
>JAYTQJ010000100.1:0-12210 GCA_043746775.1 Schlesneria sp.
TAAGCCCCCGGACTTTTGTGATTGCAACTAAGAATCCGGGGGCTTACGCCGCCCGGCTCACCTGATTTTGACTTTTGTCGGAAACGTCAAATCTGCGAACCCGGCTTGTAGAGAAGTCCGTCAAAGGGAAGGCATGTCGATGACCACCGGTTCGCGCAGTTTGGCCGCCGTTTACGCGGCGACGATCTTCACGAGTGCCTTTCTGCTGTTTCAAGTCCAGCCGTTGATTGGCAAGTACATCCTGCCGTGGTTCGGCGGGAGTCCGGCCGTCTGGACGACGTGCATGTTGGTGTTTCAGGTGTTGCTGTTCGGCGGCTATGCCTATGCCCACCTGACGACGCGTTATCTGACGCCGCGCCAGCAGGGCTATCTCCATTTGACGTTGTTGCTGCTGGCTTTGCTCTCGTTGCCGATCACGCCCGATCCATCGTGGAAGCCGACGAGCGGCGATGGTGCCGCGTGGCGAATCATGTTGCTGACGATCTCCAGCGTCGGGCTGCCGTACTTCATCCTCTCTTCGACGGGACCGCTCGTGCAGGGGTGGTTCAGCCGAACGCATGAGCATCATTCGCCGTACCGGCTCTACGCCCTGTCGAACATCGGTTCGTTGTTGGCCTTGGTCTCGTACCCGTTCATCGTCGAACCGAGCTTTGCCACGACGACGCAATCGACGCTGTGGTCGCTGCTCTTTTGTGGCTTCGCGCTGCTGTGTGCGACAGGAGCTGTTTGGATGTGGCAACGAGCAACTCCCGTGACGCTCGCCAGTCTCGCGCTGGTCACGCCCGAGACTCAAGCCGAGCGAGACGAAGTCCCCACGCGGCAATCGCTGGGACTGTGGTTCGGCCTGTCGATGACCGCGTCCGTGATGCTGCTCGCCACAACGAACCAAGTCTGTCTCGATGTCGCCGTGATCCCGTTCCTGTGGGTGCTGCCGCTGGCGTTGTACCTGCTGACGTTCATCCTCTGCTTCGACAGTGATCGCTGGTACGTCCGCCGTCCGTTCGCCATCGCGGCGGGGATCGGTTGCCTGGCCGTGTTGTACGTGTTGGGGCAAGGCTCGATGACGGGGATCTTCACGCAGGTCGTCGTCTACTTCGCGACGATGTTCTGTATCTGCATGGTCTGTCACGGTGAGTTGGTGTCGCTGAAGCCGCATCCGCGACACCTGACGACGTACTACCTGACAATCTCAGCGGGCGGAGCGGGCGGAGGTCTGTTTGTCTGTCTCGCGTGCCCGTTCTTGTTTGCGTCGTACTACGAACTGCAACTCGGTCTGCTGGCGTTCGCGCTCCTCTCGATGAAGTTGTTGATGCTCCGTGCTCCGAATGCCGCCACCGCTCCGCCGTCACTGACGCGCGGCTGGGGCACGGTGATCGTGTTGGGAGTGGCGATGGCCGTTCTCTCGCAAGTCGATCGATTTGCCGAAGGAGCGATCGCGGTGAGTCGCAACTTTTACGGCGTGCTGAAAGTCGAAGCGCGAGAGACCACGCACGGCGAACAAGTGAAGGACATGGTTCACGGCCGAATCGTTCACGGTACGCAGTTTCAAGCGGACGACCGGCGACTCGTCCCGACCTCGTACTACGGTGAGTCCACCGGGATCGGACGGTTGCTGCGCGGCGGCTCCGTCGATCAGCTACGTCATGTCGGCGTGATCGGACTCGGCATCGGCACGCTCGCCACGTATGCCCGTTCCGGCGACCGCTTCCGTTTTTATGAGATCAATCCAGACGTGATCGGACTCGCCCAAAAACACTTCACGTTTCTGAACGCGTGCCACGGGAAGACGGACATCGTGTCGGGCGACGCGCGGCTAATGCTCGAACTGGAGGACGACCAACAGTTCGATGTCCTCGTCGTCGATGCCTTCTCGGGCGATGCCATCCCCGCGCACTTGCTCACGCTGGAAGCCCTCGCCGTTTATCAGCGGCATCTCAAACCGAACGGCATTCTGGCCTGTCACATTTCCAACCTGCACTTCGACCTCAGGCCACTGCTGGCCGGACTGGCCCAAGAAACGAAGCTCTCCGTCTCCACGCTCGTCAATCGCCAACGTCACGAGTCCGCGACTCAAGCCGCCTTCTGGACGTTCCTCAGCCGCGACCGCGCGACGCTGGACGCCATTCAGTTGGACCCGAGTGAAGTCCTGCCCTTCGCCGTGTCACGCAAACAGCCGCTCGTCTGGACCGACGGCCGCAGCAATCTGTTTGAAGTGCTGCGCTAGCTGTGCATTGACTACGCCTGAGAGTCCTTCGTTTGCGAACGCGGTCCAGAATGAGTCACGTTTTGAGATTGCCTTCAAAGTAGTTGTCCCGTGCCCATCGGGGACACTCGTTGGGGAGGAACTGGGATCAGAGACAGGTGCCACCGACTTTGGGAGTGCGGAGGCTCGACTCCGCTTTTGTTTCTCTCTTTCTCTTTTGCCACTGCGGATGTCGAAAGACGAAAAACAAAAATCCAAAAGCGGCGTCGAGCCGCCGCACTCCAAAGGGGAGTTCCTCAGGAGCCATCCTCGCTCCAGTCTTCACAGCGATGTCTCTACCTCGATAGAGTGACCTTGCGTGCATGGGGTTCTGCGGCGATAGCCGCTTCTGTGAGGAGAACACTGATGGCCACTGTCATTCTGGAACCACCGGCACCACGACCGGAGCGGCCATTTCTTCGCGGCGCGTCTCTACAAGTCAAACCATTGCTGCGCGACGGCGACCGGCTGTCGCGCGACGAGTTTGAGTGTCGCTACCTCGAAACTCCCGAGTCCATCAAAGCGGAACTGATCGAAGGAGTAGTCCACGTGGCCTCACCCGTTCGCAACGAGTTGCATGGAGTTCCTCACGCCCGAGTTGTCACTTGGTTGTGTGTTTACGAAGCTGGCACACCGGGAGTCCAAACTTCCGACAACGCGACGGTGCGACTCGATTGGGACAATGAGCCGCAGCCGGATGCCAGCCTGCGCATCCTGCCCGAGTTTGGCGGACAGTCGCGCAACGAAGACGGGTACGTGGCCCTCGCCCCCGAATGGGTGGGTGAGATCGCCGGCAGCAGTGCCAGCTACGATCTGCACGACAAACTAGAAGCCTACCGCCGCAACGGCGTGCGCGAGTACTTCGTCTGGCGCACCGAAGACGCCGCCTTGGACTGGTTCATCCATCGCGGCGGCCGCTACGAACCGCTGGCAACGGGTGCCGATGGCTTGCTCCGCAGCGAAGTCTTCCCCGGCCTGTGGCTCGATCCCGCCGCGTTGTTGGCGGGCGATCTGCGTCGCGTCTTGGAAGTCCTCAACGCCGGACTGGTCTCGCCCGAACATGAGGTATTCGTCTCGCAACTTCAGACCCGCCGAATTGCCCGGTGAGCCGGCTCTACACAACTACCGATTGAGGTGATGTCATGTTTTCCAAATGGCACATTGGAATCGTCGTCATCTTGATGGTCGCGATTAGCCACCCCGTCTTCGGAAACGGCAGCTCATTATGTGACGCTGTCCGCGATGGCGATGTGGAGCGAGTCAAGGTTCTGCTTGGGTTAGAACTCGACATCAACGAAGCCATCGAGAATGGATTCACAGCGATCTACTTTGCCGAGGACGTTGAAATCCTCGATCTGCTGCTTGTTCGTAAGCCTAAGCTCGACATTCGTGATCGCGCGGCCGGACTGACGCCCCTTGAACACATGGTTTCCGAATGGGCTCATCTGAAGAAAAGACCCGCCAAGTGGCGTATGGTCGTGGATAAACTGCGTGCCGCAGGGGCCGAGTACACCATCCGCGTGGCAATTTGTCTCGACGATGTTGATCACATCAAGCGCGAACTCGAAAAAGATGATAGTTGGGTCAATAAACGAGATGGACCTTCGACGGCTCCCCTTCGCATTGCCGCCCATTATGGGCGTGATGCGATTTGCAAACTCCTACTGGAACACAAAGCCGATCCGGACGACTTTGAGCATGGGATCGGGTATCCGATTCTGCACGACGCAATCAATCACCCGAAGGTGGTGAAGTTGTTGGTTGAGGCGGGTGCAAATCTCCGTCGTCGAATTACCTGGAGAGGCGGGCGATCAGGTATCTGGATCATTGGTGATGAAGCCACAGCCCTGCACTACGCCGTCGGCGAAGGCAATCTGGAATCTGTCAAGATTCTGCTCAAAGCCGGACTCGATGTGAATGCCGCTGACTTGAAAGGTCAGACACCCCTGCATGTGGCAGTCTCAATGGAGAGCTTTATACACAAATCGTGGGGACACAAATCGAGCTTGTACGGAGACCCCAAACGATTCGTCGCAGTGATTCGATTCCTTATCGAGAATGATGCCTCCTTGAGGTTCACCAATCGCGATGACCAGACGCCACTTGTCTTGGCTGACCAACTCAAAAGCCCGAAGGCAATTCAAAACATTCTCAAGAAGGCACAAGACGAGCAATCACGCCGAGAATTGGATGCGGAATTTGGACCAGACTAACAACATCGCGGACGGCACGCAGAAGTAATATCGGCTTCTGAACGAGCTATGTCTCACTTGCTCTTCGCCGATTCGGCAACGCGGCGGGCGATGCGGTCGAGGTTGGCGATCTCGGCTTTATCGGGGGATTTGTGGACGAGGTCGCAGATCAGGTCGATCGTGCGGAACTCGGGATCGGTCACGTCGAGACAGGACGGGTGCAACAGGAAGTCGAACACGGCGCGATGCTCGATGGTCCAACTGACGGCGGTCACGGGCTTCATTCGTCCGTCATGAATCACCAATCCTCTCGACCACCTCGGATGAACATCTTTTAAGGCGATGCCTTCACGGAATTGGTCCAGATCTCTGTGAGGAGTTGGAAGAGTTCCGGTTCGGCTTCTTGGAGTTCGGCGCGGTTGAAGGGGTAGAAGTCGTTGGTGCCGAAGAAGGCTTCGGTCATCTCGGCGAAGAATTCCATCTGGTTTGTCAGGGCATAGTGCTTCACACGTTTGCCGTTGTAGAGCAGCGTGGCGTCGCCGTGGCCGCTTTGTTTGAACTGCGTCTGGGCCGCCTTGATGCGCGGCTCATCAAAGCCCAGCTTCTGATCGTGGAAGGCGTGAGCCAATTCGTGCAGGATCACCCACGGTTGCTCGTTGATGTTGCGACGAGTTGGCAGGTCGGCGGCGCGCGGGAGGTGAACGCATTGCGCGAGGTCCGCCTCGTACCCGTTCGCTTTCAGCCAGCCGGCACTCGGGTGATATTGCATCGAACCGAGCTTGCCGCAGTTGAGGTCCATCACGATCGTCACCGACTGCAAGTCCTTGAGCCGCTCGGCCGGGACGACCGCTTTGATTTCGACGAGCTTCGCTTCGAGAAACCGCAGCGCCCGCGTGCCGAGCGCCGCATCGGGTGTCTCGCCGAGCAACCGGTCATCGACGCGGATCGTCCAGCCTTCGAGTTCCTTCACGGTGCGCGATGTCGGTTGAGGAAGCTCGGGCTGTTCTTTGGGTGGTGTGGACTGCGCCGAGTCTTCACTGGGGTTGGGCGAGAGCAGTTGCTTCATTCCTTTTCCCAAGGCATCGCCGACGAGGAAGTACGTTTCGGCGTTGCCAAATTCGTGATGCCCGTGGCCGGGATTGGGTGAGTCTTGGGGGAGGCGAACAAAGTCGTGCGTCTCGACGAACAGGACCGAGCCGTGGAACTCCGCTCGCTCGGCTCCCTTCCTCTGAGCGTTCCGCAGCGTCGTCCATTCTCCGGGAGCGTTGACCCATGCGCCGGTCAGTTCGCCGACAACGACGGGCAGCTTCGGAGCGTTGAATTCTTGGCGAACATCGTGGATGAGATTGACCAGATTCTGTTCGTACTCGGGGATCGCATGCTTCGGATCGACGCCGTCGTTCCAGCCTTGATACCAGACGAAACCGGCCAGCTCATGACCGCCACCGTCGTAGCCGGGGAAGTCACGTTTGAGATGGGTCAGTGCGTCGCGCACCTGCGCGATCATCTTCGTGTAGTACGGCCCGACCTCGCCTCCTGATGACGGCGGTCGAAAGTCCTTGAAGAGGCTCTTGCCGCCCCACGCCGTCTTGATCAGCAGAACTGGGTTGTCGAAGTGATCGCCGAGGACGTGGCCGAATTGCAACTCGGGACCGAAGTGATGTTTGCCATACGGATTGAAGCCCAACCCCAACGAACCGGCTTTCAACGGACCTCGCTCCATCTGGTAATGCACCCAGACATCATCGCGCACGGTCCACTCGCCGTTATCGCCGACGAGGTGTTTGAAGAGCGGAGCCTGCTTCGCATCCTTCAGCAGGAACTTCAACGTCCCCTTGCCGTCGTTGTAGTCCTTCCCATCCAGGTCCGCGACCGCCTGTCCCTCCATGTTGGACTGCCCGGCAAGAATAAAAACTTTCACCGGCTTCGTTAGCTCCGCGGCGCAGGCCACGCACGAGTGGAAGATCAGCAGGGCCACAATCGACAACATGCGGGTTCTCATTTCGCGTGGTCTTTCCATGTTTGTGCAGGAGTAGGGTGCGTGAAGTCTTCGGAACGCACCGGTCGAACATCGCTCACAACGACTTCACTCAGGGGCGGTGCGTTTACTACGTCCGAGAATTGGCAGTCGGGTGCGTGGCTCCGTTTTCAGACCGACACCCTGATTGGCGGGATCGGCAGACTTCCCCATCCCGCTCCGACTCTTCGCTCGGTCATCTTTCTGCCTCTCTCTCTTTCTGTCTACTTCTTCCTGCGAGGCTGAAGCGGGGAGACAGAAAGAGAGAGGCAGAAAGATGAGTACAGTGAAGCCCGAGCGAACTCTCCGGAGTAGTAAAGCACAGCCACTTACTTCATTGACGGTGCGTTGCGAAGACTTCACGCACCCTACGGCTACGGAGATCACTGCTTGGCTGATGAGTTGGCTGCGGGGTCGGGTTTCTTGGTGAGGGCTTGGCGGAGGGCTTCACCTTCGACGGGGGTGGTCCACGGGACGTAGGCGGCGACGGTGTCGAGCGAGTTGTGCAGGCTTTGCATTTGGCGGAGGGCCGTGTTGAGTTCCTTCAGCTTCCGTTCCAGATCGCGTTGTTCGCGGCGGCGGTCGGCTTGAGCTTGTTGTTGTTCTTTGGTCTCGGCTTTTTGGTCGGCT
Source organism: Schlesneria sp. (assembly GCA_043746775.1). Lineage (GTDB taxonomy): Bacteria > Planctomycetota > Planctomycetia > Planctomycetales > Planctomycetaceae > Schlesneria. Next base: position 7,082 of record JAYTQJ010000100.1, read on the forward strand.
TCGGCTTGGTGCTTTTGGTCGAGCAGTGTTTTGTGCCGCTCGCGCAAGGTGGCCAATTCGGTTTGGATCCGCTTCAGTTCGGTGCGAGCCTTTTCCAGCTTGGCCACTCGGGCCGCACGTTCTTCGGTGGTCTCGGGCATCAGAAAAATCTGCGGCCGGCTGTTGGTGTTGCCGCGCGAGTTCTGGCCGTTGCGCGAGGAACTTCGCGACGATGAGGAACTCGATCCGAGCGATGTTGTCCGGCTCGTTCTCGAACCCGTTGAGGTCGAGGTACTCGAACTGACCGGGACCAATTCTCCCGAGGGCGATCGCATGACGACATGCGGCTGAGGCCGATAGAGCTGCATGATGGAAGCCTTCAGCTTTTGAGCCAACGGGTTCAGCTTCGAGGACTCGGCGCGGGCTTTCAGCGTGTCGGTCACGTATTTGGTGACGGTGGTCAGGTACGACAGGTGGTCTCGTGCCAGTTCATCACGGGCCTGCTGCATCTCTTCGCGCACCGTGTCGATGCGAGACTGCAACTCGTCGCTTTGCTGGCGGTGTTCGGTCGCGAGAGCGTTCTCGGGAAGCGACGCGAACTGCAAGAGATCCGACTGGCGTTGACCGACTTGAGCGAAGCCCAGTTCAAATTCGTTGAGCAGGTTGGCTGGCAGGCGGTCTCGCACGTTGCGGGCGGTTAAGTCTGCGGCCTCACCCAGCTCCGAGGTCCGGCCGGGACCGGTCAGAAAACCGAAGGCTCGACCGAGACACAAGGCTGCGTACTCGCGCTGCGGTTCGGTCGGATAGACGGGCTTGGTGCCTATCGAAGAACCCCTCACCCCCGGCCCCTCTCCCCGGACCACCGAAGCGGCGGTGCCCGCCGGGGCGAGGGGAGCAAGTTCGTTCGAGGTCGTATCCGAGGAACTGCCGATCAGTTTGGCGACGTGTGACAACTGATCGAGTCCTCGCCGCTCTTCACCATTCAGCAGGCGTCCCCAACCGACGGCGAGGGCTGCGGGAAGGAACGGCGTTCCCTCGAGCCGCGCCGCCGTTTGAAAGACTTCGAGCGCTTCGGAGCGTTCGCCGTGATGCCACAGCGCGAGACCGAAGCCGTATTCCAAACGAGGGTCATCGTGGAACTGTTCGCGCGCGGCCGTGTAGTCCTTCCTCAATTGAGTCAACGAGAGCGCGGAGGGCTTGGGGCGCGTGATCGCGTTCAGGAGGCTGCTGCGATGGCTGTTGTAAAGCATGCGCGGCTTCGACGTTTCCGGCGCGGACCACGTTGCGGGATAGGCGAAGTCCTGCCAGCCGAGGCTCACCAATTGAGCCGCCGCTTGTAGGAGATCGACCGAGACGGCATCGACTGTGCCCGGCTTGTCGGACATCGCGGGCTTGTCGCGCGGGACCGGGTTGTCAGAGGGAGCGGCGTCCTTCGCAACGAGTGGCAGGTCGGCCAACGGCTTCGCCTCGTCCCCGACAGCCACAGCGTTCGCGGCGGACCGAACGACGGTATTCAACGCCACACGCTCGTCAAAGGAACGCGATGTGGAGGGCAAGCCGGTCAAACCCGAGGACGCGGACTGCATCGCGGGCGAGTGGGGCGATGCCGTTCGAGATTCCTCTCGGTTCGTCGCAACCTCGATGTTCGAGTTGGGCAGCGACACGACGCGACGAAAAACCGGCAGGCGTCGCGCGGCCAACACGGCGTCGCGACCGATCGTCTGCCAGAGTCCGGCCGCGATGATCGTGACCGCCAGCGCGATCAGTCCGCGCACGAACCAACGTTCGCGCGGTGTGAACTCGTTGAGCGAAGCGGCTGGTGGAGAGACACGTTTTTCAGGCGGCGAGGCATCGCGAGGAATCGGTTTCATGGAAGCACGATCTCCGGCCGAACGGCCACAGGAACTGAAGCGGAAGCAGTCGCGAGCATCATGGTGGCTCGGGTGGTGTCTGTCGATTCGGAAGATGCTGCGGCGGTGATTCCCAGCGGGCGCTTTGGTAGCTGCGGTGGTTCAAGAGATCGAGGGCCTCGGTCAGGAACGGGAACTTCATCTCGTCGAGGTTCTCTTTGAGATACATCTGCGTGAAGAAGGCGTCGCGGTCGGCAAGCGGCTTCGCACCGTGGCCGGTTAGTTTGTCGAGGTGCCGGTTGTTGGAAGCGAACAGCGCGTCGATCGCTTCGCGGCGAGGCGTGATCAGTTCATCAATCAACTTTTTGACCCAGTCGTCGGTGATCTGGCTCGGCGTGTCGATCGTCCGCTCGATCTTTTGAATCTTCTTCAGCAGATGTTCCGCCAGCAGCGCGACTCGATGATGTGCCGAGATGGCAACGTGTTCGAGTTCATGCAGCGCTAGTGACGTGTCCCAAACGCGCGGCGTGTCGTACCGCTCAGGCAACAGAATTTGATGCCGCACGGGCAGCTCGATCATTGTGAATTTGGGGACGATCGTGACCACGATTTTTTTCTTCGACGACCCTTTCTGGGCGGTCTCGCGAATGCCGTACTCGTAGGTAAAGTGGTAGTTGAGTTCAAACTTGTAGTTGGTCCAGCCGGGAAACTTCTGTGGCTTCTTGATCGGGTCGTAGAATTCGAGCTTCGTCAGACCCCGATCGAACACGGGTCTGATCCACTCGGGTGGTTCCGGCGCTGCGGATGGCTCGGCCGCGCTGAGGCTGAACGGCGCGAGGAGGCAGAGCAGGAGGAACGTTCGGTTGAGCAGCGGCATGGTCATGAGTGGTTCCGGTTGTGGCGTGTCGTCATTAGGTCCGTGCTAGGCCGAGTGAAACCAGTGAAAAGCGAGACACTCGCTCGTTTCGCCGCGCAAGGTACCTGTCTCTTAACAGCCAGCACGATGCGGGGGATCGTTGCATTCAGCAGCGGCCCGATAAACAGAGCGTGCAGCACGGCGACAGAACTTCTCATTGGCTGGGACTTACGGGACCGAGTAACTCCGGGAGCCGGCGCATCGCGCAGTTTTGACCTGTGGTCGCGTCGAAGGGAAGTGGTCGGCCCAATTTGTGTTTTGAACGCCCCGCCAGCAACGCCCCAATGGCTGGTCCCGCTTCTGCCTCGCGGTCACTCCGCGTGACGAGCGGAACACCCGGCAAACGAATTGAAGAGGTTGGCAATCCATCAAGCAGACGGGCGAAAGTTCCGAACGTTCTGGAGCGGTTCAACCGCGTCTCAATGAAGTGTTGGGAAACCTGCTTGTCGGGTGGCAAAACCCGGAATCGGCGTGTAGTGTTTGCGACCTTGTTGCCGCACGCCAATCTTGAGCCAGTCTTAATCTCAATGAGAACTGCCGGAACACACATCTGTCCCATGCCTGCGGAACCTCAAACACAACACGGATTCGTGACAAAAAGGGATGGCCCCGTGCGAGACACGAGCGTGATTGAGATGCGGATCGTGCGGCGTCGAGCTGCGCTTCCGGGTTGGTTGTGCGGCGCGTTGCTGGCCCTGCTGTGCGGTCTCGTGGCGACAGATGTCGCATGGAGCCAAGCCGCCAAGCCGAAGGGCAAGCCCGCTGGTGGTGCCGGTGCAAAACCGGCCGTCCCGAAAGGTCCCGCAGCGCCGCTTGTGATTGACCCGGAAGCATTGCCGCCCAACTACACGCCGCCCAAGGACCGGAATCCGCTCCTTGAACTCGACATGCCGATCGCATTGCCGGATGAGTTGGAGAAGCTGAAGAAAGAGGACGGCAAATTTCAAGGTGTCCTCAACAAAGCTCAGTCGGACGATGCGAGTAAAGCCGTCATCAAAGCAGGCATTCGGTATCGCCTTGCGCAGATGACGCTCAAGGAAAACTTTCAGGCCGTGAACGCCAAGAAGGGGCCGTACTTCATCACCGCGCTCAGAAACAATCTGCGGCGCGATCTGAATGGAGCCGGTTCTGCCGCGAAGGAATTGAAGCCCGCCGCGATCACGGAATTCCGCCGGAACTTGATGCTGGAGTTCGTCAAGCAGGCCGCGCCGCTCTTGGAGAACAACCTCCACGTGCGGATTCAAGTCGTCGTGCTGATGGGCGAGTTGGAGTTGGTTGTCGGTGATTCCACAAAAGGGATTGCGACCGAAGCGTTCACACCCGTGTTCGACACTTTCGTGAAGGCGATTCTCGACCCGAAACAAGACGTGTCGGTGAAGATCGCGGCCGTCAACGGCTTGACGCGAATCCTGAAAAATGGCACGCCCAATGTGCTTGAGCGAACCAAGATCGCCGAAGCGGTGATCTCGGAATTGGACAGGGTCAAAGCGGCCGATCACCCCTCGGAGGGTTGGTACGAATTGAGGCTCGTCGGAACGCTGGGTTCCGCCGCGCTCGATCAACTCAAGCAACCGATCGTGGTGACGGCTCTGAAAAAAGTGGTCAGCGATCCCAAGCGATCGTGGACCGTTCGGACTGAGGCTGCGAAGGCTCTGGGCCGTGTCCCGCTTCCCCCCGCATCCAATCCCGCGTCAGTGGTATTCGCTGTGGGTGAGATGGCGCTGCAACTTGCCAAGGCGGCTCAGCAGGCTCCTGCCGATCCTCAATGGAAGTCCGCTTTCTGGAAGACTTACCTCGCCTTTTGGTCGGTGGATGCCAACGAGAAGGACGTGACGAAAGCGAACAAGGCGGGGCTGCTGAACAATCCCGCCGTCGCCGGTGGAGCCAAGGCCGCCAGTGCCCACATCACTCCGCTGTGCGCCACGATCCTCAAGGGGGGACGGCTGACGGCCGCTCAACTCCAAGCGTTGGAGGCGTGGGTTACGGCCAATGCGCCGGGTGCCGCAGCCCCTCCAGAACCCAAGCCGTAATTGCGGTTCCGCGGGATCGTCTCGCACGTTGTCGATGGCTCTCAAGTTGTGATTGAGCCGCCCTTCGGCACGGCTGATCTGCGAACGTGGTCTGCGTAAATTGCATCGCTGCGGAGGCTCCAGTACCATCCCCGCCGCCTAGTCTGCCCGATGACTGACTCGGGCCGCGCTGACGGAAGCCACCTCACTTTTCGAGGTCTCCCGCACAGGCGAGCCGAACGGTCTCTGTTCGCAGTGGACCGTGGCCTTCGTGATCCCGATCCCATGACTAAAGTTGGAGTGAGCATGCGCCGTTTGTATTTCAGCCTGACAGCCGCCTCGTTGATGCTGAGCCTCGGTGTGATTGGCTTCGCC
>JAYTQJ010000101.1:0-5204 GCA_043746775.1 Schlesneria sp.
GCCCGGTGGCGGCGGCAGGATGGTGGTGCGTGGCAGATCGAGGGCTGTCACCCAGAAGAACCGATTGTCCGTTTTGCGGATCGTCTGGACGTTGATGCCGGTCGGTATGGCAGGACGCCGGTGCAGGTCCATCCAATCGAACAACTTCGGAATCTCTTCGACGTATCCGTCGATGCCGCGCCCGAGGTATTCGACCAGCATGAAGTCGAACTGGGCACCGCGTTTGAAAATGTTGTCGAACACGAAGTCATTGGTGATGTCGCGCTGATCGCCACCGTCGAAGCCGCGACCGATGACATACCACGCCGTGTGGCGGCCATTCTCATAGACGGCCTTGGGGTAATGCAGACAGTTCCCACCGATTGGGATCACGCCCGCAAACTCATCGGGGTGAGACATCCCGAGATCGAAGGCCGCGTCGGCTCCCATGCCATGCCCGGAGAGGAAGACGCGGTCGGCATCGACGCTGAACCGCCGACGGGCATCGCGCAGGGAGTCGATCACGATCTGGTGCGTGGTGGCACTGTACGTGTACTCGGCCTGCTGGTCATCGGTGTATTCGGGAGCGATCACGATGTAACCGCGCTTCATCGACGGCCCCGGTTTGTCGAGCTGACCGCCCCACCAGCGCAGCAGTTCGTCGTTGGTGCGACCGCGCGAACGGAGCGAGATCAACATCGGATAGTTGTGGTGCGGCGAGTACTCGGGCGGTAGCAGCACCGAGTACGCGACTTCGGGAACCCGGCCCTCGGGAGTGACGAGGACGCGATGGAGTTCACCCGGCTCGATCCCGTCGGCATCGAGCGAGGGAGGCAACTGCTGCGCGAGTTGCAGCACCACTTTCGGGCCAACGCCCTCGACCCGCCGCAATTGCTGGGACAGCCGCTCCCATTCCTGCACGCTGTCGGCGCGAACGTATTCGAGCATCGTGAATCGCGCGTCCCAGAAGCGGACGGCTTGATCGAGGTCCGTCACCGCATTGGCCGGTCCCACGACCCAGCCCGAATACGCGAGTGCCAAGTGTTGCTCGGGCGTGAATTGCGTGTCCCCTTCCGCTTTGAGAAACGCATCCAGTCGAGGCAACGTCTCCACGCTGAGTTGCTCGTTGATTTCGGACCGCAGCGGCTGCAAGCGCGCGACGAGTTCCGCGTGCTTCACTTTTGCCTGCCAGTCGATCAGCAGGCTCTTCACTTTCTCGATGGACTGCCGCGCCTGATCGTAGCTCGCGACGAAGACTCGCACGTCCTCTGCGACAGCGCCGCCGAGCTGCTGTCGTGAGAGTGTCTGGATGTACTTTTCGGCCAACTGATGCTGGCCCGCCGCGCGGCGTCGTCCCAGTTCGCGCAAGACCTCGCGCCCAAACTGATCGACCAGCACCGTGCGCGCGATGTCGCACCGACCCTGCTGGTCGGGGAACGCCTTGGCGATCGCGTCGAGTTCTTGAAACGCCTCTTTGAAATACTCGGCCTGCCGATAGAAGCCGACGAGACCGAGTCGCGCGCCGGGGTCGTCCGCTTTGACCTGCTTCCGGAGCAACGCATCGAGTGTCTCGATCGGCAGCCCCTTCAGCGACATCCCCGACTTCCAGTGACAGTTCAAGCCCTCGATCACGATGTGATCCGGCTCGATCTGCGTGATCCCTTGAAAAACCTCCTGCGCACCGCGCGAAGTTTCAAACGTGAACCGTCGCCGCCCGTGTTCATCGAACGAATCCATGAAGCTGATCGAACCGGACTGCGCGAGGTTGATCTGCGGCTTGACCCGCTGATGCTTGAACGTGAACGCCAACGGCTTGAGCTGAATTTGGTTGGCGATCTGGTTGTCCGGAATCTGCTGCCTCGGGACGTACACCTTTTGCCAGCCACTCTCGATCAGCACGATGTTGCGCGGCACCGGATCCGCATCCTTGATCGCCAGCAGTTGCGTCTTCCCAACCTTGAGTCCCGCCAGCTTGTCGAGCAGCCACATGTTGCCGCTGACAATCATGCCGTTCTTGAGCTGAGCCTCACCGGCAATTCCCGCCGCTGGGCACAGGAACATTGTCAGGCAACAGGCTCCGACCAGCATCCACGAAGTCATCGCGGTTCCACTCCAGCGGCAGTTCATTCGACGGAAAGTGTGCATCAGAAGAATCACCAAGCGAGGGGTAAGAACTTGCCCAAGTACAATACCAACCCGAAGTGTGAGCGAGGACGAGAGTCGAGCGACATCCGTCCTCGCTCACGCGTTTTGAAGTTGCACTCTTTGGGTTTTCAGCCCCAAAGGGGCGACACTATGCCAGCCCAAGGCAATGCCCTGGGTTGGCGAATTGCCGTGAATCTCAAGCCCTGAAGGGGCGGCACTATTCGGTGGATGGACTTAAGGTCGCCCCTTCAGGGCTTGAGATTCTGTGACGACCGAAACCCAGGGCGGCGCTCCCGTTGGTCGCTTGCCCTGGGCTGACTTAGGGCTGCCCCGTTGGGGCGGAAAGACAAAAGAGTGCAACTTCAAAACTTGCGATTCGAGTTGGTGTTGTTCAAAACACGGCGTATTTCCTGGACAAGTCCTAGGCGAACCGACTCCCATCTTATCGGCCCGCAACCCTGTCGCCGCTAACACGAACCTGCCGCGCAGGGCCATCGCCCTTTCCGAAGTAGGGTGGGACCAGCTCGCTTCGAGCGCCGGCCCACCATTGGGAATGGTCGAGAAATCATGGTGGGCCGGCGCGACGAAGCGCCGCTGGTCCCACCCTACAGGTTTCGCAGACCCAACAAGGCGATGGCGCTGCCTGCCGCGTCGTTGCCGAACCCGCTTTCAGTCAGTCCACGTACAAGAATTCGTTCGCGTTGAAAAGGGCTAGGCAGAGTCGTTGAAGTGCGCTGCGTCGGTCTGCCTGATTCGGACGAGAGTCTTCTCGAAGGAAGTCGTTCGACCACGCCAGCTCTTCGCCGGTCGGGTGGCGTCCCAAGACCAGTTGGAAGGCCAACTCAACGTGCCGGTCCGCACCGGTGGCTTCGCGCGTGATGCGACTCGCCAGCGTTTCGGCCAGCGACAGGCTGAGTTCCGAGTTCAACAGCGCGAGTGCCTGCGGCGCGACCGTTGACCGTGATCGCTTCGCGCAGGTGGCGTTGGTGTCGGGGCGATCGAAGACCTCGAACAAGGGATAGCGCAGGTTGCGGCGAACCATCAGGTAGATGCTGCGTCGCCGGTGATCCTCTTCGTCGGGTGAGACCGTCCACTGGTTCTTCAGTAACGTCGCGATCATCTCCTTTGGCAGCGGTGGCCTCGCGCCGGGACCGCCCTGACGTTCGCTGAGAACTCCCGCCGCCGACAGTATCGCGTCACGAATTGCCTCGCCCTCCAACCGACGCGGCGTCATCCGGCCGCACCACCGATTGTCGGGATCGGCCGACAGCAGCGCGGCCCAGCGCGCTCGCGCTGAATCATCCGTCCCCGGTCGAGCTGCTCGCTGATAAGCGGCCGAAGTCATCAGCATGCGGTGCATTCGCTTGAGACCTCCACCATCGCGAGTCAGTTCGCTCGCGAGCCAGTCCAGCAATTCCGGATGAGACGGATCTGAACCGCTGTAACCGAAATCGCTCGGCGAACGACACAGTCCCTCTCCGAAATGAAACTGCCAGAGTCGATTGGCCATCACACGCGGAACGAGCGGATGATCGGCCCGCGTCAACCAGCGCGCAAGATCGGATCGCGTGAGTCGCTCTCCCGTAGGTTGGGCGACCCGCCCGACTTCTTTTTCTTCTACTTTCTCCCGATCAGCAACTCTCAAAAACGCTGGCTGCACCTCGGCACCGGGACGTTTGAAGTCACCTCGAATCGCCACGACCGACGTTCGTTCGCCACCGTTTTTGAACACGCGACCGTGAGCCAACTCGGGCACCTTCGGCAGCCGAGCCAACTCGGGCACAAGCTCGTCGCGCCGCGTCCGCTCGTCCTCGGTCAAAGCTCCCTTCAAGTCGGCGGCCGTCGGTTGCAAATCGGGATTCTGCTCACGCAGCCGCTTCCGCGCCGCGTCGTCGAGTTGTTTCAGCTCCTTCTCCAGCGGAGCCGTCACCATGCGAGCCGCTTCATGCACAGTCCGCTCGTCGGGCGTGGCGATCGGATGATCTTTGAACATGTCACCGCGATCGAAGAAGGCGCGCAGACGATAGAAGTCGGGCTGGCTGATCGGGTCAATCTTGTGATCGTGGCACTGAGCACATCCGACCGACAGGCCGAGAAAGACTGAGCCAACTGTTCCCGTCAGCTCGTTCAAGATCGTGTGTCGCCGTTCATCCTGATCGTTGATGTCGGGCATGTCGGGTCCGCAGAGCAGGAACCCGGTGGCGATGGCCGCCTGCGGATCGTCGGGCCACAACTCGTCCCCCGCGATCTGCTGCTGCACGAACTGGTCATACGGCAGGTCGCGATTGAGTGCGTCGATCACCCAGTCGCGATACCGCCAGGCATTCGGCCGCACGGCATCGAACTCAAACCCGTCGGTCTCCGCGAACCGGGCCAGATCGAGCCAGTGCTGTCCCCACCGTTCTCCGTAACCGGGCGACGCGAGCAACCGATCGACAACCCGCTCGTAAGCCTCGGGCGCGGCGTCATTGAGGAACGACGCGGTCTCATGCGGAGTCGGCGGAAGACCAATCAAATCAAACGTCACTCGTCGCAGCAGCGTGGTCCTGTCCGCTCGCCCCAACGGAACAAGCCCCTTCTCCCGCAGACGCCGTTCGAGAAACACGTCGATCGGATTGGCCGCGTCCATCGTTTGCAATGCGGGAACCTCCGGACGAGCCAGCGGCCGAAACGACCAGTACTCACGATCCGTTTCCGAAATCGGCGGCTCAGTCAACTCTTCCGCTTTCACGGTGAGTCCAACGGCCAAGCACGCCGCGAGGATGACAATGCCGAGGGCGAACATGGGATGCCCGGCGTTCCTGTCGCTTGATGAGCTTGATGAATTGGCAAGTTTGCTCATGTGGTCTCGAAGCCTCTTCGCATTCCAGCTCGGGCAGGGAAGCACTGGCCAGCCAATCTATCAGGTGAACTGTGGCAAGCGCAACGAGGACGCGCCCAACAGGAGAGGAATCGCACGGCCATCGCCTTTTTCAATTGAGAGCGTAATCCGAGATCATGACTCTGGGAGGGCGAGGCTCCTGCCGAGCCGTGTTTTCGAGCCTTCGCAGCTCGGCAGGAGCCTCGCCCTCCCGGTTCTC